>DATKYO010000081.1:0-18150 GCA_035528475.1 Methanoregulaceae archaeon | reverse complement strand
CAGTCATTGTCATCATATGGATTGCACATATCGCATCCAAGATGAAGGGTGAGGCGAAGAAAGAATAATAATTGATAAGTAATTTTTTTTATTTACAATAGAGATGAAAGATCCGGTACTCTATTCCCCTGGTCCGATTCTGATCCAGTTATATGGGTGTACCGAGAAACCATTGATGCACAACTCATGATAATTCTCAGATGCCGAACCTGCAGGGGAAAAGGAGAGATCACAAACGAGCAGCACCTGATATGTGAATCTCTCAAATCACATGATGCAAAGAGGTACTTTCACATAAGGATGGAGGATTCGGCTGAAGTCGAAAACGAGATAGAGCCGGACGCCTGCAATAATGTCCCTGAGACCGTTCCCTGCCCGGTATGTGACGGGATGGGGACAATCGCTTTTGACGATGACGACTGGGACCTCCAGATCGTGGAGGAAGGCGAAAATGTTGTGTCTTAGTAATGGATCTGATCTATAAGATATGCCGTTTTATTCACAACAATTCTTACCCTACAACTGCCGGAGGTTATGCCCGAACTTGGGCAGGAAATCCTTCTTCCTGGACATGACCCCCTCGAGCATCACCGGTTGTTCGTCATAGTCAAGGGCAGAGATGACTTTCGAGTCTGCGGCTGCAAAGAGAGCGCTGTTGTTTTCGATTACATTGGTAAAGAGGACCAGGTAGAGATCAACCCCGTTTTCCTTCCGCAGGGCATCAAGATCCTTCCGTATCTCGTCAGACCTCGTGCGGGCGTACTCATCCGAGGCAGTCATCACCTGGGCGATGATTATATCTTTTCCGAACAGGGTGTAGGCCTTGGTGTCCCTGGCAAGCAGTTCACGGAGCGGGACCGATTCCAGTTCCATCCCCTGCTGGATCAGCGTGGTGCCATACTCCACCGGATCGAGCCCGGTAATCCCTGCCAGGAAATCAACGGCCTCTTCGTCTTCCTTAGTCGTTGTAGACATCCTGAGGACCAGCGTATCGGAGAGGATGCCGGAGAGCAGCATGACGGCCGTTGCCCTGGAAGGCGTGAGCCCGGCATCCTTGAACTTTTTAGTGATGATGGTGGACGTGGACCCCACGGGCTCATTTAAGAACTTCACCGGCTTCAACGTGGTAATCGCCCCGATCCGGTGGTGGTCGATGACCTCCAGGATCTCTGCAGTCTCGATGCCGTCCACCGCCTGGGCATATTCGTTGTGGTCCAGCAGTATCACATGTTTCTGGATCTCCTCGAGGAACGTGTTCCGGGAGATCATCCCGAGCAGCCGTCCTTCTCCATCCACCACGCATGCCGTCCTGTACCGTGAATCGGTCACCAACTTCCTGGCATAGACAAGGGAGTCCTCGGGCCTCACCACGGGAACGTCTGATGCCACGACCTCCCCGGCCGGGCGGGAGAGGTGGACCATGCGTCCCACCGAAAAGGCATCCAGCGGGCTTGCAAGAATCGCCACACCGCATTTTCCGGCGGCTTCAAGCGTCCTTTCGCCTACCGGCGCCCCTTCGGCGATGATAAGGGCTGCGATCCCGGCCGAGATTAGGGCCAGCTGGACAGGTTCATTGTCTCCCACGACCGCCACATCATCGACTGTCAGGCTGGACAGCGCCATATGCAGGGCATCGATGACAATAGTCACACGCCCAAAAAGGATCTTCCGGCCGGGATTGCATACCCGGGCATCCAGGATCCGTGCAAGGGTGGAGAGGGGAATGGGACCGATTGAGAGAGCCTGCTGCCTGTTCGGGGTCACGTATGCCTTTGCAAGGCCGTATTCACTCACGATCCCCAGCAGGCGGTTATCCTCATCGATGACCGGGATGTTCCGGACATCGAACTCGTCCATCATGGCCGCCACATCGATGGTGGGCATATCTGCAGGCGCTTTTTGGGTATAAAAAAACGGGATGTCGCCCACGCTCGGCTCCACGCTCTCGACAAACACCGGCTCCTCAACGCCGAACCGGGAAAGGGCATACCGGGACTCGGCATTCATCTCCCCGCAGCAGGCTGCAACGTACCGCCCCGGCTCTTTTATATTGAGCAGCTCGGCATACCCGATCACACTCCCGATACTATCGGTATCGGGCTGCTTGTGCCCGATCACATACACATTCTGCATCTTTTCACCCCACTCCCTCCGGCAGGCCCGGTTATCTCATAGTATCTGGGGAAAGAGGACAAAAAAGCTTCACCTTCGTGCAGTATTCCACAAAGCCACACCAGCTATCCTGAGTGTTCCTTACCTCGAAAGGTGTCTCTTTATGGGTTCACAGCCAGAACTAATCCCGCAGAACAATGAATAAGATCATCATCAAGGGAGCCCGGCAGCATAACCTGAAAAATCTGACCGTTGAACTCCCCAGGGACAAATTTATCGTAATTACCGGCCTTTCCGGTTCGGGAAAATCCACGCTTGCGTTCGATACCGTGTACGCCGAGGGGCAGAGGAGATACGTGGAATCCCTCTCGGCCTATGCCCGTCAGTTTCTTGGGCTGATGAGCAAGCCTGATGTGGACTCAATCGAGGGGCTCTCCCCTGCCATATCCATTGAACAGAAATCAACCAGCAAGAACCCGCGCAGTACAGTGGGAACCGTTACCGAGATCTATGATTATCTCAGGCTGCTCTTTGCCAGGGCGGGAATCCCCTACTGCCCGGTTCACAATATAAAAATCGAGTCCCAGTCACCGGAAAAGATAGCCGAACAGATCTCCCGGGAGATAGGCGGGATGGTCACCATTCTCTCCCCCCTGGTCAGGCAGAAGAAAGGGACCTACCAGCAGCTCATAAAAGACTTAAATAAGGAAGGGTATCTCCGGGTGCGAATCAACGGGGAGATCCACCGGACAGATGAAGAAGTGCCGCTGGAGCGCTACAAGAAACACGATATCGAGGTGGTGATCGACAGGCTGGAGGTCTCCGACCATTCCCGGCTGGTGGAAGCAACCGAACGGGCACTTGAGAAGTCCGAGGGACTCATGGTCGTCCTTGACAGGGAGGGAACCGATCACGTCTTCTCGGCACTTTTGGCCTGCCCTGAATGCGGCCTCACCTTTGAAGAACTCCAGCCCCGCATGTTCTCCTTCAACAGCCCATTTGGGGCCTGTGAAGAATGCAACGGGCTCGGGATAAAGATGGAATTCGACCCTGACCTCATCATCCCCGATACCGACCTCTCGATCGCCGACGGGGCGGTGGCGATGTACAGGAACTTCCTCGACGGCTACCGGGGGCAGTACCTGGCGGCAATTGCCCGTCACTACGGGTTTTCCATCTTCACTCCGGTAAAAGATCTCACCACGGTCCAGTACAATGCCCTCATGTACGGATCGAACGAACGGATCAGGTTCTCCATGAGCATGAAGAACGGGGATGCCCATTTTGCCCATACAGGCAACTGGGAGGGACTCCTCCCGCAGGCACAACGCCTCTACAACCAGACCAAGTCCGACTACCGCAAGAGGGAACTCGAGAAATTCATGCATGTATCGGAATGTCCCTCCTGCCAGGGGAAGCGGCTGAAGGAGAAGGTGCTCTCGGTAAAAGTGGCGGACAGGTCCATTATCGATATCACCGACCTCCCGGTGAGCAGATGCCTCCAGTTCTTTGAAAACCTGGAACTCTCCGAAAAACAGGCAGAGATCGCCAGGCAGATCTTAAAAGAGATCAACTCACGCCTTGACTTCCTAGAAAAAGTCGGGCTTGGCTACCTCACGCTCTCCCGGAGTGCAGGGTCCCTGTCCGGGGGCGAAGCCCAGCGGATCCGCCTGGCGACACAGATCGGGTCCAACCTCATGGGTGTGCTCTATGTGCTGGACGAACCGTCCATCGGACTCCACCAGAAAGACAACCAGAAACTTATCGACACCCTCCGCCGCCTCCGTGACCTGGGAAACACCCTTGTGGTGGTGGAGCATGACGAGGATACCATCCGGAGTGCGGATTACGTGGTCGATATGGGACCCGGGGCCGGCATCCATGGCGGGTACGTGGTGGCGAAAGGCACACCCGCCCAGATCGCCCGGAATAAAAAATCCCTCACAGGCCAGTACCTGTCAGGCGACCTGGTCATCGAGACCCCTTTGAAAAGAAGGAAAAGCAAAAAATATGTCAGGATCTCCGGATGCATGGAGAACAATTTGAAAAACATCGATGTGCGGATACCAATCGGGGTCTTTTCGGTAGTCACCGGTGTTTCAGGGAGCGGGAAATCCACCCTCATCTACGACACCCTCTTCAAGGCACTTCAGAAAAAAATATATCATTCCCGCGTTGTTCCCGGAAAATATGGCAAGCTTTTGTTTGATTCGGAGATCGACAAGGTCATCGTCATCGACCAGAGCCCAATCGGCAGGACACCCCGCAGTAACCCTGCCACCTATACAAAGGTCTTTGACGAGATACGGAAAGTCTTTGCAGAGACGAAAGAAGCAAAGCTCAGGGGCTATAAACCCGGAAGGTTCTCCTTCAACCTGAAGGGAGGGCGTTGCGAGGCCTGCCAGGGGGACGGCCTCATCAAGATAGAGATGAACTTCCTTCCTGACGTGTATATCGAGTGCGAGGAGTGCAAAAGCAGGCGCTACAACCATGAGACCCTTGAAGTCAAATACAAGGGCAAGTCAATTGCCGATGTGCTGGAAATGACCGTAGAAGAAGCATTACACCTCTTCTCCAATATCCCGGCCATACGACTCAAACTCCAGACACTTTCTGCAGTGGGCCTGGACTACCTCAAACTTGGGCAGAGCTCCACCACCCTTTCCGGGGGAGAGGCCCAGCGGATCAAGCTCACCCGTGAACTCTCCAAGAAAGGGACAGGGAAGACGATCTACCTGCTGGACGAACCCACCACAGGGCTGCATTTCCATGACGTGAGGAAACTCGTCGGGGTGCTCGACGAACTCGTGGAGAAAGGAAACACCGTGGTAGTCATCGAGCATAACCTTGACATCATCAAGTCCGCCGACCATATCATCGACCTCGGGCCCGAAGGGGGCGAAGAAGGAGGCTATGTGGTGGCCACAGGAACACCCGAGGAAGTGGCGGAACACGAGAAGAGTTATACCGGTGCATTCCTTAAAAAAATGTTGTAAAAACCATGATCGAGACCTCCCATCTCCCCGATGACCCAGGATGCTATCTTTTCCGGGACAGGGAGGGCCGGATAATCTACATCGGAAAGGCAAAAAACTTAAAAAAAAGAGTGAGCAGTTATTCCCGGAAACGGGATCATGATCCAAAAACCGAAAAACTGATCTCCAATATCGATTCCCTGGATATCATGGTCACCGCCAACGAGGTGGAGGCCCTCATCCTGGAAAGCAGCCTGATCAAAACTCATCAGCCCAGGTACAATATCGACTTAAAAGACGCCAAACAGTATGCATATATCCGGATTACCGGTGATGCATTCCCCCGCATATGTATTGCCCGCCGGATGGACGGCAAAGGATCATTTTTCGGCCCCTTTGTGTCGGCGGCGGAACGCGATTATATCCTGTCCCTGGTAAAAAAGACCTTCCAGCTCCGCACCTGCCGGAATCTTCCCCGGAGGCCCTGTCTCCGGTACCATATCAAAACCTGCAGTGCCCCCTGCATACATGAAATTTCTGGTGACGAATATGCAGAACAGGTTCACAGGGCGACAATGGTCCTGAAAGGGAAAGCAACTGATCTCCGGGAATCATTGACACACGAGATGGCGGAGTGTTCAGAGACGCAGGAATACGAAAAAGCGCTGGTTGCACGGAACCAAATCCATGCACTGGAGAGACTTTCAGAGCGCCAGGACATGGCGAGAAAGACCCGTGGCGATGAGGATATCATCAATTACTTTGTCCATGGCGGATCCGTCTACCTGATGGTGTTCAATGTGCACCAGGGAACACTGGCGAATAAAAGGGAATATGTATTCGAGTCTGTCGAAGAATTTTTGGAAGAGTTCTTACTCCAGTATTACTCGGATGCACCGGTTCCGAAAGAGCTGATCCTTCCCGAAGACCTGCAGGAGCCTCTGCAGGAGTATCTCTCCCTGAAGAGAGGGGGTAAAGTCACCGTGACCGTCCCAGTAAAAGGAGCGAAGAAGAGGCTGCTTGACCTGGTCAAAAAGAACATCGAGATTACCTTTTTTGGTGACCGGATCAAGGTGGCCGAACTTGCAGAACTCCTGGCCCTCGACACCCTTCCGGAGGTGATCGAGTGTTTCGACATATCCCACATCTCGGGAACAGCTGTGGTAGGATCAATGGTACAGTTCAGGGGCGGCCGGCCTGACAAGAAGAATTACAGGCGGTTCCGGATCAAAACCGTGGAAGGAATAGACGATCCCGCAGCCATCGCCGAGGTAGTAGGGAGGAGATACCGGCGCCTCAAGTCAGAGCAAAAAGAGATGCCTGACCTGGTCATTATCGACGGGGGGAAGGGACAGTTGAATGCCGCAGTAAAAGAGTTAAAAGTGCTGGACCTTGACATCCCGGTCATCGCGCTTGCCAAGAAAAATGAAGAGATCTATACCAAAAAAAGTGCGTACCCGCTCACTCCCGACCGGAAGGAGCCGAGCCTGCTCTTCGTGCAGGCCATGCGTGATGAAGCCCACCGTTTCGCAATCGCCTACCACCGCCTTCTCCGTAAGAAAAAGGTGAGAGCATGAACACGTTTTCACTGCATGCCCCGTTTGAACCGAAAGGATCACAACCGGAAGCCATCGCACAGCTTGTATCGGGAACGAAGGCTGGAAACCGGTACCAGACCCTCCTCGGTGTGACCGGATCGGGAAAGACCTTTTCGATGGCCAACGTGATCCAGCATGTGCAGAAACCCACACTTGTCATTGCCCATAACAAGACCCTGGCAGCCCAGCTGTGGAACGAGTTCCGGGAATTCTTCCCCGACAACAGGGTGGAGTACTTTGTCTCCTATTATGACTATTACCAGCCGGAATCATACATCCCCCAGAAAGACCAGTATATTGAAAAAGACGCACAGATCAACCCGAAAATAGAGCAGCTCCGCCTCTCCGCCACAGCTTCGCTCCTCTCCAGGAAGGACGTGATTGTCGTGGCATCCGTCTCCTGCATCTACGGGCTTGGGAGGCCCGAGCATTTCAGGAACATGGGATTTGAGATAAAAGTCGGGGATACGGTCCCGAGAAAACAGATCCTTGAGCGCCTGATTTCCAGCCAGTATACACGGAATGATATCGAACTGATGCCGGGGAGATTCAGGGTGAAGGGGGATACGATAGACATTATTCCGGGTTATTTCAACAATATCATCCGCATCGAGATGTTCGGGGACGAGATCGAGAGAATAGTTGAAATGGAGAAGCATACGGGCGCAATAAAGGAGAAAATGAGTTATTTTTACATATTTCCCGCCCGCCACTATGTCATACCCGAAGACATCCAGAAAAAAGCGCTCGACACGATACGAACCGAACTGGACGGGAGGCTGCCGGAACTGGGAATGCTGGAATCACACAGGCTTGAGCAGCGAACCCTCTATGACCTGGAGATGATAGATGAGACCGGGTCGTGTAAAGGCATCGAAAATTATTCCCGGCATTTCGACTTCAGGAAGCCTGGTGAGAAACCCTACTGCCTGCTCGATTATTTCCCGAACGACTTCCTCATGTTCATCGACGAGAGCCACCAGACCATCCCCCAGCTCCATGGCATGTTCCGGGGAGACCGGTCGCGGAAGCAGTCACTGGTTGACTTCGGGTTCCGTCTGCCGAGCGCCTACGACAACAGGCCGCTGATGTTTAAGGAATTCGAGCAGTACATGCGAAACGTCGTATTTGTCTCGGCCACACCCGGCGACTATGAACTTTCCCACTCTTCCCTGGTTGTGGAACAGATCATCCGGCCCACAGGACTTATAGACCCTGTCGTCGAAGTGAGAAAGATCGAAGGACAGATAGAGGATGTGAGAAAGGAGATCGACACCACCGTCGCCCGGGGAGACCGGGTACTCCTCACCACCCTTACAAAGAAACTGGCAGAAGAACTGACCGAATATCTTGCTGAACAGGGAATCCGTGCCCGTTACCTCCATTCCGAGATTGACACACTGGAGAGGACCGAGATTATCCGGGAGCTCCGCCTTGGAAAGTTCGACGTGCTCGTGGGGATCAACCTCCTTCGTGAAGGGCTTGATATCCCTGAAGTGGGCTTTATCGGCATACTCGATGCGGACAAGGAAGGATTTCTCCGGGATGCACGAAGCCTCATCCAGATCATCGGCCGGGCGGCAAGGAATGTCAATTCAAGGGTGATCCTGTATGCCGACAAAATCACCAGATCAATAAAAGAGGCACTATCAGAGACCGAGCGGAGAAGAACTCTCCAGATGGAATATAACCGTACGCACCACATCACCCCGAAGACCATAATAAAGCCGGTGCGGGAGAAAGAGGTTGACATCAAAGATACCAAACATATTCCGAAGATCGAAATACCCAACCTCATCGTGGAACTCGAAGCCCGGATGCAGCGTGCTGCAGACAACCTGGACTTCGAAGGGGCCATAGCCCTCAGGGACCGGATCCGGAGCTACAAAGAAAGGATCGGAGAATAAACCTCCCTGTGGGGCCGGACCGTATTCTTATCATAACAATGTATACACAAATTTCGATATCCCCATCTTTCCGGTGCTTACAGGATAAGAGCCTTTTTTACTTCCCATCTATCCGGGTCCAACAGGCTCCCGGGAACAACGCGATTTTGGCCGGACAATCCTTCAAAACAAGGGTTTCTTGAAAGGTTTTTAAAAAAAGAGGTATTCTTCTGAATTACTCAGGGGAAGTTGAGGACATTGATATAGTTGATTTTCTCTTCAATGCTCTGGCTTCCATAGGCATCATTGACAATCATCCGGACCGAATACTGCCCCGGCTCATTGAATGTGTATATCTGGTTCGGACTGCCCGGATAGATAAGCACTGCATTGCTCAAGTCTTTGTAGATGACCCAGGTCCAGTCAATGGGCGTTCCCACGGAGGTGTCGATCAGCTCAACCGTGAGGGGAGCCGATCCGCTTGTGGGTTCTGCGGTGAATTCTGCAACCAGGGGAGCAGTGACCTCAATAGTCTGGGTGGTGGAATCTGATCCCTCCAGGCTGGTCACTGTCAGCGTGATATTGTATGTTCCCGGAACCGGATAGTTGTGGATTGGGTTTCTCTCGTTGGTGACATACCCGTCACCAAACCGCCAGGTCCACCGAAGCGGGCTGCCTATCGACCTGTCGGTGAAGGCCACGGTCAGCGGGGCGGTATTGTCCGGATTGCTGATTGTATATTCAAATGCAGCCATGAGACCCTCGGTTACGGTGATATATCCGTTCTTTGTCTCGGTGCTTGTTCCTGCACTGTTTGATGCAACCAGCTGCACGCTGAAGGTGCCGGGCACAGTATAGACATAGACAGGGTTCTGGACAGCTGAGGATCCACCGTCACCGAACGTCCATAACCAGGATGTCGGAGCACCAGTCGTTGTGTCGGTGAACTTAACTGACAGTGGACTCGATCCTGATGTCACGTTGGCTTTGAAATCAGCCACGGGCAGGGATTTCACGGTGATAAGATCGGTCATGGTCACCGTGTCAACTCCCGCACTGTTGGTAACGGTCAGTTTTACCGTGTAAATACCTGCATTCCTGTACAGGTGGTACGGGTTCTGATCGAATGAATACGATCCGTCACCAAACTGCCAGATCCACTTGTTGGGCTTGCCGTCGGACGTGTCGGTAAACTGGACAAGGAGCGGAGCAGTTCCTTCCGTCGGATCCGCGGTGAAGCTGGCTATCGGGGTGGTCACTACATTGATGTATCCGGTCTTGGTTACCTGGTCCTCGCCGCCCGAGTTCTGCACAAGCAGCGTCACATTGTATATAC
Source organism: Methanoregulaceae archaeon (assembly GCA_035528475.1). GTDB lineage: Archaea > Halobacteriota > Methanomicrobia > Methanomicrobiales > Methanospirillaceae > SD8. The sequence continues at coordinate 8,243 of DATKYO010000081.1, read as the reverse complement.
CCGGCGCATTGTAGGTGTGGACAGGGTTCTGCTGGCCCGTTCCCACTGAAGTTGAGCCATCGCCGTAGTTCCAGACCCAGACATACGGATTATTGGTGGAAAGATCAGTGAACTGGACGGTAAGCGGAACGGTTCCGAGGGTCGGATCAGCACTGAAATCGGCCACCGGTGGAGGCAGTGTGATCAAGAATCCGCTGGGAAGCATTCCCGACTTCCCGTCTGTATTGGTGACCACTACGTTCCAGCTACCGGTAGCCTTGCCGGTCAGGTCAACCGTGCAGTTGATCATGGTGGAACTTATCACATTCACGCCGGTCGCAACAATGTCAACATACCCGCCCCGGGTAAGCGTCACCGATGCTCCCGGAAGGAAACCTGTTCCGGAGAGGTCGCTGATAAAGACCGATCCGTCGTTTGGCCCCTTTATCGGTGTGATTGATGTGACTGTCGGGGCAGGATTCTCGATTGCGAACCCGTCCGGCAGTGATCCTGATTGTCCGTCAGTGTTTGTGACGATCACGTTCCAGTCACCCGCTTCCTGACCTGTCAGGTCAGCTGTGCAGGTAATCATTGTTGGATCCACAACCACCACGCCGGTAGCATAGAAATCTGCCTGGCCGGTCATGTTGAATGTAACCGTTGCATTATCAAGGAACCCTGTTCCCGCAAGGTTTGTAATGGAGACAGTTCCTGTGTTCAACCCGTTATCGGGCGTAATGGCGGTGACTGTCGGTGCCGGATAGATTACTTCCAGTCCCCCTACAAGGGTACCGGACTGGCCGTCATCGTTCGTAACCATTACATCCCAGAAACCGGTAGTCACACCGTTCAGATCCGCCGTGCAGGTGATCCGGGACGCTGACACCACAGTAACTCCCGTGGCGTTGACATCAGGTTCACCTCCCATTTTAAGGGTGACTGTTGCCCCGTTCTGGAATCCAGTACCGGACAGGTTTGAAATGAACAGACTTGCGTCATTCACACCCGTATCCGGTTCAACCGAGGACACAGAAGGCGGCTGCGGGTAATAGATCGTGAATCCCTGGGGAAGTGTTCCGGTACCGGTGTCGTAATTGGTCACCACGACATCCCATTTTCCGACCGTCCTGCCTGTAAGGTCGAAGAAGCACAGGATCTTGGTTGAATCGTTGACAACCGGCGCTCCGATGGTTGGAATATCTGCATATCCCGCTCGTTTCAGGGCAACAGTGGCATTCGGGAGGAAACCGGTGCCCGAGAGGTTCACCACGCTGACGATTCCGCTGTTGACACCGCTGTCCGGAGTGATGCTGTTCACCGTTGGTGGCGGATTGGTGACTGCAAATCCACCAGGGAGGCTGCCGGACTGCGTGTCGGTATTGGTCACTACAACATTCCATGCTCCGGCCGTGACTCCGGTCAGGTCAACCGTGCAGGTGATACTGGAGGGATTTGCAACTGTCACCCCTGTAGCGATAATATCAGGGTATCCTGTCCTGTTCAGGGCAACAGTGGCATTCGGGAGGAAACCGGTACCTGAAAGGCCTGTAATCGGAACCGGCCCGGTATTAATTCCGGTGTTAGGGGTGATTGAAGTCACCGTGGGTGCGGGATTGGATACGGTAAAACCGGCAGGGAGACTGTCGGACTGCATATCGGTATTGGTCACCACCACATCCCATGCTCCGGCCGCGGCTCCGACCAGGTCAACCGTGCAGGTGATTACCGAGCTGTTCACCACAATGACTGTGGTAGCAGTAATATTCGAGTATCCTCCCCGTACGAGTTCGACGGTTGCACCGGAGCGGAAATCAGCACCTGAAAGATTTGTGATAGCCACCGGGCCCGTATTCAGGCCTGTATCTGGTGTGATGGATATGACTGTCGGCGGGACATACATGACAGTAAATCCATTCGCAAACGATCCGGACTGGCCGTCGTCGTTGGTCAAGACCACGTTCCACTGTCCGACTGCTGCACCGGTGAGGTCAAATGTACAGTTGATAAGACTGGAGCTCTGCACATTCACTCCGGTCGCAACGATATCCGCCTCTCCCGTCTTGTTCAGCACAATCGTTGCCCCGGGCTCAAACCCGGATCCGCCCAATGCGGTGATCTGGATAGGGCCGTTGTTATATCCTGTCTGGGGGCTGATGCTGACGACCGCTGGTGCCTGGGGATAATAGATGGTGAATCCGTTCACAAGTGTATCTGACTGGTTGTCCGGATTTGTCACTGTCACATTCCATGGTCCCACAACTGCCCCGCTCAGGTCGATGAAGCACATGATCTTTGTGGGAGAGATGATGGGTCCGTTGATGGGAGTGATGTCTGCCTCCCCGGTTTTGGAAAGCGTCACATTTGCTCCCGCCAGGAAATTAATGCCTGCCAGGTTGGTAACTCCAACAACCGCATTATTTGTCCCGGTTACAGGAACAATGCTATATACTTCTGGTGGCGGATAAGTGACAGTAAATCCGTTTGTGAGTACTGCACTCTGCCCGTCCGGGCTTGTCATCACTACATCCCACTGTCCGGGAGTCGCACCGATGATATTGAACCGGCATGTGATCTGTGAGGGACTCACCACGTTCATGTTGGTAGCGGTGATATTCGTCTCTCCTGACTTGGTGAGATTGACTATCGTTGTTCCTGTGGTGAGGAAATTGGTTCCGGCCAGGTTGGTGATGAACACGGTGTCGTTATTATATCCCGTGTTCGGCGTAATACCTGTCAGAGTCGGCGCAGGATTCATCACCGAGAATCCGTTGGGCAGAGATCCCTCTTCACCACTGGTTAAATTAATCACCACAACATTCCACTGGCCGGCCGTCTCTCCGGTCAGATCCAGGAAACAGGTAAGTTTCGTTGAACTTACATACGTTACTCCCAATGCGGTGACGTTGGCATCTCCTGTCTTGTTGAGTACCACCGATACCGGTGTGGGATATACTGGAAAACCTGTTCCTGAAAGGTTATCGATAAACAAGTATCCCGTGTTGATCCCTGATACGGGACTGATCCCTGTTACGTTTATGGCCCCCGCGACAGGGAGCACAATACATAGACAGAGTAGAATCGGGATACTGATCTGGAGCAGTCTTTTATGGTCCATATGAACACCTCAGCTGATATGTTCTCTATACATCCTCCAATCGCGAAATGAGGGTAATATAATACCCTAAATCACGATATAAATGTATTCAACATATCCTCTCTTGTAATCTATATAAAGTTTTCCTAGGATTATACCTTAAAATAGGGGTTTTTTCATTATATGCGAACCTCTGAAGGCCTGAATTCGCATTATGAAAGGTTGTCATTCTGCATATCCACCATGATGCCCTGATGAAGTCATGATGTTCGATTGGGTCACGTTGTACAATTTCTTCCCTTATCATTGAATAGCTTAACCAGTTATACTGCCCATTTTGTCACTATTTTCGATGAAATTCCGATCTAAACCGATATATTTCCGAAGAAGGAAATTAATCGATGATACAGAATTTTTTTAAAAACATACCTTTTCTTCAATATTGTAACCTGCAAAAGGTCATATCATCAGTTAATTGTACTGAGACAATGATCTCACTGCGCGGGATGCAAGCTTAACATAGTGTACACGGGTGATATTACCCATGAGCCTTATGTCATACACAGGGCAGTATAACTGAGATACATTCGCAATATACGCGCCAATACTTATAAAGAAGTTATTAGGATCTACTTAGTCCAGATTGGGAATAAATAAAAAATGAATTTTCCAGGCTTAAATTTTTAAATGAGAATTTTTAAATCTCCGGTTTCACATTTAGCGCTTCAACCAGGAGTCGGACACCTGTCTCCACATCATGGATGTCCACCACCTCAACAGGTGAATGGATATACCTGGTAGGAATAGAAAGCGTGGTACTGGGAATGCCCCCTCTCTCCAGGTGTATTGCCGTTGCGTCCGTGGTCCCTCCGCTTCCTACCTCCACCTGAACGGGTATGTCATGCATCGTCGCGGTATCTTTCAGCCACCTGACCATGGCCCGGCTGGCGATGAGCCCCCTGCCACTGGCATCGACAATGGTGATAATGGGACCTTTTCCCATCTCCACCGGAACATCATGCAACTCGATGCCCGGGTGATCTCCGGGAAATGTCACATCCGTGGCCACCGCACAATCGGGATTGAGTGAAAATGCGGAAGTTTTTGCCCCTTTAAGGCCTACTTCCTCCTGGACAGTAAAGACCGCATAGAGGGTAAACGGAGAATTCGTCTTCTGCATCGTCTTGATAAGCAAGGCCACTCCTGCCCGGTTATCAAAGGCTTTCCCTGTTATTCTCCCGTTTGCCAGTTCTGCCACGTCCCGGTCAAGGGTAACGGGGGTTCCAACCTCAATTCCAAGGCCCTCCACTTCCTCACGGCTTGTGGCCCCGACATCGATAAACATCTGGTCGACCTTTACCCCTTTCTTCTTCTCCTCATCATCCATCTTGTGAGGCGGCTTGCCCCCCAGGACACCGTACACCATTCCCCGGTTCACATGGAGCAAAACCCTCTGGTTATAAAGAGTGGGCGGGTACCATGCGCCGAGGGTTACGAATCGTAAAAAACCCTTCTCATCAATAGACTTGACCATTAACCCGATCTCATCAGTATGGGCAGCAAGCATAATGGAAAAATCATTTCCTTTCTTCACTGCCACAACATTGCCCATCCGGTCTTCATATATGTCGTCTACAAACCCTTTCAACTCGGATTTCACAATTTGGAGGATATTGCCCTCGCTCCCTGAAAGCCCGTGGGCATTTGACAATTTATGCAATAATACACTGACCATTCCGATCACCTAACGACTTTTGCGATTCTCTCTACCGCGATTTTAATATCGTCCATTGAGGCGGCATAGTTTATCCTGGCATAATCCGGTGCATTGGCCCCGAATGCTTCTCCGGGAACAATAATCACACCATTCCTGATAATCTCCTCTGTTACCCGGCGGGCCATCGGCGTGAACATATAAAATGCCCCTTCGGGAACAGGGAACTCGAATCCCAATGATCTGAGCTGTTCGTAAAGGAAATCCCGCCGGGCCCGGTATTCCCTGTGCATCTCCCGGACACAAGTCTGGGGGCCCGTATAGGCGGCGAGTGCCGCGTACTGCGATACCGAACTTGCGCATGCCTGGCAGTACTGGTGGACTTTGAGGCTCTGTTCAATATACTCCTTCGGCCCGGCCAGGTACCCCAGCCGCCAGCCGGTCATCGCATAGGTCTTGCTTGTGGCATTCACGGTGATGACATCATCGCCAAATAATGCCGGGCTCCAGTGTGTGGTATCATATATGAAGTGTTCATACACCTCATCGCTGACAACAGTCACCCCGGAATCTTGTGCATATTCCACAAGTGCTTTGATTGATTCTTTACTTTCAACGGCACCGGTGGGATTTCCGGGAGAATTCAGAACCATGATCCTGGCCCCGTCCATCTTTTCCTTGGCTTTCTCGAGGTCAATATGGAGTGTTGAATCCAGCGCGAGGCCTTCCGGCTTCCCGCCCGCAATAAGTGCCAGTGCACCATAGGAGACGAATCCGGGGTCGGCAAATACTACCCGGTCCCCATTTCCCACGAGCGCCTGCATGATGATATGCAGTGCTTCGCTTGCCCCTGCAGTCACAATGACCTGATCCGGTTTGTAGGCGAGATTGTTTTCAGCGGCAAATTTCTCACACAGCGCATCTCTCAGCTCCGGAATGCCCATATTTGGCGTGTAGCCAGTCTTTCCCTCTTTTAAGGCCTTTACGGCGGCTTCCTTGATGTGCTCCGGTGTGTCGAAATCCGGTTCTCCAAGTCCAAGGTTGATAGAACCCGGACCGGCAGCTTCGAACAGTTTTCTGATGCCCGAGATCTCTATCCCCCGAAGCCTGGCGGCATATCGGAATTTTTCCATTTTCCCATTTCTCCTCTTTCATTCGATATTCGCGTGGCGGTTCTTCAGCTCTTTCTCGTCTGTTTTTGTGATCTCCATGAGACAGGAGATGATAGCGTCTGCGAATACCATGGCAGTTGTCTCAAATAATGTCCCAAGGGGAGCAAACGATTTGTGCTCACCCAGCATCTGCCTGATTTCAAACTCTTCGGCATCGTCCTTCACCTCATCCCGCTGGTGTTCGATGATCACAATGCAGTCAGCAATCCGGCCAATCCTGGAATCCCCATTTGAGGTGATGAGGGAGATTCGCCCTCCGATCTCTTTTGCCGTTTCGGCGATATCTGCAACAGTCTTGGTACGCCCCGAACCCGAAAAGACCACCATGAGATCGCCGGGTTTCATTGCCGGCGTGATAGTCTCCCCAATCACAAACGCCGAAAGGCCCAGGTGCATTAACCGCATTGCAAATGCCTTGGCGACGAGTCCGGACCTCCCTGCGCCCATCACGTATATCCGGTCTGCGTTTAATATTTCTTCAATAAATTGCTTGATCTCTTTATCGGAGAGAGAATCCGAGATGCTCCTGATCTTCGATGTCATCAGCCGCATCATTTCCTGGACCCTGTGCTTCTTTGTCATTCTCCTACAGGGATACATCTGCATACTACCTAACAATTTCGGGAACTATCAGGGAGGGCAGACAGCGCCGGGAATTATATAGTTGGGAAAGAAAAGAAATATAGTAAATCCGGGGCTTTTGTGCCACCGAAACCCCGCATTGAGGGTTAACTGATGAGCTGTTCCCCATACTTCAAAAAAGATGCATTCGAGCTGCACCTTGGAGACTGCCTTGAAGTACTGGACAGTATTTCTCCCGGGTCAGTGGATATGATATTTGCCGATCCCCCATATAATCTCTCCAATGGAGGATTCACCTGCCACTCGGGGAAAAGAGCTCCCGTGGATAAAGGGTCGTGGGATGTCAGCAGCGGAGTGGAAGAGGATTTTTCATTCCAGATGGAATGGCTGGCACGGTGCCGCCGTGTACTCAAAGAGGACGGCTCGATATGGATAAGCGGAACATACCATTCCATCTATGCATGCGGGTTTGCCCTCCAGCTGCTGGGATATCACATCTTAAACGATATCTGCTGGTACAAGCCGAATGCGCCTCCGAACCTGAGTGGCAGGTATTTCACGGCCAGCCATGAAACCCTCATCTGGGCAAGGAAAAGCGAAAAAGCGCGGCATACATTCAATTACGATGTGGCGAAAAACGGGGAGTGGCCCGAGGACCCCCTCAAAAAACCAGGACGCCAGATGCGAAGCGTATGGAGCATTCCTTCACCAAAAGGAATCGAGAAGAAATTCGGAAAGCACCCCACCCAGAAACCATGCGCATTGTTAAGAAGAATCATCAAATCATCCACGAAAACCGGGGATCTGGTCCTGGATCCCTTCACCGGCAGCTCCACCACCGGTCTCGCCGCATGGTCCCTGGGGAGAGAATTTATCGGAATTGATACGAACCAGGAATTTCTTGACCTTTCCATCGCCAGGTTCAATGATCTGCAGGAAAGGATGGGACCCGGGCATGCCGGTTTCGGGAGGAACTAAAGCCGTATGAATCCTGATGCGAACCTCGTGGAGGAGATACGAAACACCATTGAAGGGGAACTTCCATCGCTTGAGGCACTGTACAGGCATTTCCATGCACACCCGGAACTTTCAGGCCGGGAAGAGAAGACTTCCGAAAGGCTTGAGGAAGAGATAAGTCTGGCAGGATTTGCAACTGTTCGGGGCATTGGAGGGTACGGGGTTGTCGGAGTCCTCTCATCCGGAGAAGGACCGGTAGTGATGATCAGGGCAGACATGGATGCCCTGCCGGTGACCGAGGAAACCGGGCTTTCGTATGCCAGCAAGGTGGAGGCACAGACGCCGGATGGCTCCCGGAGGGGCGTGATGCATGCCTGCGGCCACGATGCACATATGGCCGTGATGGTGGGGACCGGCCGCCTGCTCCAGGCATTTTCACACAGATGGAAGGGAACCGTGGTCCTGGTCGGCCAGCCCTCCGAAGAGGTCGGCAACGGTGCAGAGCGGATGATACTGGACGGGCTCTTTGAGAAGTTTCCCAGGCCTGATTTTGCCCTTGCACTTCATGTAGGCCCGGATCTCCCCATGGGGACAATAGGATACCGCGAGGGGGCCTTCTCTGCTGGGTCTGACTCCATGGTCATCACTCTCCGGGGGATCGGCGGCCTTGCAGCCCATCCGGAAAAGACAAAAGACCCGGTGATTCTTGCTGCCCGGACTATACTTGCCCTCCAGACAATCGTGA
>DATKYO010000080.1:0-5623 GCA_035528475.1 Methanoregulaceae archaeon | reverse complement strand
GATCATAGAACCCTGTATAACCTGCCTTATGAAGCCTTTCTAATATTCTGGCTCTTTTTTCCACTTCATTATAAATTGCTGACTTCTTATGTTCAGGGATTCCCAGCATGGTGGCGATCTTGTTTTCCAGAAGGTAACTCGAACCTTTACCGGTGAATTCATGCTCGTCGGTCATCGGATTCCAGTGGAACATCTCCACAAAAGAGAATCCCTGGGTTTCCGGGTTATAACCCACAAGCTCATTAATGGAGAGCATGCGGCGGAGAGTCCCCCCGTCGGGGCGTTTTACCGCACTCTGGATTACCACGACATTTAAGTTATCGACATAGGTCTTGGGGATATTGATGGGATCTCCGCAGAGACGCTGGATAAGTTTTTCCACCGATGAGGCATGGAATGTAGAGAGCACGGGGTGGCCGGTCTGCATGGCCCCGAATGCAACTGATCCTTCCACACCACGGATCTCCCCCACCAGGATCTGGTTCGGCCTCTGACGAAGTGCCGCCTTGAGCAGGTCGAACATGGTCACATCTGATCCTTCACCCTCACCTGCTCCTTTTCCTTTTGATACCTCCCTGGTCCAGTTTTTATGTGGGACCTGCAGTTCAGGCGTATCTTCGATTGTGACGATCTTGTTCTCCGGGGGAATAAATGTGGTAAAAGCGTTGAGGCTCGTGGTCTTTCCGCTGGCGGTTTCACCACTCATGAAAAGGGACATACCGTTCTCAATGACAAGCCAGAGGTATGCCGCAGCCATATAATTGCAGGTGTTGAATTCGATGAGATTGAGGATGCTGAGTGGATCATCCATCGCTTTTCTTATGGTAAAATTACTTCCCTTTCTGCTGATATCGGTACTGTACACGATATTGATACGCGACCCGTCCGGAAGGGTGGCGTCCACGATGGGGGTCCTGTAGGTGATAGGCCTTTTTGCCCTTTCGGCAAGTTTGATCACGAACTTGTCCAGTTCATCTGTATTGTCCCAGCCCACAACCGATTTGAGCCCTTTGAATATTTTATGTTCGACAAATATCGGGCCTACGCCGTCTACCGAAATATCCTCGATGTACATGTCCTTGATGAAGGGTTTCAATATCCCCACATCAATCTTGTCTCTCACCATCATGTATTCCAGAGCCTGGTATTCCTGTGGATTCACGATAATTCTTCCGTCAGGCGTCTGCGGAACCAGCGAGAGGATCGCTTCTGCTTTTGGATTATTTTTTGCAGTAATGTCCTTTTTCAGAAATTTTTTTATCTTTCCCGAAAATCCGCCCTTTCCGTTTCCGCTGGTAAGCCTCGGCAAAGACTCACCGGGTTTTTGAATGACACAGGCCTGGCTGATGAGTTTTTTCAAAACTACGGTCCGTTCTTCATCTGTCACCGGGTCCTCCTCTAGCGCATCAAGCAGGTCTATTAATTTTAACTCCAGCGCCGGAGTGAGGTCTTTTACACTTGTCATGAATGAGGGGTCCACAGGAATGTAATAATTCCTGACATCGTTCGGGTCATGGAAGATATGGATAAAGACCGTCTCATCTGCGGGATAAATAAGATTGGGCTCTTTTATAGATTTCAGGTCTCTTTTTAATTCTGAAAAAAAGAGCGGTATCCCGTATTCGTCAACCGGAAAGATATGGAGATATTCAAGAAGATGAGGGCTTTTTTTCACATATTCCTTGGCATTTACAGGAAGCATCCGATAGAGGGCACAGCTCTCAATATTGTTGACGCAGTCATTATCCTCGTCATTGGATGCCTGCCTGAACGGCAGGTTTATATTTGCCGTTAAAGTGCTCATATCAGACCCTTGCCATTGATATCGGGATGATTTTCATGCCGTATCCGGGATGGACCTCAAAACTGACCAGGTTTCCTGTGGTCTTCCTGGCCCCCCTCACTTTGACCACTTCCATCACCATTACATATTTGTCGCCGATCAGTGATTTTTTCATCATGAGATGGGCGTCGCAGATAGACCGGATTCTCACCAGTGTGTCTTCCTCGAAGGCATAGGTATGCAGGGTAATGAGGATGGTTTTCCCGTGATCCACCAGATCCTTGCAGTTTGTAAGGAATGTGAGGATGGCTGCCTGGGCTGTATATTCGGTAAACATGGTCAGGGAATCGATAATAACGACTTGAGCCTTGCTGGTGCGGATATGGTCAATGATTCTTTGAAGTATACCCCCCATTTCATCTTCACTCCATTTGAAACCGACCATATGCAGGTGGAAGAGCCTCACATAACCCCAGGCAAAATATTCAGACACGTCAAGGCTCATCGATTCCATCTGGGAGAGAAAACTCTTGGCAGTGAGCTCGGTAGTATAGATATCTGCGCAGAGCCCCTGTTTCATGGCACCCCATATGATCTGCTCGGTAAGCACACTCTTGCCTGTATCGTTCTCCCCTTCGATCAGCGTAAGGGAGCCGAGTGGTAAGCCATCAGCGATTTTTTTGTCAATCTCCGTTTTGCCGGTGGAGAGAATATTTTTATCTTCGCCACCCAGAAGTCCTGACAATCCTTCATTTTTCGACGCCACCATTTGTATACAGAAGAGTATTCTCGTTTTCTGTATTTATAAAATTGCTTTATGGAAATAAATTTGAATTTACACGATATAACGTGCTGATATGCCGTTTCCAGTGGTAATTTGCACCATGGAGGGAGGAGATCCCGTATAGGTGAGGAAAATAGTGATTTCTTCACCAGGATCCCACTGGTTTGGATATACCACGTCATTGTTGATGACCTTTGTCCATTCCGTCCCGTACTGGTAAAGAACCGGGCTTACACTTGAACTCATCAGGTAGACATCGATATCCTCAAAATTCCTGATTGGTTCATTCCCGCTATTGGTGACAGTGATGTTGAGCGGATTCGTGGTGGATACATCTGTAATTTCAAGCGACGTACCGAGCATTTTCACCTGGACGGCAGTCATGTCTTTCTGTGTTTCAACTACAGTCTCACTGGTGACCAGTACACCTCCTACGAGAATGTATGCAGCGACAATCAGGAGGACAATTCCCAGGGCAGTAGCGACAAGTGATGCGGCAGCCATCTCAATATCACGTTATTTTTCCTAACTCGAAGTGAATTCTTCAGAACGCCTGACACCGTTGGACAGCACGATTGCGAAATATACGTCACTCCCCGAAACTCCGGGGAGGTAGGAACTCGTTACCGTGATGTTCAGTGTCTCACCCGGGTCCCAGTAATTATTTGGAGTCCCCTCAAGTGTATAAAGCCCATCAAGGGCCTGTCTTTCAAAATCTCCCGGTTCTCCAATGAATATATCCGATTCATCAAGCTCATTTGTACTAATTCGGGCAGTTCCTACGTTCTTCAACCAGATTTTCGCATCATTCCCGCTGGCAAAAAAATTGACTATCTTTATATCGGTACGCATCTTGACGTCGGCCTCATGCGAGACAGATCCGAAAGTTTCTGATGTTCGGTAAATAGCGGGAAATATTGCGCTTATAAGGACTCCTGCAGCCACTACTGCACTAATTAAAAAAAGGGCAGTGACTATAGTCTCGCTTGACATCTGATTATGCCCTGTCCCTTGTCCTGATATACTCGCGCTCTAACTCCTCTTCTTCGCTCCTTGGAGACGTAAGGAGCTTTCGTGACTCTTTGTCCTGTCGTTTCTCCATCAGAACCTCGATCATGTCCCGATCGAGGGTGGCATCAGACGGGTTTAAGATATGGTTCAGCTCGTAGAGTTCGGATACAAATTCATCGGCTTTAATCTCGTGGTCTTCCCCGATGTTAGCCGGCATCAGGCGGGTCATGTCTTTTACAAGTTTGCAGGAGGTTTCCGTAATATGCCCCATTGCATTATAGGCGTCGAGCATCAGATCCACCCGGTCGTGACCAAACCGGTTTACATTTTTCGATGTCCATTCGAAGAGCCGGAATACCTTTTGGAGCCTCACCTTATCCGATAATATCTCCTCCCTTGCCTCTTTCTCGGGGAGGCCGGCAATCTGGGACTTGAATGCCGAGAGAAGATCCATTCCGCCTTCAAAACCCATTTGAGATGGTTTGCTAATCGGTTCTGCATTGTGTGGGGTATTCACAGCAGGCGCTCCCACTGCTGCGGTAATCCCCGGATGGCCTTCAGGGCGGGGCTCTTCACTCCGTTGCATCTCTGTGCCGGCTTTCACTGCCCCAGCTGCGGACTCAACGGCAGAAGAGGTATTTTTCAGTATATTTGCCATGCTGCCCGACACATTCGCATCCTGGCCACTCCCCGGCGCTATTATAATTGGATTTTCCAGGTCGTTCATCCGTTCCCGGATGTCGATCAGGAGCTTTTTGATGGATGTCTTGATGAGAGTCACCTCATCCTGAAGTTTGAGCAGTTTCACCTCTGGATCGTCGGCGGAGGCGGTGGAGATGATGTGGTCCACCTGTGCCTGGTTTACTGCCATAGTACAACTACATTCTCTATTCGGGGTTATTATAGTTTATGTGGAGGAAGGGGGGTTATTGGACAGGGAGAACTCAGTAGAAAATAGTTATTGAGAATCCCCTTTCCCAGACTTTATCACATTTTTTGGTTTGCTATAACGGCAGCGGAGAGGTGGTGAAACCCCTGTGAGCGTCTTTTATCGAGTATGTCGTCCATTATAATAATCCGGGATGATGACGGGAGGGGTTTTTCCCTACCCGCCCCTCCCCGAAGAAGATATGCGATGAATCCCTTCTCCCCTGGATGAAGTGTCATACTTTTCTGTTTTAATCCCCATCGCATCATGGGGTTCGCCACTGCTGCGGGGGCGAACGAGGCGTATCGGGATTTAATGCTTGATTGTGAAAGTTCACTTACCATCGAAAAAATGGCTCTCCGCTGTAGTGAAAGGGTGGAATGTGATCTCGGTTCTTTGAGGAATGAATGAATAGTCACTGAACCGCCGCCGGGGCGCCCTTCGTCGTCGTCGTTCATCGCATCAGGGGCGAGAGAGGCAATCCGCCCCCACGTTTCACATGTGAATGCATATGTCTGGACCCACGCGTAACAGCGAAGATCCAAAAATATAGTCAAAAAAACATCCAATTCTATTGCCGTCAGAACATTGAGATGGATATCCAGGCTATAAAGGGCAAGATTCACGGCTGTAACAGGATGTTAAGGGATACACACAAAATCGCGAGAAAAAGGGTTAGAATTAGTAGAGCAAGGTCACGTTTGTAACGCCTGCAGGTATCGATCTCTGGATACCCAGTGAAGCACCGACTTCCGGTTTAATTTCCAGGTTGAATATCGTCCTGTTCCACAACGGAATAGACGTAGGTGGTTGGACAAAGATTGTAAACGATTCATCGACCTGTAATAATGTATCGTCTGTAGCACCCAAGCTTTTCGCTGCGATAGTCCAGTTTCCAGCACCCGGGGTTTCAGACTCTGCGGAATTATATGTTAATGTCGATACATTAGCCGTAGTACTCAACACCAGTTGCGATCTTGCCATATCAACAGGTAATCCTCCTGCCGCAAGACCGACATCAAACCTGAGTTTATCAACCTTACCAGCGGTAGATGAAATTCCGTATACTTCACCCTTCACCACGATGTTTGAAGCCGCCTGGGTCACACCTGAGTGG
>DATKYO010000079.1:0-4004 GCA_035528475.1 Methanoregulaceae archaeon | reverse complement strand
ATGTTCCTGATTTTGATTGAATGAAAGGGAAGCGATTTTTTTACAATAGGATGTTTTCTGAATGCCACAAATTCAGCATCCCGTTCAGGAAATAGGGGGTGTCCTGATAAAGGGAGCAACAACCAGTTTCGCCCTGGTGCTCCTCGTGCTCCTCATGACAAGTATCGGCGTGACGAGCCTGGTGGTGGCCCTGTCATCGCGGTTCTCCAACCAGCAGGAGTATGCGTCGACCATCGCGTTCTTCAACCTCCTCCTCTTCATGACCAGCGGGGCATTCTACCCGGTGATCGGTATTCCGGGATGGCTCTCGTGGATTACGGTCATCAACCCCGAGTATTACGCGGTGCATGCTCTCCGTAGTATCATCCTGCGGGGGCAGGGAATCACGGTCATCGGGACCGATCTTGTCGCCCTGGCCGTCTTTTCCCTCGGTGCAATTGTGCTCGGGATCATGACCTACCGGCGGACGCTGGAGTGACACTCGAAACTTTTTTTTATACCACTACCAGGGTAATTGTCAGGGGTGGATCGTTGGCCGTGGGTATTTAGCCGGATTTGAGGTGCTGCCGTTAGAGTGATTCACTTTCACTCTCCTTGTGGCCGAGTCTGTTAATTCAGTATATACACTGTAGAACCATGGGTGAGGATCCTCCTCCGATCAGGTGCCCAAGCTGCGTATCGACATTAACCTCGCCTCGGAATGATTCTGATATGTGGAAATGTCATTATCATCTCTGTCGTGCACTCTTCCCGGTTTCATCACACCGTGAAAGAGGCCAGATGATATTGGTCGCTGAAGAGGAGTGCCAGTACCTAACAAATCGATGAAAGAACAGATCGAAATCTCTTTGATACTATCATACTATTCAGGTCTGTTCTGCAACGGCCATTCAACCCTTCTTGTGCACCATGAGTTCCTTTCAGGGAAACTCATGAAAGACGGATTCTGTGAAGGACAACCCTCCGTGCGAGTACTGCAACTCGCGCCACCTTGAATGCCTGGTCATCTTGGTCTCCCCTTTTTACCGAGGTGACAAAGGCTAAATTTTGGGGCGTAATCAGGAAATTTATTGGATTGGAGTAGTACTAAACCCATAGAGTGTATCTGGACCATTCTCCATAATCACCCAATAACCCTTGAACGGGAGAAGATCTCTTGATTGGCCACCCCGTCGCC
This sequence comes from Methanoregulaceae archaeon, assembly GCA_035528475.1. Lineage (GTDB taxonomy): Archaea > Halobacteriota > Methanomicrobia > Methanomicrobiales > Methanospirillaceae > SD8. Next base: position 2,827 of record DATKYO010000079.1, on the reverse strand, counting down.
ATGAATGTGGCAGGCGCTGGTATTTTGTTTTGTCGAGTAACTTTGCATTTAAAAAAAAGGAAAATTTTCAATGTTTACCTGACCATGCCGGACTCGTAGTGCATGAGCTTGTCGATGAGGGTGATGGTTCCGTCAACGGAGGTCTCCTCGGTGAACTCAATGCGTTCTGATAGTACATTTTCGGGTAAGGTTATGGGATAACCACGTCCCGATTCCTGGATGAGGATATCCATGTAAGCGGATGCCATGCCCACTGAAGGTACATCGGTGACGAGCTCGGTGACACGGAGATCATGGTTGAGTTCGACAGGATGGTCGGCGGACGGCATTACGAACCGGTCTGTTGAAGTGGTCTGGACGTTTGCCACAGTCATGTCAATGGTAGACCCCGCTTCTGCCCTGTTGCAATAGAACGGGATTCCGAGGGTCGCAGTTGGAGCAAATGGACAAATGACCTGATCTGTGGTGAAATACGCAGTGGAGGCACCATCGATCATGATGTTATCACTGGAAACGACAGAGGCCCCATCACTTCCGATAAAGGCGATCTGCTTGGTGGCCTCGATGTTCCACTGGCCGCTGATCTGGCCCGAGGTCTCAACATCAAGTTCCTTGTCGTAGAGCATGAGGCCTACACCAGAGGATTGAGTGTCCTCGGTATAGGTTGATTCATAGATTGTTGATTCAAGCCAATTCAGTGGCGGTATCCCGGGCAACCCGTTTACAGCGTCTGTAATCCTCCACTGTAATTCAGTGGCTGATGCAAAGTTGCCGACTATGTTTACGGACGTAGAGGTAGCAATACCCTGGGTCTCGGGTACAGGGTCAATTCCCTGATCTGCCATAGCAAATCCGGTAAGGAATATGACTGCAATAATCAATATAATGATTTTTTTCATTACATATCTCCTATCACTCAATGCCGACTCTCGGCATTACATTCATCTTCAAAAGTTAAGTATATATCATTATCTCTTAAAAAGCGGGGGACAACCAGGGATACTATCCGGGCCGCCCCATCATCTGTGAGTGAATGTCCCCTTGGGATTTTTTTTATAGCCAGAGATGAAAAAAGATCAGTACTTTTTCAGTCGCTGTGAAAAAGGATCTCCGATGAGATTATCCGATTGCTGGCAAGCCCACAATCTTAAAAAATTAATAACATTTTTTGAGGGTTTATTATATGCCATTTGAGTTTTATCTTTGATGATTTTATATTCTATTCAGCAATCTCGATAACTCTCACCCGCCCTTTCGTCGCGCCGGTCCCGGTTACGAATCGCCGCAGCCGATCCGTCTCGGACCGGCCTTCTTGGCCTCCCGTTCGCGGAGCTCGTTCCTCCGTATCTTCCCTGAATGTGTCTTGGGGAGGGAATCGACAAATTCAATCGCCCGCGGGTACTTGTACGGGGCGGTCACCTTCTTCACATGCTCCTGCAGGTCGGTCACGAGCCGGTCGGATGGCCGGAAACCGGGTTTTAACACGACAAAAGCTTTTACAATCAGTCCCCTGATAGGATCGGGGGATCCCACAACGGCAGCCTCAGCAATTGCCGGGTGCTCGAGCAAGGCGCTCTCGACCTCGAACGGCCCGATACGATATCCCGATGCCTTGATGACATCGTCATCCCTGCCGATGAACCAGAAATTGCCCTCCTCGTCCATGGCAGCCTTGTCATCGGTGTAGTACCAGCCTTTTACAAAGGACTTCCTGTTCGCCGACTCGTTTTCGATATACCCGGAGAACAACCCGACCGGCCGGGGATCGAGAGAGATCGCGATCCTTCCTTCGCGGTTGACATCTACGGGTCTGCCGTGCTTGTCATGGAGTTCAATGCGCCAGCCCGGGGCCGGTTTTCCCATGGACCCGGGCGGGCATTCGCGGCCCGGGAATGCGCCGACGCAGAGCACGGTCTCAGTCTGGCCGTATCCCTCGTAGATGAAAAGGCCGGTCTTCTCTTTCCAGATCCGGATCACCTCGGGGTTTAAGGGTTCGCCGGCACTCACGCAGTGGCGGAGCCGTGAGAGGTTGTACTGTTCCAGATCCAGAAGGATCAGCATCCGGTAGATCGTAGGCGGGCAGCAGAACGTCGTGATGGCATACTTCTCAAGGAGAGGGGGTATCTCTGCAGGATCGAATTTTCCCCGGATATCGTATACAAAGACCGCCGCCCCCTCGATCCACTGGCCAAACAGGTTCCCCCATGCACTCTTTGCCCAGCCGGTATCGGATATGGTGAAATGGAGATCCGACGGTTTCAAATCCTGCCATATCCGTGCGGTGACGATATGGCCAAGCGGGTAACTGTGGTCATGGAGCACCATCTTCGGGTTTCCGGTTGTCCCCGATGTAAAGAAGATCAGGAGGGGGTCGGAAGATTTTGTCTTCACGACGGGTATATCTCCTTCTGCCTGCGATTTTGATGAGACCGGGACAATTTTCCCGGGATAACTTATCCAGCCCGGCATTTCCCCATCAACAACAATGCATTTCGTTTTTTGCGACTCCTCCCTGACCGCCTCCTGTACCTTATGTGCGTTCTCAGAGTCTGTGATCACCAGCGCAAACCCGCCGGTCCTGAGCCGGTAGGAGATGTCATGGGGGGTGAGCAGGGTTGGCGCAGGTGTGTACACCGCACCGAGTTTGATCAGGGCGACAACAAGGATCCACCATTCCGGGATCCTCGGGAGCATAATGAATACCCGGTCACCTTTCAGGATCCCGCTGTCATGCAGGAGTTGTGCCGCCAAATCGGATCCAGTCTTCAAATCCCTGAAACTATACCGTTTCTCCTCCCCCTGCTGGTTCACCCAGAGCATAGCAGTC
>DATKYO010000078.1:0-5006 GCA_035528475.1 Methanoregulaceae archaeon | reverse complement strand
TCCTTTACTTTTGCATGGTAGTCCGCGACTCCGTTGAGTATTCCCACGGTTGCTACAATCAGCAGAATCCCGAAAATAATAATGAACTTCCGGCTCCGGATATGATCGACGAACTCCTTTTTTGCAATGGTGATTACTCCGGGATCAGCCATTTTGTTGGACCCCTGCATTCTCGTAATACGAAAGGAACAGATCCTCAAGCGACGCCCCTTCCCGCCGGATCCCGTGGAGCCGGACGCCGGCCCGCATGCATGCGTCGATGACAGAATCGCTGATATCCGTATGGGTAACAAGGGTTGCAGTCTTCCTGTCATCAGTATACGTTGCAGAAACAAGGTCAGCGTGGGTAAACTCCGGCATCGGGTCGCGGGTCTCAACGGTGATGGTGATCCCGGCATCATCGCCAACCCGCAGTTCCCGGCTCAGGTCCTCCCACTTCCCCTGCGCAATCAGTCGTCCTTTCGAGAGAAGCCCAATAGATGTACAGACCCGGCTCACTTCGGAAAGGATATGGGACGAGACAAATACGGTCTTTCCCTCCCTGGCAACACCGGCAATGATCCGGCGGTAATCAGCGACCCCCTGGGGATCGAGGTTAGCTGTCGGTTCGTCAAGGATGATGACAGACGGATCATTCAGAAGCGCATTTGCAATCCCGAGCCGTTGCCGCATCCCTTTGGAATACCCGCTGACATTTTTCGTTACCCCGTCAAGGCACACGAGAGACAGGAGATCGGCGATCCGTTTCTCGTATTGGGCTCGCTCCATCCGGAACAGTCTCGAGAAATACACGAGATTCTCTTCCGCCGTGAGGGAGGGATAGAATCCCACGTCTTCTGGCATGTAACCGATGTGCTGCTTGACCGTGATCGGGTTTCTTGCCACTTCAACACCATCAATCAGGCAGCGTCCACCGGTTGGTTCAATGAGCCCGATCAGCATCAGGATCGTCGTGCTCTTCCCGGCGCCATTGGGACCAAGGAGCCCGAATATCTCACCGGATTGGATCTCAGCAGTAAGTTCGTTTACTGCCAGGACCCCGTCATACTCTTTAGACAAGTGATCAAACTGGATCATGTACATCCTCTCGTAAATCTCTTTTTTGAATGGGAATTATTCCCGTGTCCCCAATCGAGTATCCGGGTTATTTACCGGCACCAGGAAGGCAAATCCGGATATTGGAAATATCGGGCCGGCAACACGGTTTTGATTGGAGTTCCCTTTCATGCGTAAATGTATTGATGTTTACAATATAATAAGTGTGGGGGTGGGGTGCAGATATATGCGTGGGCTTCCATTTACCCGAAAGGAAGATCCCGGTAATCAATCCAAAAAAAAGATGGGGTGGTCCCAGCATCCTGCTGATTTCTAAATGTTATGCAGGGGATTTTGTATCAGCGGATCCGGGTATCTGTCCGGTCTTTGCATTGGTGTAGAGGTTCAATGATGCAATCCCTCCTACCGTTGCCACGACAAACGCAATAGTTAAAAGTGCGAGATTATAGAGGAGGGCAAGCGCAACCCATGTGCCGGGGGGATGGAAGATGACCGTCTGGTATGGATCTACTATCCCGGATACTGCCTGAATGAGCAGGTGCGTAAGGAACACACCGGATACGGTAACCCCGAGGAAGAGGGCGCAGGTCGCTACTTCGGCCCAGGTCTTTTTCATCAGGACAAACGATCCCACGACTGCCTCCCTGAGGGTCTTTTGCTCGAGTACGACAAGGGGCACGACAAATGGGGTCAGGACGAACAGGAGCAGGGTGATCGCTGAAAATTGCAGGGTTTCCATGAACCCGAATGGATATATCCATAACAGCAGCGATCGTCCTCCATAGCCTGGAATCTCGGTTAACATGTTCCAGTCGAGTGTCCAGTTGAAGGGGAACTGGGTGATCGTGCTGATAAAAAAACCGTCCCCGATGGCATAGAGGAAACCGAGCTCATGCGGGAACCAGATAATGGCAAAATAAACATACATCCTCTCAAGCAGCAGGCCTGCGAGTGCCAGGACAAGAGACCACAAAAAGATGGATTTTTTGTATTTTTTTGCTCCTGCAAGCCCCTCAAAGAACGAGGCAGGACCTGCTTTTTTTGACGAGATGCTCAAAACAAGACCCGCCAGTAAGAACACCAGGCAGAATAGTGTGGCAAAGCCGAGTAAAAAGTCCAGACCATAACTTACGATTATATCAGGTTGCATGATCCAGCGGATGGACCGAAGTGCCGCCTGGCCGATGGTGTTTCCCGCCAGCACAAGCCCGGCAAGGAGCGTAAACCAGAGGAGCTGCCGGTTCTGCGCCAGCATCTTTGTGCCGGACAGTGCGGCCCCGATTCCCCGCGGGACCATTCTCGATCCACCGGCACCGCCGTCCGGGATGCCCTCATGGACCGGTGAAGGAGAATCATCAATCAGTGCCAGCGAGGCATGGAACACAGGTGGTTTCCGGCACAGGCCGAGCCACCGGTGTGCATCAGGGAACTCGTGGTTCATATTATGTTCCCCCGGATCTTTGCAAGCAGTTCCTCTGCCATCTGGGTCGGGTCCTGGGTCTTTTCGAGTTTTATCCCCAGCTCGGCTGCGAAATCCCAGATGAACTCGATGCATTTTGTGAACTCTTTGCAGGAAATGCAATCGCCATCATGCTCGTACCAGACCTGCAGGCCATGCTTTTCAGAGACCAGAATATAGGCATTGGTCTGGAAGGGTACAGATCTCCCGAACAGGATGCCCCGCTCTACATCGATCTTTTCAATCTGGATTCTGTTTGCCTGAGCCATCTCCCGGAGCGAGGCTTCGATCTTCTCGTTCATCGCAAGGAGTGCCTGGGACACTCCCTGCCTTGTTATCCCGATATGGTTTGCAATTGAGATGTTGGACATCCCGCTGCGCCGCATCTTCCAGAACCCGAACTGCTTATCGTTCATGGGAAGGAACATAGGTAAATGTATTGATGTTTACAGTATAAAATTGTTCGGGATCATCGGGAAGTCATGAAGATCCGGGTAATATCACAATATCAAAAACAAACAAGGATTAAAAAGATAAAGGTGCAGTCAGCACGTTTTCTTTTGTGTGCCATCTCATGGCGGCTGGGGTAGGAGCCAGAATCCTTTCCGATAATGGTCATAAGTCCTAGGGACTATTGGGAAACACCTGTTCTCCAGATCAGTTCCCAATTTCTCCCTTTTTTATCCCCTCCCCGGAAAAAATGACCCTCATATTCGCGTTCCGGCAGGGTTTCTGGGGTCCGGATGGGGTAAACTAAGTGGCAAAATTCGCATCGATTCTAGAGCCTTTGGTGGGCTTTGGGAGAGATTCATTTCTGCCTTTTTTAGGCAAACAGGGCGAGAATTAAGCGTATTTTCCGCACCTACAAAAACGGACGGTTTTACAGGGTTTTCCGGATAAGGGTATGGCAAACGGAGCCCGAATTGGGCTTATTTCCCTTCACATCATATACCTTCAAATATCAGGTATCTCCGACGGGGAATAAATGAGGGGGGAGATCATCTCACACCCCCATCCCCGTTATAATCCCGATCACCTGCTGAGCTGTCACCGGGTCCACAACCCTCGCTAACACCAGCCCGGCCATCGCCACGAACAAAGTCCAGAACACTTTCTTCACTTGCTCATTCTTACCAAACGCATTGATGACTGCTTCCGTGTCGGCCTTCATAGCCTGTTGCATCAGTTTAGGCATGAACACGAAGAGCGGAAGAAACAGAACCGCAGCCCCAATGAATGCGAGGGAGATCTCCGCCCGGCCTGCAAGGAAGATCCCGGCAGGGATTGCAATACTTCCTGCCAAATTACTGGCCATCATCACTTCACCGAACCAGAAGTAATGTTTTCTCTGAAGATAGTTTCCACTCTCCTCATCGGTCAAAGTGGAAACGTCAAAGATACCAAGCGTATTCAGCATCCCGTACCACACCGCATGGGTCTCCTCCGGATCCGCAACGATGCCAAGGAACAGCACCGCGACCGGCACCGTGAGCAGGATAAGAGGAAGATGGGCCAGCACAAAGACCAGCCCAAGCAGGATCCCGGTCCCGCAGATGGCACACCGGGTTTGCACCTCATTCTCGAACATCGGCACCTTCCGCAATCCGGAACTCAAACACCGGGCTGGTGTACCCGCCATTCACCGGGCTGAAGTCCCGGGCCCGGCCCATCTGGGCAAACTTGCGACGACCAGTCCGGATCTGTACCGTGTGAATACCCGGAGCACGTGGATATACCCGGCGGCCATCAATGTCATGCATCTCCACATACGGTGGGATATCAAACCAGTCCGGCCAGAACCGGACCCCTCGCGGGATATCCGTTCCCCGGCGCAGGTCCTGCAACCTCGTGGGTGAGAGGTTGTCGTAGATCACATCGATGATCAGGTTCTCATCGCTCCTGCCGGGGTTCAGGTCCAGTTCATAGAAGAGAGGATTCCGGCGCACTTCATCCCGGGTGAGCGGGGTGTTTACCGTAAGAGGTTCAAGCCCGCCAAACCTGCCCCGGTAGAGGCCGGTCACTTTTGCAACCGGCCGTGTTCTTAATTCAGTTTCCATGCCAGTTCTCCTTGTGTCGTTCGTGTTCGTTCCGGAGTTTCCTGAACTCCTCAACGATCTCGTCATATCTGCCGATCTTCTGGTGGATGGCAAACAGCATGGGATAGAGTGGGAGCACAACGCCCAGCATTATCCCCAACGTTTCAGTTTCCATAACCGTCCTCCACAAAAAAGACGAGAGGACCAAAAAGAGAGGGGACCGGGGGGTCTCCTCCCCTCCGGGTCGTATCGTCTGGTGAGTTCAGGCGAGGGCTGGGACGCTGTCTGCCCAGGTCTCAACGGCGGTGCGGATTGCCTCATCCGCGTAGGACGTGAGGGTGACCCGGGTACGGCTGAAGTTCAGATTGTAGAGTTCGCCATTGGCATCGTGACACCTGAGCGTTGCGCTGAAGGCGTCATTCTCTGCATCGTGGAGTGCTGTGCCAGCGTGTGCA
>DATKYO010000077.1:0-14037 GCA_035528475.1 Methanoregulaceae archaeon | reverse complement strand
TCCCTTCGGCATGGTACGAGATCGAGTATGGCCTGGTGAAATCTTCGGCAAAGACGGAGGCCTGACTATGTTCAGGCTTTCCACCCGCAGGAAGATGGTCATCGCCGGATGTGTCCTGATCGCTGTAGCGGCAGGACTGGCCTGCAATGACCAGCCCCGGGTTGAATTGGTTGAAACTGGCGATGTGGGGGTAATTTTTGATGAAGGGGTTGGATCGGGAGGGGATTTTACCGAGATGGATGTTACGGAGAATGGGGTGGAGGTGGGAAAGGATGGTGAAATTATTTAATGTGTTCCCCATTCATTTTTTGTTTCCAATTCGAGAGAGGCATAAACCTCAAACAGGGTCTGTTCAACAGGATCTTCAATCTCTATTACTCTTATTTGCATTTTTGAAACTCTGAACGCCGGACAGGGTTCATCGGCATTGATGAGTTCTTCGCAAAGAAGGGCTTTTGTGGAACAGGACAGGGAGGAAAAAACCTTTACTGTTCCCGTGTGAATTTCATCCTGATGATAAAAGTTCGAAAAATAATTGAGGGTTTTAGTAAGCAAATTCAGGTATAGCCAGAAAAACGATTGCAACGAGGATTATGATAAGGACCACAAATCCGATCAGGACCATGACGTTGGTCTCTTTGTAGGGGATTGTCCCTTCGTTCATATTCTTTGCAGTGGTATATGCATCGTACATCCCGTATACCCAGACGATCACACCTGGGATTACGAAGAGTAAATACCCGATGATCGTCCCGAAAAACAGTGCCACTCCTTTTAAGGTCTCACCGTTATAGACCTGTCCGAGACCTGAGACAAAAAACGAGAGAATGAGTGAGAGTATGGGATTCTTTTCAGGATTTGATCCTGTTACCGGAACTGCAGGCTGGACCTGTGAGGACGGGGTATCAGCAACAGGAGGGGCAACCGCCGCCCCGCACTGCTCACAAAATTTATCCCCTTCCTTTAGCTGAGCCCCGCAAGACTCGCAAAACTGTGCCATGGAATACAGTTCATGACCAGAATATAAATATCTTATTTTTCTGCAGGTAGTCGGAGCCCGCACCGGGGATTCCTGCTCATGAGCGGAAGATAGATTAAATGGTCATCCAAGTACTGTGGTATGCAGAAACTCCTCCCGGCATTCCTCGTCATCGCCCTGCTCATCATTGCAACCGGCTGTGTGACCACTGCAGAGGAGTGGAACCAGCGGGGAGAGACGCATCATACCATTGGACGGTACAATGAAGCGGTGGCAGCCTTTGACAAGGCTATCTCAATACACCCGGAGAACGGAGAAGCCTGGAGAAACCGCGGGCTCTCCCTCGCCATGCTCGGACGGGTGAACGAATCAGGGGCATCATTTGCCCGGGCTCTTGCCATCAACCCGGAGGACATCGAGGCATACTACTACCAGGCACTCACCCGGAACGCAACCGGCAACCGGTCAGGTGCAATTGAGAGCCTTGACCAGGCTATTGACATCTCGACGAAAGACCGGGACCAGGCGATCACGCTCTTTTCATCGCTGATGCTGAAAGGAGACCTGCTCACCCTTGAGAACCGCTCAGATGAGGCGAATGTCTCGTACCTGATGGCTCATGAAGTATTGATGAGCACAATCTGAACCGACCTGATTTCCATCCTGAATGTACCCGGGTCGGGACCGGTACAGGGATCCCGGTCAGGACATTCACTCTCTGTCAATCGGCTCTCCGCATGCCCTGCAGTATTTTGCTGTCGGGGAAACCGGTGACCTGCAGGCAGTACAAAAACGGTTTTGAGACAGGGGAGATGACGGTATCCCCCCAGAAGTATCCTGAGTACTTTTCGCAGGTTTAACCGGCGTTGGGGAAATAACTCCGACGGATGATCTCAGAGACTTCGATAGGGCAGAATCCGGATGATCGTGCGCCTTGTTGATATGCCGGTGGGCAATCCACCACCCGAACGGGATGAGCAGGACAAGCATCACGATAAGTCCGAAGATCTCCGAGTCCGATGCCAGGAGGTTAAAGACCCCGTGAAAGACCATCGCAGCGGCGAGACCGGAGGCGATGAGGAGCGGCCGTTCTTTTTCCGGCCTGAACCGGGCAAGACCCAGCGTATATCCCCATACCGAGGCAAAGAGGGCATGGGCCGGGACCGATGCGATTGCCCGGACGATGCCGACTGCAAGTCCTCCCTCGAGGACATACATGATATTCTCGACCATGGCAAATCCGAGGGCGGCGGCCACCCCATAGACGATCCCGTCCACCGGCTCGTCGAATTCCTCGTCCCGGTACACGGTGAAGTAAACAGCCGCAAATTTCAGGAATTCTTCAACGATCGGGGCGACAATCACGGCGACAAAAAGGCCTTCGGGGAAGGGAGCCTCGAGGAGTGCGGCCGGGATGACCATGAATGCACCGATGAAAAAGACCTTGATGACCCAGCCGAGGGGTTCGGGCTCGTAGCGGTCCTTAAGGTAGAAGTAGCAGAGAACGAAGACCGCAGGGGCGATTGCAAGAGCGAGGAGGCCAAGCATTATTGGTAACAAGTATTTTTCCGATTGTTCATAATCACTGCGAAAAGGACCGGACTCCCGTATGCCTGCGATATACCGGGGGAATGAGCTGCACTTCCTCTTCAGGAATAAATGGGATTCAGCGGCAGAGCAGATTCCCAGCTCATCTCCACTCTGTCAATCCATACAGTCGGGCGAAGAACCGGCAGAACCAATCCTTCTTTGAAAGAGTCATAAATTCGGTTTATTCCTTAATCAAGGCCTTTTTGACATGCTGCCTGATGAATTTCACGACCTGTTTATAATTTTCACCGGTGCAATAGAGCCGTATCGGAAAGACAAGGGATTTCCTCGTCACCGTTACCGTTTTTTTCTTATTATTGAGGGCGACGGTCCGGGTCTCATCCCACCGGATGAAGTCGTTCTCCCTGCTCTTTGCAAGAATTCCGGCCCCGGCCGCAGTGAGGCTCCCAAGGAGGGTCCCCCCGACCGCGATACCGGTATTGACGTCACTCGTTTTTTTCGATGCTTCCTGGCCTGCGCCTTCCGTGTTCACAAAGAAATCCGACGCCATGCCAAGGACTTTGGCGGTCCACCGGATCTCATCCTGGTCCTGTGGAGATGGAGATTGAACCGTATCCTCGTCCTGCGGAAGTGGAGATTGGATTTTCCCTTCGTCCTGTAAAGAGGAAGATTGAACCGTATCCTCGCCCTGTGGAAGTGGAGATTGAGCTTTCTTCTGGTCCTGTGGTGGTGAAGCCCGGGTTTTCCCGGGGTCCCTGGGAGCACCGCAGGAGGTACAGAAACGGTCATTATCGTCAAGCGGTTGTCCGCAGGAAGTACAGAAAGGCATAACAGAATAACAGGGTGTAATCAGAAAAATTTTCCGGGATGAACGGACAGGAGTCTCCCCCCCGTGGCTATTCTTCCACTGCAAAATAGCTATTCCGGTTTCCTTTCCATGATCTCTGTCTCTTCCTGCCGGAAGATTAGATATCGAATGGCATGATAACGGAAATAAAATCTCCCTACCCCGGGCCTGCATCTAAAAAAGAGGTCTCAGTAATGATTTTTCATCCTCCCGGATACCTCTCTTCATATTCGGGAAAATGGAAATAAGCGGAAGGATTATTACATCCTGTTCATGAAACCGGTGCACCACATGAACCGCAGAACTTTGCTCCGGGTTTCTGTGGTGTTCCGCATGAACGGCATTTTTTCTTTTTCGGCACTGGCTTCCCGGCTGGAACTACCGGCGTTTCTGTAGACGGTTTCTCCACAGGAATAACCGCTGCACCACAGGACCCGCAGAACTTTGCCTTGGATTTCAGGGCAGAACCACAGGCCGGACATTTTTTCTCTATCGGCTCTGGCTTCGCTGATGGAACTGCTGGCATTTCTGTAGATGGTTTTTCCGCTGGAACTGCCCGCTTTTCTGTAGACGACTTCTCCGCAGGAAGAACCGGTGCACCACATGAACCGCAGAACTTTGCCCCGGGTTTCAATACAACATCACATGCTGGACATTTACTCTCGTCCGGTTCAGGCATCTTTGCAGGAACATCCGGCATCCCGGAGGATGGCTGTTTTGCAGATACAAGATCCTCATTTTTAGCTGACGAGCCCGCCTTTTCCACTGCCGCCGTCGCCTGCTCGATGGCTATATCGGTTGCCTTTGCCTGTATCGTGCCAGCCGCTTTTGCTACCAGTGCTTCGGGCAGTGTGTTCCCGACCACCACCTTCCATTCGGCCGGAGGGGTAATGACAAAGTCCCGGACCTGTGTTGCGGTACGGACCGCTGATTCCGCTTTCCTGACGGCAGATTCCGCTGATCGGACGGTCTTCTTCACCGTCCTGGCCATGTCACCTGCACCCTGATCCACGAATTTCGTTCCACAGGACCTGCAGAACTTTGCCCCTTTCGTATACGGCTGCCCGCACTTCGGGCAGAACTTCTGTGTTACTGCCATCTCAATCCTTCCTGCATCCTTGATGATAGATCCATACTCCTCCTCCGGTATTCTTCTATCCGGATTGTGTCTCCAGCGTGATGAATTCTCCAAACTGCCCTGTTGCACGTTTCACGGCTTTTTCCTTCCATTCCAGCCCGATATTTTCTTTGATTGCATTGACTTCTTCAGGTGATACGGATCCTTTCTCACTTTTTATTTTCTTCACCTGCTCGTTCCCCTTCTGCACCATTGAGGGCTTTAAATCCTTGAGAGCCTGCTCGTACGCAGTTTTGACCTCCAAAGCAAGTTTCCCACGGGAATTCCCCTTATATTTCGGAGATTTTTCGATTGCGGAATTATTCACCTTGACGGAATAGACCTTCCCCTCCCCGACAACAATGCTCTCTCCCATCTGATTGTTGACTGCTTCGGCAAGGTCAGCTCCCGAATGTGGCCCGCCGATCTCCCTGGGTTTTCCGGGTTTTCCTGGGATATTGGGGTGGGTATGGATCACGGTGCCTCCTTTCATTTTCTCCGGAGGGACATCCCAATTAATTGATGTAGGATCCCCTTCCTGGCTGTGGATGAGATTCCCCTCCGCATCGTACACTTCTCCGCATTCATTTTTGGAACTGGCCTGTTTCGCCTTCAAATTTTTGATGGATTTGCCGACATTTGTTTTGCCAGGAGTCGGTTTCTGGCCTTTGCTCGCTGGTTTCTTTTCAGTACCCTTCTTTTCGCCAGGGCCTTTCTTCTTTTCCGCCTCTTCGCCTGGCGTCTTCCCTTTCTCTTCCTTCTTACCCGGTTCTTTCTCCTGCTTCTTCACCTTCTTCTTCCCTTCTTCTTCGACCGCCACTTTCTTTTTCCCGCGTCCCTCCGCAGGCTCACCTTCCTCGGCGTGGCCCGGGGTTTTCCCGCCAAGCAGCCCTTTCTTCTTCACCGATGAGTAGATGTCCTTCAGATTCGAATCCCCATGTTCACCCACAAACTTTTGCAGGAGCATCATCGATGCCGCCATTGCCACCTCCTTCCCGCCGGCGATCATGGCCTCCACAAGCCCTGCGTCGGGATTGCGTGCATAGTTCACCTGCACCTTCCAGAGCCAGAGCCAAGCGAGGCGTGTGTAAGTCTTTGGGTTTTTGATATCAATCCCCTTCAGGATTACCGTATCAACAGCGCCGCTGGCCAGGGCGATCATGAAGCCAGTGAGACGTTCATTGACAAAATCGACAACACAGGTTCCGAAGTCCTTTGTATCCGAGTGCTGGACATAGTAGGCGTACAGTTCAAGGCCCTGGTCCTTGAACTCCGAAGCCATGGTGGACGCCCCGTAGGAATAGGCCGGGCCAAGCGAGCTCGTGGCATACCCGACAAGGATGGAAAAAGCAATATCGCCTGCTCCTTTCGCATATTCCGCACCTTTGAAGAGGTAGTATCCCCAGCCGTTCTCCCAGTACTGGTAATCCTTCTGGTCTTCCGCCCAGATCGTCCACGCCGTCTCGTAGACCGAACGGGCATATACCTGGTAATCCCGGGCCCCCTTTCCGGGGAGGAGTTCAAGGTCATCGAGGATCTTCTGGCGGTATGGTTCGGGGATGCATCCCCGGATAAGGCGTTCACACCGGGCTTTCTCTTTTTCAATGGCGAGTGTTTTTTCATCCGGCGGTTCGCCGAGTCGCAGGACAAGAGGGATGGTAACGCTTCCCGCTTCACAGGTAGCGGTTATTTCCCCCTGTAGGTTCTCCCCGTGCCCGGGGATCACCTTGTCAAGCGATATCCCCCAGCTCCCGGCAAGGTCGCTGTAGAGAGTCCGGGCGATCTCGTCCTGGTCGGTGGTGACCAGCCCTGCCTTGAGGACCTGGAAGATGCTCTCCCATTTACTGCCGTCCTCTGCAGTACAGACCGGCGGGTCCCAGCTGAGGTTCTCTCCCCTGACGGCATCTTCATCAGGGACAATGTCGGTGCCGTCCCATACCAGCGCAACGAATTTTACCCTGGCAACACGTTTCCGGTCATCGGTCGGCAGGTCGACCCGGATGGGGAGAACCGTCATCCGGTCGCTGGTTTTATACTGGTTCTTCTCGTCGACTGCGAAGATCTTCTCCACGAAGAGGCCTTCCCTGAGAACAATTACCTGTACATCCGGACCCTCGATCTCAACCGTACCGCCGGTGGCCCGCGAATGAAGCCTGTACACCGTCTCCCAGCTTGAAGGGCCGACCGTCCGGGCGGGTGGAGGCATCTCGCCGGAAAGACCGATTGAAAATGTCGCGGAAAGCCCGTTGACAACCGGTTCGCTGATGGAGAGGTACCGGGATGCTTCCTCATCCCCTTCAAGACCGAACGTCCATGTTCCCTGGTGTTCGCCATGGAGAGTAAGAACGACCTTTTCTTCACTGCTTTTATTGCCGCCTTCCTTCCCTGCCAGGACCCGTACCGCACCAGGGGATGCATCGAGCAGCGGCGGAGAGGTGAACCTGACCGGAACCCTCTCTTCTGCGATAACCGTACCTTTGTCGGTGGCGGTAATGATGACCGGTTCTGATTCCGGGGGCATATCCCTGGATTCAGGGTCCGGGGGGGAAGCCTCGATCCTGACCGCCACCCAGCCTTCTCCGGCCGGGACCGGTATACTCGGCTCATCAAGCCAGCGGGTCGCATCACCCCGGGTAAAGGAGATGACCGCCGGTGACGACTTCACACGTGCCCGGATAGTCACTGAATCTGACGGAAGGAACGGGTTAATGGTTGTTTTTTCCGTGGGAACAAACTCTGCTTCGAGGGGTCCCGAATGAGTGCCGGTCTTCACGGTCACCGCATCTTCAAAGCGTTCCTTCCCGACCTCGAACACAACCGGGCAGGTGACCGCCCCCTCCATCCCGGCCTTCAATAATGAAACAGTGGCATTCAGCGTCCCGGTTGCCGTTTGCGGCTGTAGAGAAATGTGTCCTGCAGCAGATCCGGGCAGCGTCACGGAGACGGAAGAATCCGGCACGTCAGCCTCACGTCCGTCTTCCAGCACTTCCCTGACCAGTGCCGTGAAGGAGGCCGGGGCATCCTTCGTGACCGCGAGGCGGTGAGGTACGATGTAGGGCTGGAAGACTCTCTTTATATCAAAGGAAATTCTGGCAAGGGCACGGAGCGTCTGATTGCAGACGGTTGCGGTGACTTCCACCATGACCTGTGCCCGGCTCATGACCTCGCGGTCAGCAAGGGCGGTATACTCGCGTATTACCCATTCATCCCCATCCTGCCGTATCGCTCCTGCGTCCACCGCAGATTTGCCATCAGTCTCGTGAAAGGAGATGGATTTCCGGACAGTGTTATGTTCATCAGCAGTCGGCCTCACAACTGATGGGAACCTGACACGGGCACGAAGTGCTCCCCGGGGTCGGCCCGAAGGATCGTCAGGGAGCGGGAGTGTCTCAAGGTCAAGCATCCCGGGCTTCATCTCCGGGATCTCAATTGAGACGACACTGGTCCGGGAAGGAAAAGGGGCCTGGACCGGGACCGGCATGCCGGGGGCCGGGGCCTGGATATCGGGCGTGAGGGTGACTTTCACCCTGACCGGCTTTCGCGGGATGATCAGCTCTGCGAACGTCGCGAGCGTCATGCTGTCGGGAAGATGTACTTCGAAACTGGCAGCACGCCGGTCATCTATCAGCTGGTGTCCCGAAGTGGTCACCAGTCCCTCCCAACCGGAACCTTGCTCGACCTCCTCTAAAAAGTCCTCCTGCAACGGCAGCGGATCGCCCCCGACAATCCTTATTCGGGAGCGGATGGTCACCTGTCCTGCTTTTCCGGAATCGGAATTATAGGGAAAAATGAGAGTCCGGGTCATGAATCACCCCGCAGGCTCCCGTTTCCGGGAGGGGAGGATATACCTCTGGATGAGTGATATGAGCAAGACCGGGGGAATATGGAGATTCTCGTCACGTAAAGCAATATTTTTCCCGGTAAAGATAAAAGCGATTCGGAAAAGTCCGGACTGTCCGCAGTTCTCAAAAAGATGTGAACCAGTTCCGGCAGGTTCAAGATTCCTTCGGGAGTACGTTCAGGGAGAAAGGAGAATCTTCCTGTCAGAGGAGCAACACGATCATGTCATGGTTCTACCGGTTTTGCGGGGTACTGTTCATACTCTGCCTGTTCGGGGCAGTTCTGCAGGCAACAGCATTTACCGACCCCTGCCCGACTGATGCCCAGAATGAGCTTACCCAGCTTTATATCAATGCCATCCAGTCACGCGGGGACGAGGGTTCCTGTGATGCGTACTGCAAACAGCAATACGCCCTGCTTGAGCGAAGGAGCTGTGAATATGCTGTATCAGGGTATTGTTACGATTGCAATCCCACGATCTGCAGTAAATACGGGATTTCCTGTGGCAGTGGCGGAACGGGTTCCGATACGACACCCCCAGGTGATGACAATACCTGGATCGTCATCGTAGGCGCCCTCGTAATTATCGGCGGCGGCCTGGCAGTCGGCGCAAAGGTGCTTGGCAAATCAAAGGAGAAAGGAACGGAACCGGTAACTCCTGGAAAGAAAAAGGAGAAGAAGGAGAAAGAGCAGGTACGCTATATTCTTCAGCTCAGTGCCGATCACCTGACCGTCACAAAGGACGCACCTGCACACCTGACGGTGACGGCATGGAAGATTTCAGGGAACACCCCTCCTGCACCTGCACCGGAAGCAGCACTTACGCTTACGGTCCCCGCCGATGACAAGGGACTCTCGGTCCAGCCGGCATCCGGGAACGGTTCGGTGACATCCGGCGTATCACTGGTCTCACAGGTCTCAAAGAACCCTGTAACAATCACCGTGACCGCATCCGCCGGGAAGAGCTCGGTATCGGCACAGGTGACCGTCGAAATTCCCGCAGATTACGTGATAGAGTTCTTCTGAAGAAGATCTCTCTCCTCTTCCCATGCCCTGGGAGAGGAATGGATCTGTCCTTTTTATAGGGAAAGGGAAAAAATACTAAGCCAGACAGGTGATCGTATGCCGTACTGCGAGTCGTGTGGTGAAGAAATAAAAGAAGGAGCAGCGTTCTGCCCTTCCTGCGGTGAGAAACAACAGCAAAGCGAGAGAAAAAGCGAATCGAAAGGAGACGAGGGCCTGTTCTGGACGGCAAAATCCAAGGTCATCACCAGCAGGCCGGTAGTGACCCAGATTACTATGTTATTTGTTATCTCCTGTCTCCTGGTCCTGGCATTCATGTTCATTCTGGACGTCGATGCAGGGCTGGCCGCAACTCCGTTCATCTTAGGGATCATGGTCTTTTTCATCGTCCTCGGCCTTATCATCGCCGCCGCCATCCAGTTCTTCACGAAGGGAGGGCCGGACACCGATTTTGCGGTCACAAAAAAGGGGATCGGGTACCGGGCAGGGAAGGAATCGAAGGCCATCAACCGGGCGACACTTGCCGGGACGGCCATAGGCGGATCCCTTGCCGGGGCAGGTGGGAGCATGATTAATATCAGCCGCGAGATGGACTTCATGAGCTGGAAGGAGATGCGGAGTATCACGGTCTATCCGCGGGAGAGGTCCCTCTTATTTTACCGGAAAATGCTCATCTCCCCGTTCGTCCTGTATTGCACCCCTGATAACTTCGAGACCGTGAAGGGGCTTGTCAGGAAATATGCCCCTGGTGTCCCGTACAAAGAGAAACGCTGGTGACTGGCACCGTACTGGTATCCACCTGCGGGTGAAACTCACCCGTTACCCGTACCTCCTTTTTACACCCGGATTCTATTCGGGATATCATGTGGAAATCACGGATGCTGGCGGATTACTCTGCATGCCATGGTACGAGATCGAGTACGGCCTGGTGAAATCTTCGGCAAAGACTGAGGCCTGACCATGTTTGGGCTTTCCACCCGCAGGAAGATGGTTATCGCCGGATGTGTCCTGATCGCTGTTGCGGCAGGACTGGCCTGCAATGACCAGCCCGGGGTTGCAGCAGCGATGGGGCCTTCCGTCCAGTTCCAGAGTACCCCTGCCAGGCAGGTAAATATCGGAGTGAACCTGATTGGTTTTGCGCCTGCATATGATCCGGAAACGGAGTCTTTCCAGGAGATGCCGCTTACACAGGCGTTATCGAGCATCGAGTACGTGCACGATCTCCGCGGGTATTCGATTGTTATTAGTCCCGGCCTCAACCAGCCGGGATGGAGTTATGCACAAGGCGGACCCGTCCATGATATGAAACCATTCAAGGGATACTGGGTGAGTATGGAGAACGGGCCGGATACCCTGTATGGATTTTCCACGACTCCGATTTCAAATTAGAGTGTCCTCCTTTTTTTATTGGGATATACCTCAAAAAAAGAATTAACTATTTTATAAGTTCTGTTTGAGATTCCGGGCAAATTCTTCCGCATTTTTGAGGTCTTCCGCATTGGGTCTGCCCTTGTTCATTCCCCCAAAAAGTTTAAGAAAGCTGTTTGTGTTAAAACCTTTACAACTGAATTCATCGACAATCTGGTAACCTTTGGATTGCAGTTTTTCTCTGAGCAGCGAGTGATCTTTGGCGACCTTGGCTTGATTTATTATTGCACTGGTTGAGAAAATGAATGCCTTCCTGTCGGTGACCTGCGGTAATCTGTCGGCAAGGGAAAGCAGATCTTCATGGTGTTTTCCACTATATATCCCTGAGCCAAAGCCGATCAGGGTATACCCTTCAAACTCTTCAGGGTCTACCTGTTCTGGCGTTTTTATTTGCGCATCAAGGACTTTTGCAAAGACCTGAGCGATTTTTTCAGTATTTTTATGATGATAAGAAACAAGAATTAAAAGCGATTTCATGATTGTATTTTCCATTTTCTCTCAATGTATTTATTTTTAGGTTTTTATCAGGACAGGGTTACCGGCACCTGGTGTAATCCAATACCTTAAATTGCAGGAGATTTGTGTTCAGGGCAATACTGTATGGTGTCTTTTCGCAATTCTCCGGAATGAACAAGGAGTTCCCGGGTATAAACAGACCCTGATGAATTAAAGTGAATGGCCCATTTTGGGACCCGAATAATGTCACGGGAGATAACCGTAACCAGATACTTCTTTGTAATATACTCATCCTCAGTACTTCTCTAATTTTTAGCTGGTCCTCACTACGATCAGAATAACTCAAAACAGACCGGTACGAGGAGAACCAAGCGTAGCTGTGCCGAGACGACCGCAAACTAAATACAACCCTGAAATTAAAATGATATATGGAAAACAATCCAATTTTTAAGATTTTTGAATCGTTTCCCAGGCAGGGGCCGGGGGATGATGAGCACACAAAAAAAGCATTTTCAATCATCGGAGAACCACCAAAAGGAGGTGGTGAGATCCTTGATGTTGGTTGCGGGAAGGGCGTACAGACTATGGCCCTTGCCCGCCTGTGCCCGGCCTGCAGGATAATAGCGACAGATATACACCAGCCTTTCCTCGATGCGGTTGATGAAAAAATTGCAGCCGAAGGTTTTTCCGGGAGAATCAAAACAGTCTGTGCATCTATGGACGATCTTCCCTTTGAAGAGGAGTCTTTCGACATTATATGGGCTGAAGGATGTTCATTCATTATGGGCTTTGAAAATGCTGTGAGATACTGGAAAAAATTCCTGAAACCGGGCGGATATATGATGATATCTGATTTGTTCTGGTTCACGGAAAACCCGTCGGCAGAGGCACGGGAGTTCTTCGCAGAAATCGATCCCTCGATGATGATCGAAGATAAGGGATTTGAGATCATCCGGAATGCAGGATTCGAACATGCCGGATCCTTCAGGCTTCCTTCAAGAGTCTGGGAAGAGAGCTACTATGGTGAAGTGAAAGGGAAGTTAGGATACCTTATGGAGGAATTCAAAGACGATGAAGTTGCCCTTATGATTATCGAAGGGCTAAAAAAACAGATTGAAATATTTGATAAATACCAGGAAGAATACGGTTATACATATAATATAATGAGAAAACCATTGTGAAGAATATTAGATTATAAGCACTTCTCATTTTTTTCCTCGTTTAGACGAACTTGGCGGGGCGTTTATATTTAAAAGGGGGGAGGTCTACCCTGTCCCTCTTGCCTGAGAAATGATATCCGATCCCGGTAGTTGTAATTATTTATTCTCTTCCGATATGTTAAGCGTGAATGGGTATCGTATCGTTATCAGGAAGCCCCGCAGAGGATAGACTGAAGGGTTATAATAAGGAGATCCAGAGACGATTCGCCCAGAAAATCAGAAAATTGTCCGAAAATCCTGACATTCATGGAAAGCCCCTGAGAGGGTCTCTTCATGGATTATGGGAGATCTATTTTGAACGGAAATTCAGGATTCTCTATACCATTGATATCGAAAGAAAGGAGGTGATTATCGAAGCTATCAAACACAAAGACGACTTCTAAATTCCTAATTCTCCGGCAAGTTCCTCGAAATCCCTGGTCGGGGCGTTCTTTCTCTTCCCCTCCCCGAGCTGGTTTGTAAGGTCAGGATCCGAAAGGACTTCAATAGTGCGCTGCATGGATTCATATTCATCAATCGAGATGGTAATCCATTCCGACTTATGAGGTCCGTGCACAGCCTGCTCACTCATACTTGGTAGTAGTAGTGTTTTACAGATTATTAAATAATGATGTTGTTCACATCGATTATACCTTTCAATCATTCTCTGAAATATTCAATTCATCCCTTTTTTACTGGAGGCGGCCGCCCTCTTCAGGTGTAAGGAGTGCCGGTCCTGGAAAAATGAGTAGAGGATTAACCCCTTGCTATCGCCTGCGAGATGATATCCGATCTCGTAGACGAACTCTGCACTGCCTGGGCGATAGATTCAGCCGTCGAGGTTGAAGTTTTCCCGGCAGTAAACTGTGAGACACGTTCCTCCCAGTACTGTCGATCGGCCGTCATATCCGTTGGTTTGGTGTAGGTGTGACTTTCCGGCAACTCTATCCCGGACGGTTTGGTGATTGCAGCGGAAGTCGAAGTCCCGGTTCGGGACCGGAGCATTTCCTGCAGGATGGTGTTGGTGCCCGAAGATGACCGGGACGCTGCATCCAGTCTTCCCGAAAGCCGGCTCTTCACAGCCTCTTTGTCAAACTGGACTGGGGACGATGAAGCCGATCCGCTGATCGCCCCAATCTTCTCCAGGACGAAGAGCAGGTCGTCAAGTTCATCATCGTCTGCTGTATCGCAGGTCCAACCGCCATTCGATTTTGTGAGCCTCCATTCCTTCATCACCTGCGACGGAGTCATGCCGACCATCGTGATCGTGTCGCCTGACTTCTCGTATCCGAGCCGCGTGTTGGCAATGTTTGTGTCGAGACCGAGCCGGGAGAGTGCTGATTTCAGTTCGGGGGTCCAGTCCCAGTTCCCCATGTTTTTGGGATCGACATAGATGGCATCCGGGCAGGGGACGATCAGCTCGTAATACTCCTCTAGAGTCATCAACTTGTCAGAGTAAGCGGCATAGACCTGATCCTGTTTATCCAGGTCGATCTTTGCAAGGGGCAGGGTGTTTTTCGGGATGCCTGCATAGGACGGGGCAGGGAAGGGTGCCCCTGGAGGTGCCGGAGGGAGATGGTCCGCGTATTCTTCCCAG
>DATKYO010000076.1:0-23210 GCA_035528475.1 Methanoregulaceae archaeon | reverse complement strand
ACAGTGTCATGTCCAGAGAGTGGGCATTGCCTAAAACAATCAAGGTGTTGATTTATGAAGATTCAAAATGAAGAGGCAGTATCACCCGTTATCGGCGTGATCCTGATGGTCGCTATCACCGTCATTCTTGCGGCGGTAATTGCGGCATTCGTGTTCGGACTTGCGGGTACAACCGGATCATCAAAGAATGTTGGTGTCACAGTATCTGAAAATGAAACTGGATATTTAATTACCTGGCAGGGTGGAGTAGACCTTGGCAAAATAACCGAATTCTCTGTGAAAAATGATACCGAAGACAAGATTGCGGTTGGTGAATCTAATTCCCCGTCAGTAGGGCAGGTCAATTTCACTGAGGGAAAATCGGATAATGAGCATATTCTTATCGTTGCCGCATTCGATGATGGTTCAGAGCAGGTAATTTTCGACAAGAGATTCTAGAACAAAATTAATCTTTTTTTTTACTCGCTTGATTCCCGGCAAGTTTTGGCTTTTCTTCAATTTCCTTCCTCAATTCCCTCAGCTGCTCCCTCAGATGGGGGTGTAGCAACGGGGCCTTCAGGAGCAATACCCCAGCCTTTACCGCGTCGCGGTTGTCCTTCAGGGTCAGGCCTCCAAGCATCGATAGGACCTGCCTCTGGCTATGATTAATCATGGGCTCTTCCTCATCCCGTACAATGTAGTAAAGTGCGGTCACATCCGGGTCACTGAATGGAATCATGGTTCATCCCTGGTATTTGTTAAATTTTATTAGTTATAAAATTTTACTAATTAATTGAATGATGTTAATAGACGATGCTAACTGTTCCGTCGGGTCGAACGTCCATAAATAGTATCCACGACTCCATTCAAATCGCGGACCAACCCCCTCCGATACAATAAACCATGAACCGGTATTACCTGTATTCACGTACATGATTGAAGAAAAACCATATTTTCGATTAATCCTGGGTATCCTGCTGTTTTTTATCCCAATCAATATCTATATCATCGGGACAGGCATAGGAACTGGAATCCAGTGGGCCTTCTTCCGGTACCAGCAGACTGTGTATGGCAACAGCATCATAACCCTGGACATGGACCTGGGCTACGTAATTGCCGGAGTGATCACGGGACGGAGTGCAGTATCGATAAGTGCCTGGCTTGTCGGTGTCCTGCTTCTCATCTCCGCATTGATAATACTCCTCTTCTCCGCACTTGAAGAGGGACGGATCAGGCCGTCGAAGGCAGGCATTCTCATTCTGCTCGCAGGTCTGTCATGGCTTGCATCAGATATGCTTCAGTACGGGCTGATATTTTCCGGCCCGGCCGGGGTGGCAATCCCGGTTGGCATTCCCCTGGTATGCGTGGTGGGCTGGTGGCTCCTGTGGAAAGAAGAAAATCAAAAAAAAGAGGAAGCCTCTTCCGCAGAGCCACCACTCACAGATGAGTGATTGCGGGACCCGTAACTCTATTCCAGGCAGAGCGCTGAAGTTCTTTTTAGTCCATCCTCAAATTCAGTCCGGGACTGTCCTCTTCGGGAATGGCTATAAGTACTGGAGAAAAATATTATATACGAATCAGGATGGACTCACGTATTTTTTAGAAAATTTAAGGAATAGAGCAATTTCTGGTTCCGGGAAGAAATGAATCTACATGAGGACAATTTCATTTGAAGACTTGGGTATTTCCAAGGAAATCAACAGGGCGATTCTGGATCTGGGATTTGAGGAGCCCACTCCTATCCAGTCCCTGGCAATCCCTATAATAAGGGAAGGGAAGGATATTATCGGACAGGCCCACACCGGGACAGGGAAGACTGCCGCCTTCGGCATACCACTCCTCGAGAAGATCGATACGAAAAACAAAGCGACGCAGGCGATGGTGCTCTGCCCCACCAGGGAACTTGCCATTCAGGTATCAGAGGAACTCAGAAAACTCTCAAGATATCAATCAGGGCTTTTCGTTCTCCCAATATACGGCGGTCAGCCGATTGAACGCCAGTTCGCATCCTTACGAAAAGGCGTGCAGGTGATTATTGCCACGCCGGGCAGGATGCTTGACCATCTCAACAGGAAGACAATCTCCCTATCGGAGGTCAGGACGGTTGTACTCGATGAGGCGGACGAGATGCTTGACATGGGGTTCCGTGACGACATCGAGGCAATACTCCGGAGAGTTCCCAAAATACCCCAGACAATTCTCTTCTCGGCTACTATGTCCGACCAGATCACGGACCTTGCCCGAAGGTACCTTGCCGACCCAAAGGTCGTCAGGGTGATGCATGACCGCCTGACAGTGCCAAAAATTGAGCAGTATTACTATGAGGTCAGGGAATCATCAAAAGTGGATGTGCTCTCCCGGCTCATTGATATGTACAATCCGCGGCTGACACTGGTTTTTTGCAACACAAAGAGAAGAGTGGACGAGGTGACCGGACACCTTCAGGCCCGGGGGTACATGGCCGAGGGACTGCATGGAGATATGAACCAGGCGCAGAGAGAGCGGGAAATGTCCAAGTTCCGGGCCGGGATCACTGATATTCTGGTCGCAACGGATGTGGCAGCCAGGGGCATAGATGTTCTTGACGTGGAGGCCGTGGTGAATTTTGATGTTCCACAGGACCCTGAATATTACATCCATCGCATCGGAAGGACGGGCAGAGCCGGAAGGGAAGGACGCTCCTTTACATTTGTTTCCGGAAAAGAATTCTGGAAACTCAAAGAAATACAGAAATTCGCCAGGATCAGAATTGCCCAGCAGCCCGTTCCCACGGAAAGCGATTTGAGGGAAAGAAGGGCAGAGCAGATGGCTGCAAAGATCAGGGCTATTGCAGAGGAAGGAGGTCTGGAGTCCTACAGTTCCAGGATTCAGCAGATGATGGGCGAGGAATTTACATCGCTTGAGGTGGCTGCAGCCCTCTTAAAACTCCAGACTTCACGCACCGGGAAGGCTGGACCCTATCAGGATGAAGGAAAAGGGAGGAATAAATTCAATAAACGCCCATCAGGGAGACGAAAGTGAGGCTGGCTCCCCCATTTTCCCCCGGTTTCTGAATTTTTTATTCTTTTTATAAAAGGCTTTTATTTGGGCAGAAATCAGGAATTGTGCATTCAATAATTATTTAATCCTGAAAATTCCAAATATATCCTGATATTTCAATCTCCAGCGCCTGCGGGGGACGGATGATGATCACTGTCCTGTTAGTCCATGACAATACGAAACTCCTTGACCAGACCAGATCCTATCTGGAGAAGATGGGAGAGGTCCGGGTAGATGCGGTCTACTCCACAAAGCAGGCCCTTGATATTCTTAAAAACAGAAATTATGATGTAATTGTCTCTTATTCCCAGCTTCCCCGTGTAAATGGAATTGAGTTCATGGCAGATATGTCGGGGATAGATCTCCTGAAATATCTCAAGGCCAGGGGGAACAATATACCAATTATTCTTTATTCCAGGAATGAATCCGGAAAAATTATTCTGGAAGATATAAATTCTGCCAGAGAGGTGAACAATCCCCGTGCAGAAGATCCCGGGAGAGCAATAATCGAGTTACGGGAGATGATCCTGCAGGCAGTCATGAGGAGGAAGGCGGAACGAGATCTCAATGTCAGGTGCGAGACGCTGGAATCCATTCTGAATGCAACCCCCCTTTGGGTGGCCCGGATCTATAACGGAATATTTGACTGGGTAAATGACAGGATGAATCATGCACTGGGGTATGAGAACGGAGCGATCAAAGGTGAATCGGTAGCACTCATCTTCCGGAACCGTGAGGACTGCGACGAGGCATTTCGGGAGATGAGAATTCGGACAGATGGCGAGGGATGGGGTCATGCAAATGTAGTGCTGAAAAAGAAAGCCGGCACTTCTCTCGATTGCCATTTAAGGATCAGTAATATCGATTCAGAGGATCACGGAAAAGGCCAGATCCTTGTATGCGAGGATATATCGGAGAGAAAGAAGCTTGAAGAAGCACTGAAGGAAAGTGATGTGAGGTACCGGGAGCTCCTGAAAAATTCCGCCAGCATGATCATGAAAATGGACACTGAAGGGATGATCACGTTTTTCAACAAATCAGCACAGTCATTTTTCGGCTATTCTTCCCCTGAAGTTGAGGGAAAGAGCGTCATCGGCACAATTATCCCCCGAAAACCCGGGAAGATGCGGGATATTGCCGGAATGGTAAATGATCTGGCATTGAACAATGAAGGCACATCCATCCGTATTTTTGAGATGGTCCTCCGTGATGGTGAATCTGCATGGGTTGCATGGACGAACAAGGCCATCCGTGATGAAACCGGACACATCACCGAGATTGTGTGCATAGGGCATGATATCACAGATCATGAGAGTAAAGATCGGAAGCGGATCAGCACCGCCATCTGGAGAGACAGGGTCATTGGCGATACTGATGTGAAAGAAGAGGTTTTTGATGCTATCCTTAATATCTGCCTGGAGATATCAAAAGAGGGCCGTGAAGCCAAACCGGTCGGCACGGCATTTATCCTCGGCGATTCGGAGTTGGTGATGGCAAAATCAAAGCAGCTGATCCTGAACCCGTTTGAGGGTCACCCCTCGGAGGACAGGATGATCACCAATCACGACATCAAGGAGAATGTCAAGGAACTTGCCCAACTTGACGGTGCGTTTGTTGTCAGAGGAGACGGGCTTATAGAAGCGGCTGCACGCTATATCACCGTCGATACCAGCGAGGTCGGGATACCGAAAGGCCTGGGGTGCCGCCATTCGTCTGTTGCCGGGATAACCCAGGTCACAGGGGCCATTGGAATCGTAGTCTCCCAGAGCGGGGGAAAGATCTCCATATTCCGAAACGGCCGCATTATCCAGGAAATTTTCTGATGCGGCCTGCCAGAGAAGAAGTCCCGATCTGCTTCGCCTGATGCAATTCTATAAATAGGTTCCGGTCTAAAAAAATATATTGCAGAGTCAAACCTGCATGAGTAAATCAATGAATGAAAGAAGATATGGCGGGCCGAGGAATTACGGGCCACGCGAGATGACTAAGACTGTCTGTTCAGACTGCGGTAAAGAGTGTGAAGTACCCTTCAAGCCTACAGAGGGAAGACCGGTGTACTGTCGTGAGTGCCTTCCAAAGCACAGGACACCCAGATACTAATCTTTTTTTTTGGATTTTGCTGTTACGCGATATTTATTAGAAAGTTCTTTTTATCAAACGTTCCCAGATTGTGAACAGTGTCTGGATCATCTGGATTTAAGTCGCCCCTCAAACGTGAACTTGGCCTGTGGGAGGTTACGCTTTCCGGGATTGGCATTATACTGGGCGCAGGCATCTACGCACTGATAGGAGCCGCCGCCACAAGGGCAGGGAATGCTATATGGCTCTCTTTTGCCGTATCAGCCCTCGTTGCTGCGTTTACCGCCCTCTCCTATGCTGAACTTTCCTCCATGTTTCCCCTGGCCGGTGCGGAATATGAATATACTGACCGTGCACTGGGGAAGAATTTGGCATTTGTTGTGGGCTGGCTCATTATCTTCTCGGGTATTATAGGGGCATCGGCAGTGGCGCTTGGCTTTGCGGGGTACCTTGGGGCAATCATGTCAGTTCCTGCCATTCCGGCCTCTATTGCCCTTATCGCCGTATTGAGTATAATTTTGTTTTACGGGATACGTGAAAGCGCGTTGTTAGCCAGTATTTTCACTCTTATCGAGGCAGGCGGCCTTATTCTCATTATTATTGCCGGGATTCCGTATCTTGGCAGGGTAAATTATCTTGAGATGCCCCTCGGTATAAGCGGACTTTTCAGCGCCGCAGCGCTTGTATTCTTTGCCTACATGGGCTTTGAAGAAATTGTAAAATTTTCGGAGGAGACCAGGTCTCCGGAACGCACAATCCCAAAAGCCCTTCTTTTGGCTCTTGTCATCTGTACCGCCCTGTACATACTGGTGAGTATCTCCGCAGTCAGCGTGCTCGGATGGGAGGCCCTGTCCATGTCGGAAGCCCCCTTCTCTGATGTGGCCCAGATGGCCTGGGGTGGGAATGCATCGTTGATTCTCTCGGTCATCGCCCTTTTTGCCACTTCGAATACAGTGCTCCTCATGCTGTTCGCCTCATCCCGGATAAGCTATGCCATGGCAAGGTCAGGATCGCTGCCGGCGGCCCTGTCAGGGATTCACCCCGGTCGCCGTACACCCTGGATAGCAGTAATCGCAGTGGCACTCGGAGCCATGGCATTCCTGTTCTTCGGAAATATTGGATTTATTGCTAATATTGCTAATTTTACCCTCTTTGTGACCTTTCTGGTGGTGAACATGGCTACAATAATACTTCGCTACCGGGATCCCGGCAGGCCCCGCCCTTTCGTGACCCCTGTCAGTGTGGGGAAGCTTCCTGTTCTTCCCGTCCTGGGAATTGTATCCTGTATTTTTCTCCTCTCCCAGCTTGAGCCGGAAGTGATGGCCATAGGAGTGATGCTTACTGTTGCAGGGATACTTGTAGCCTTTCTTTCAGGGAGGCACTCTCCGGAACAGGTTCCCGGTATGTAAACGGCCGGTTCTCACGGAGGGAGTACTCCATCCGGTTCATGATGGGCAGGAGGTCATGGGAACGCTCCCATGTTGCCAGCATCTGCTCGGCCAGAGATCCGTCACGTATCCTGGTTTCAATCAGGGGCAGGTATCGACGCTCATCAGGATTGGACGATTCCAGGGCAGAAGAATAGAGCCTCATCAGTTCGGGTTTCAATCGCGCTGTCCCGAAATCTATTGCTTCCTGTGCAAGATCGACGAGCTGGTCCCTGTCCTCCTCCAGCCAGGAGAGAGGTTCTCTCAAAAGGGCCTTGACGAATGCACAGATGGCAATGTCGGAACGCACACATTCCTGCTCGTCAAGGGCTTTTATCTCGATGCATGGCCTGGTCGAGCGTATTATCACCCCGGAAGAGGCTACCCATTCCTCGCAGAGGATATCTCCGCCCCTTGCCCGCAATTCCCTGTACAGGTTTTCCTTGTAATTCATGTATTCATTACGCGACCTGAGACGTTCCGGGATAATCTCATGGCAAATCAGGGGGATCCGGCGCTGGTTTTTCCGGTAAAACAGGAGGCGGTTATCCATTGCCCCCTGAGCCTTCCCTTCCACAAAAGGAGATGCCGCAGAGAGCGCGATAAGGTAGGGAATCAGCTTTCGTACGGCATTGAACAGGTCTACCATATGCCGATCGTTGTTATATGCAATATTAATCTGGAGTGCCTGGATGTTCAGCCACCCATGCTGCCTGAGGCCGAATAACCGGTCATATGCTGCATAATATTCTCCCTCGTCATGATCCCAGACCGCCGTCTGGTCAAGGGTGAGGGATGGGTGCATTCCCAGGCCGAGCAGGGAATATTTACCCTCGAAATGCCGGTAAAATCTCCTTATTCCCGAATATATCGAATTTTCCAGTTCAAAAAGGGATAGGGAAGGTGACCGGGGTATGAACTCGATGACGCTTTTTTGGAGTTCCTTGGAGAGTGTCACGCTCCCGAAAGGCACTTCCGGGGCTACCCGGCCGGCCAGGCTCTCCAGTATTCTGTCTGATTCCGGGAGAGGTGTGAAAACCCGATCATTTATGGAATACTCATGTTCAGTGCCGAGCATCATGGGCTGTCACCCTCAACAGGTATCACAGACACCAGATCCGTCTCGGGCTCGGAGATGGTGAGCACATCCTTCAGCTCATCCTCTGGCAGGTCCAGGACAAGTCTCCGGAGGCATGACGCTGCCAGGGTGAATTGAGACTGGTAAGCAACGGCATCGTGTTTCAGATACCGGACCAGCGGGCAGATACTCTCCTTTTTTAAAAATATCTCGATCATATTCCCCTTTACATCGAACGTGAACGGGCCCGATACACAGGTTTCGGGCTTATAGCCGTGAATAGCGCACTTTCCCTGAATATTCATAATACACATCCCATCAGCCCGGCATTTCAGCCGGCTGTATCCGGTATGTTCAAAAGTGGTGTCCGGGCAGTCTTTCGAGAGAAGGATCGACTTTCTTCGGGGACTTAAGGGGGGATGGGCATGGCGGCAGCATTCGCCGCTGCAGGTGTCACATATCTCTTCAGATATTTGTTGCCAGGAATTTTGCATATGAATCACTTTTCCAGCAGATACGCGATTATTTTCTGATACACAAGAGGATAGAGGCCATCCTCCCCGCCTTCCAGGGAGGGGTTGTCGTTGACCTCGATTACGCAGGCATCACCGTTGCTGTTCTTGATGTCAACCCCATACAGGCCATGGCCGATGGCATTTGCGGCATCGATTCCAAGCCGGATGACATCCCCGGGCACCTCGTTCTGGGGAACGCTCTCCACACCGCAATAGACGATGTGGCCGTTTACAGATGCCTGTATCTTGAATGTTGCCGAGGGGATGGTATATTTGCATGCATAGATCATTTCACCGTCCAGCACCCCGATCCGCCAGTCATAGGTGCTCTCCACGTAGCTCTGCACCACGATCCAGTCGGACATCTTGATGAAGCGCCGGGCAACCCTCTGGAACTCATACTGGTCGTGGACCTTCTCCACCCGCAACGAGAAAGATGTCGAGGGCTCCTTCAATACCAGGGGCGAGCCCATGTCCTCGAAGAGTTCCCGCACTGCGGACGGGGAGATATCTTTACGGGACAGGAATACCGTGGGGGGTATGGCAATCCCTTTCTTCATCAGGTGGCAGTACATGTTGATCTTGTCTGAGCATATCCGGATTGAGGAAGGGTCGTCTATGACGGGGATCCCGTTGAAACCGGCCATCCGGGAGGCCACGTAGGTCACGTTCATGGGGTCTGTCCGGGCCCGGATAAAGAGGCCATCCATCTGGGGGATTTTCCTGATATCCACCGGGAAAATGAATTCAACCGAATGACCCATACCCTCCGCCACGTCCCTGCACCTGATAATGGCATGCAGTTGTTCGGCACTGGAGAGGGTTTTCCGGTCCACAAATATTCCCATTCTGCTCATAAGAACTCCTGTTGTGCTATGTATTCGCGTAAAAGAGATTTCTCGGTGTTCGACATGGATGAATACCGGGTGGGGGCCAGCGATGAGAGCAGCAGGTTCTCGTCACCCCTGATGCACACCATGGTCACCAGGGGTATCCGGAACACATTATACAGCGACCGGGCCAGGTCTTCCACATCTTCATCGCCCGAATACGACTTCCCGAAAATGGAGACATGTCTCTCGACATTCTCCCCATCGGAAAGAGGCTGGTAACAGAAGGGGTATTTCCCGTTATTGGTGATATGCCGGATGGTCTCCTTTCCGGAAGCTCCGTCTTTTACCATTTTATATTCGGACGAGGATGCGAAATAATTCAGACCGTACAGGACGGCCGGATACTGGGCGCAGGAATGGGATATTATGCAGTCAGCAACAGGTATGCCGTTCAATCTGGCCCGTTCAAGACAGAGCGGAACCACGTATGCATCAAGCACTGCACTGCTGCCCGGGGCTACCGGGATATTCCGCATTTCGTGGGAGAGAATGGTGTAATAGGACTCGGTTTTGTAATAATACTCCTCGCTGATTACATGAACCGTTTTTTCCCGTTCCACCAGGTGGATACTGTCCCGGGAAAGTACAGTCTTGGCTCCCAAATTCATGGGAGATCACCGGTGTCCGGAAATTGCACTCCCCGGGAGGACGTTATGCCTGGGAGATATGTAATGCCTGGAAGAACGGGCCATGGCCATCTATGGTTCATCCGTAGATCATCTCGTGCCGTGTCGATGGATACTGTGAATGGTCCGGGAACCGACCACGGGAGAATGAGTCGCAGATATACATATCCAGAAAAATAAATCCCGCTAATAGTGTAGCCGGGATTTTGCACATGTTTTTGGGCCTTCTCGTTTTCATGAAGAACCACGAGCCGCACTTTTACGGCAGGTATGTTTCCTTAGAGCTTTTCGGCAACTCGATCTTTTAAATCTTTGTTATGGATCAGTAGCAGGGAGCAGGAATACCCCTTTTAAAAGCAGATATATCCCGGTTACCGGGGGGCAAGCGCTATAACCCATGATGCCATTCCATGAAATGCATGAATAATGTCAAGGGGAGTATAATGATCCTGCTGGTGTGCATGCTGATCCTGCCCTCAGCGGCCCATGTGCCGGAGATCAATGCAGGGAATGTGGTGGAGGTTCCCGATCCCCTCAAGTCATATGCATGGTACGGAATACTTGAGGGGGAGACCGCGGCAGACTATTACCTGCTGGAGATGGAAGCCGGGCAGGAACTGAGGCTCTCGATCTCATCGCCCGATGAGGGTGTGTTGCCTTACCTGGCTGTTTCAGGTCCGGGGATCGAGGCCGGAGACCAGGTACCGGAATATATCCGGGTGCCTGAGGGATCACAGGTGACAGTTCTTGCCCCGGTCGTGGGCCTGGATCCTGCCTACGAGCCATTCACTCCCATGAGCACCTATCCGGTTTCAACTTATTCAGCGGTTATTCCCCGGGCAGGGTCCTATTATGCGGTTGTGTATGGAGATCAAGGCCGTTATATCCTGGCGACAGGCTACCTGGAAGAGTTCAGCGCCCTGGAATGGATCCTGGTTCCGGTCCAAGTAGTATCCATTCGGATGTGGCAGGGACAATCGCCGGCCCTGGTCATGGCGCCTGTAATACTGACAGTTCTTGCCGGTCTCACCTGGCTGTACCTGAAGGAACGGGAAAGGGCCCCGGGACGGATCAGGTATCCGGTGTGGACCGGAAGTCTTGCAGGGTTCCTCTATATAGGAACCGGCATTCTCATGCTCCTGCAGACGGCGCTGGCCCTCTCCGTGTCGGGCCCCGATGGGGCGGCAACAGTGACTGTTATACTGGCGGTTCTGCCGGTGGTACTGGGTGCAGGCGCCGTCAGGGTTGCTGCCGGAATGGGAGAGAATATCACGTTGCGGGCCCGGATATGGATGCTGGTGATAGGGGGGCTGGGCCTGGTGACATGGGCCGGACTGTTGGCCGGACCCCTTCTGGCTATAGGGGCCGGTATTTTTCCGCAGAGGAAAAAAGTATGAAAAATTAGGGAAAATCGGAGTCAGAACCGGGGAATAGGGTCAGAATATCGAGAAATCAGACATTCGCCAAAAATATCATATATCTTCAGGATCCGTTCCCTGTTCTACTTCCTCTTCCAACAGGGAACGGGTCACATCAAGGAGATCATCCCTGCTTTTTACATCTGAAAATCCCCTTTTCCTCCATCGTATTATGCCCCTCCTGTCCAGCAGGAAAAGATAGGCTGAAGAAAGGTCGTCCATCTCCAGGATATCCTGGTATTCTTGGAATTTGCCGTAGAAGGTGACCACAAAGGGGTGTCTTTGAGCCGGTATCCCGGACCGCATTCCGGCATCAATCATTCCACCCATCAGTCTCCCGGTCCAGCCGCTGATCATGGGAATTTCATAGACCAGCACCCTGCTGTCACTGCCGAAGGCTGCATCGAATGATATGGCCCAGGAGTCGATCATGGCCTGTGCCTGTCGCTGAAAGGCGATGAAGATGAGGGTGACCCGGCCCATACAGTCCTCGGGAATCGTTACCTGCCGGCCGTTCAGGGCCGTGGATTGCAGGGTGGGGAAAACCTGGTGTTCACTGCCTGAAGCCGGGGATGTGGATGGTGAAGCCATGTGAGCGGGTTTTGGTCCCCGGAATAAAAAATGTAACTGAGGGAAATTATCCGAATGTTTCCTTTAAAAAAGAAAGAATCTCTTCTCTCAATTCGCTGAATCCCTGCAGGATCACTTCCTCGCTTCCTATTTCCGGAGGGCTATTGAAGGGATGATCAATAACCCGGGTTCCTTCGGGAGGAACGACGCATGAACCGGCCATTCCGCTGCACAGCGTCACTACATAATCAAAACTCCGGTCCCTGAACTCGCTGACCGACTTGGATCTCTGCAGGGAGATGTC
The DNA here is from genome assembly GCA_035528475.1 of Methanoregulaceae archaeon. Classification (GTDB taxonomy): domain Archaea; phylum Halobacteriota; class Methanomicrobia; order Methanomicrobiales; family Methanospirillaceae; genus SD8. The sequence goes on along the minus strand of DATKYO010000076.1, from coordinate 11,282 downwards.
GATTCCTGCTTCCTGCAACACCTTTCTGGCAGAGGGATGTATTCCCGAAGGAGCGATACCGGCGCTGCAGACAATAAAACGGTCTCCGTATAGATGCCTCATAAGCGCCTCCGCTATCTGGGAACGGACCGAATTGAAGGTGCAGAGAAAGAGAATACTCTGTATCGCAGGTCTTTTCTGCAGTTGGGTTTCTTTTTCCATAATTATCCCTAACGTATCTCGATCCGCTCCCCGGTGACCATATAATGAACTTTCTCTGCAATCTTGCAGGAGTGATCTGCACACCGCTCCAGGTAGCGGGCAACCATCAGGTAATTGGTACACCGGGTGATGGTTCGCTGGTCTTCCATCATGTAGGTTATCCCTTCCCGGAAGATGGTATGTCGGAGCAGGTCGACTGTATCATCCCGCTCCGAGTGACGGGTGATATATGAGATATCCTCCTCTGCATAGGCCCCCAGGGCATCATGGATCATGGAAAGGACCAGGTCCGCCATGTGGGGGAGGGAGAGGCCGGAGACTATATCCGGCAGCTTCGAATTATTAACCGTCTTTAACACAACATCTGGTTCGGCTCGGTGCAACCACTTGTCACCAGGGCTAAGACAAGCAATCCTGCGAACCAGATTGCCAGAATTTCAAATTTATGTGTTTTATTAACCATGGATGTCTGGCTACACATTTCTCCTGCGTTTATATACACATTGTCGAAATAGACTATATTTGAGCACATATAATATAGAGATAAATAGAGAATTATATAAACTCTTGAGTATACAGTATCAGAACGGGAGAAGCAGGTATGGAAATCCGGAAAGTCCAGATAACGGGAGGGTCATCATTTGTAATAACTCTGCCCAAGGAATGGGCCGAATCAATGCATATCAAGAAAAATGACCCCCTCGGCATCATTGTCCAGCCCGACGGGACACTTCTAATCACCAAAGAAACGACCGATGCCCAGGTTCCGCGAGTGAAGCGATTTGATGCAACCGGCATAGAAGATCCGACATATATCTTCAGGCTGCTTATCGGGAGCTATATCTCCGGGTATACCACTATCGAGGTTTTCTCCAAAGACAGGCTTCCCGTATCGGTACGAATGGCAGTACGCGATTTCACACAGATGACGATCGGCCCCGAGGTAGTGGAAGAAACCGATTCCTCCATTGTCTTAAAAGATCTGCTCAATCCAATGGAGATGCCGTTTGATAATACCCTCAAACGTATGTACGTCATAGTCAAGAACATGTACCAGGATGCGATGATTGTCCTGGAAACACAGAACATGGAGCTGGCCCGCGATGTAATATCCAGGGATAACGACGTGGACAGACTCAACTGGCTTATCGCCCGGCAGACCAATATTATCCTGAAAAATGTAAAAATAACCAGAAAGATGAATAGCACCATTGGAAAAGTGATAAACTGCTATAAAATCAGCCGGATTATCGAGAGGATCGGGGACCATGCAGTGAAATGGGCGGAGAACTCCAGGAAGATACAAGGCCAGAAACTCAATGAGGGGATTCTTGAAAGTATCAGGTCTGCAAATACCCTTTCCCTTTCAATTTTGGACAAGAGCATCGTTTCATTTTTCCAGGGCAAACTGCTGGAATCGCATAAAAATATTGAGCGTGTTGCCGAATTAGAAAGCCTCTGTGAGAAAATCAACAGCCAGGTCAAAAACTTCCAGCCTGAAGTGGCAGTTCCACTCCGGTATATTGCCGAGAGCATCCGCCGGTCAGGAGAATATGCCGGGGATATCTCCGAGACGGTCATCAATTATCTTGTTGAAGAGCAATAGGGTGTATTTTTTATTTTTACGGATTGAGAGCATTCACGCTCTCATAAAATATAATATGACAGTCATCGATAAGCTCATATTCAGGGGTTTGTGTATATGGAAGGCCAGATACTTGTAGAGGTTTCAGATAGAACCTGGGAGAAAGAGATTGAAAAGGCAGATGGGCCTGCTCTGGTGATGTTTTATAGCCCCACATGCCCCCATTGCAGGAATATGGAGCCTTATTTCAAGCAATATGCCGAGGAATATGCAGGATTAGTCCTTTTTGCCAGGCTCGATATTTCAACCAGCCAGTGGATTGCGGAACGGTACGGGGTGCGAAGTACACCTACATTCAAGTTTTTCTGCAACGGAAAACCGGTATCTGACCTGGTAGGCGCGGTATATCCTGCTCTCCTCAAGCGCATGATTGATGAAGGCCTGAAAACGGGCCAGGAATGCCTGCAAAAATCCACAATCATTAATTATGATATCACCGGCTATGGGTAAATAATAAGGGAACCAGTCCCGGATATATAGGTAAGGAGTTGCGGATGAATACCCATAGAATACTCACAGTTTTTTCAATCATTTTTATCTTACTGCTTCTAATCTCACCATCTACCGCGTTTATCTCGCGAGAGCCGGACCTGGCAATTTCCTCTATATATGGCCCTTCTTCTGCGGGGATCGGGGATGTCGTCACCATATCGGTGACTGTTGTGAACCAGGGGAAAGTCAGTGCAGTTTTTTCGGAGGTAAGGATCTACCTGTCACCCGACCTGACTATTACAACAGAGGATCCCTGTATCGGGAAGGGGTATCTGTACTCTGTTACACCGGGTTCCTCTAAATTGGCAGGAGTACGATGTACCATTCCACAGGAGCATCTTCCAGGAGCATACCATATTGGAGCACTGGCAGATGCCTCGTCAAGAGTGAGTGAATCGGATGAAGGAAATAACTGGATATCAGGGACATATCGCGTGGAGATTATTTCTGATCCTGCAGCTGATCCTGCTCCACGGTATCCGACCCCTGTCCCCACATCGACAGTAAACCCGTGGTATCCGACCCCTAAACCGACAACGACAATGATTCCATGGTATCCGACTCCGTCACCGACGCCGGCAGCAAAGGACCTGCCCGATCTTTTGGTAATTGGTCTTGACATTCCTGATTCCGCACGATCAGGCAATACGTTTTATGCCAGTTGTACAGTTTCTAATGTCGGTTCTGCCAAATCCAGGTCCTGCGACATCTATCTTTACCTTTCCGTTGACGAAGAGATCTCCACCCTGGACAGCATCGTCGGCAGGGCGTATATATGGTCTCTCGATGCCGGGGCCACAAAAACAGTCGCCATAAAAGCAACGCTGCCACTGCTGAACGCAGATGAATGCAGGTACCTGGGTGTGATTGTTGACCCCACAGGAAAGGTTCCAGAGTCAGATGAAACCAATAATGCAGTGTTATCAGTCATTGCGGTATGCAGACCCGGACCCGCTGCCCCTTCAGCTATGGAAAAGGCTGTCGCGCAGGCAATAGTGAAATATACGAATATCGAGCGGGAAAAAGCCGGACTTTCATTGCTCACTGTAGATGAAAAACTCGCCGACCTGGCGATGGCCCATAGTGATGATATGCGGATGAACAATTTTTTCAGCCATGATTCACCAAATGGACTTACATTTGCTGACAGGATGATACAATCGGGCTATTATACTGCAGCTGAGAATATTGCCGCCACAATGGGGTATTTTGCATCATCAGCCAATCCTGATGAAGTGGGAGAGTATATTGTTCGGGAACAGTGGATGAAGAGTTATGGACACAGGCAGAACCTTATGAGAGAGGAATACAGGAAAATCGGAGTCGGTGTGGCATACGAACCTGATACAAGTTCCAGTCCCTATGGATTCATCGCCACCCAGGACTTCGCATCATAGATTAAGCGATGCGTGATCTGGCCGCATCAGGGTCTGGAATTCGGCCCTGATGTGGGAGAGAAAATAAATTATTTATACTCATGTGTTGTTATTTTAATAACAACAATGAGGCCTATTTCATGCGCCGGGTAGCAATAATTGCAATAATAATCCTTCTTTTCACTCCAGCCGCTCTTGGAGCGACCAAGTATATATATGGGGTACCGGAACTGGCTGCATCAATTGCAGGTGTTGGGGAATACTATCCGGGAAATGAAGTGGATATAAATGTGGCAATTCTGAATAAGGGCCTCAATGAGATGAAGGTCGAGAGCGCCCAGATTCCTTCAGGGGAAGATCTTCCCAATACCGCCAGAATGGTCACTGCAGGTCTCAAAGCCGGAGATTCGCCGGTTGTAATTAAAACAGATCCCCAGATGGTAGGAGATATTGAAGGGGGTTCGGCCGTGATGGTACCTTTTATTGCTAGGATTCCGCCCGGTTCAACCGGGGGAATATATTATCTGCTGCTGGATATCTCGTACACCTATTTGAGCGATTCCGAACAGGCGGGTTATGAGAGTATAATTTACCATTACCGGAGCGAGAATGTGACTTTATTTGTGCCTATTCAGATCAGGCCAGAGCTCTATCCAGAGGTCATCGAGGTGAGACCAATGCACCTGAACGCCGGCAATGAGGGGTATATCTATATAAAAATAGAGAATTCCGGGCATCTGGAAGGGAAATCATCAATTGTCCGGATCTTCCGCAGCGGGGAAAGCCCGGTTATCCCTGTGGACAGCAGCGTTTATATTGGGAATTTTCCGCCCGGCAGTGAATACGAGTGCATGTTCAAAGTAAAGATCGATGATAATGCAGAAAGGAATTCTTACCCGCTGAATCTTTCGGTGGAATATCTGGATGACCGGGGAGACACACTCACGTCTGATGTTGTGACCGTGGGAGTTCAGGTGGAGGGAAAGATTATGTTTGAAGTGAAATCTCCCGAAGCCACGATCAACAAAGGAGACACTGAAACATTAGTTGTTAAGTATATTAACACAGGGGAGACTAAAGCCTACAGTGCCCAGGCCCGGCTCAGCCCCGGCGATTCCTTTACATGTATCGAAGATACGGCGTATCTTGGTGACATAGGCCCCGGAGAGAGGGTTACAGCGCGATTCGATGTAACAGCAGACAAATCGGCAACGGAAAAAGAATATGGGCTGGATACCGAGATCAGGTACAGGGATGCTCTTGACAACAGCCATATATCAGAATCGATGAAAGTGAAGGTGCTGGTGGTGCCCAGAACAGGGCTTGGAATAGTGCTTTCAAGTCCGGTGCTGATAAGCATAATTGTATCAGCGCTTATTCTGGGCGGTTATTACGTGTATCACAAAAGAAAACGATGATATTTTTATAAATTAATTATGTTAATTTCACTAATTTAATACTTGAAGATAAACAACAACATTTTTAAAGATCTCTCCCGGTAATCATATTCACGTGATTCAGCATTTTCAATCAAAAGATGGATTCCAGATAGCTCCGGAGGATAGATGGCCTGCCGGTCCAAAGAATCGGGGGCGTATTCATTCCGACAGACTGGGCATTTTTCTTATCCTGGGATGCTATTTTCAGAAGTGGGAATACACCCGATGAACCGTCTTATTACGATATACTTGCACGGGTATTGGGATATTTCCCGGAATAAGGGTAATGATAACCTTTTTTTGCAATATGTCCCAAGAATGTGTATAGAAAACCAAAAATCGGGATAAATCCTGAATAGAGGTGAACAATGCAAAAAGAGACAATCATCATCTGCCTGGTAATTGTGTTCATTTTATCGCTTATTCCGGGCATATCCGGGGAATCCATCTCCATATCCCCCCAAATATCAGCAATTATCGCTGGCGAGGAAACGGAACTGGTTATAACCATTGATGAAGTGCCTGAAGGATTGTCAGGATACAACATCTCGGTGATCGTTGAAAATCCGCAGGTCGCGGAGATTGTATCTGTTTCATATCCTGGTTGGGTCGCCTTTTCAAATATCTTCCCTCCCCCTCCCGGAGGGTATGTGTATATGACCGCTTCCGATCTCAAAGACGAGGTCCATCCCGGCGATCAGGATATTGATCTTGGATATGTCACAATACATGGGTTGAACCAGGGCGGAACTGCAGTGACATTAGGTGTGAATAGATTAAGTGCAGAATCCGGAGACGACATCATCCCCTCTGTATCGGGAGCCAAAATAACTGTGACATCTGGCAGTGTACCCGGCGGAGGGGGAAGCTCGGGAGGAGGTGGCGGCGGAACCGGTATTTTCAGTTCAACCATCACCCTGGCCTCCACGCTGACTCCCACTGCCTCTCCCACCTCGGTGAAGGCAGCGGATACCCCAATAGCCATGCCTTCAGTCACGACTGCTCCAGGAGGCGGGGCAGTTGCCCAAGAGACGGGAGGGCACACTCCCGGTTCCGATACCCCTGCATCCCCGGGAGAGGAAGGCACAGGGCCGGGCGGGTTGCCCTGGACGTGGATCATCGGAGCGATCGTCGTAATCGTGGTGATAAACCTGGCAGGGATCAGTTATTATAAACTCAGGAAGAATTCCTGATTTTGTCCTTTTTCCTGGGGAATTCTTGTCATTCAATTTTTAGGAGAGTATACGCCTATGGGGAATTCTTTTTCCCTGGAGGAGATTAGGATTGTTTCCCCTGTAGAGTTCCTATCGCATTATGGGGTTCGCCACAGCGACAGGGGCGAGCGGAGCGTAGCCCCTGGGCGTCTGATGAACATTCGGTCCACAAGCAACAATGATATCTGATATTCAAATTCCGGAAGATAAAATCAACAATTAAATTCTCAATTTTTTTTAAAAAGAAGTGATTTGATTTTCTGCCCTTACTTGAACAGATCATAGATCTGGTCGCTTCCGGTCGCGGAGAGCCTGTCGCGCTCTTCCCGCTCCTCGACAAGCGCCAGCAGGGGCAGGCCCATGTCCACACCAGGAACATGGCCGAACATCTTCTCCAGCTCAACCTGCTGGGCGTGCATGAACAGCGCGTTGGGAATATCCATTGCACACAGTTCTTCGCACTGCCCGCAGTTGATACAGGAGTCAGCGATGTGGGCGAACCTGATCAGGTGGAACATGAAGTTCGGCGGCAATTCGCCGGGGGTAACCAGGTACGGCTTCTTGGTGCTGCACTCAACGCAGTAGCAGATCGGACAGTTTTCAATGCACTGGTAGCACTTGATGCACCGGGATGTCGCTTTGACAATCTTCTCCAGGCGCTCCCTGCCTTCTCCCAGTTCAGCGAAGTCCTTTGCCCTCCACTTGTCACCGAGTTTGAGCATGGCGTTCTCGACCTTCTTCCGAATCTCGATGCCCTTGGGGTTGGCAGCCTCGGTCTTGATGGCCCCTGCCTTTTCGGCCTGGTCCATAATGTTGGCTCCCTTCTCGCTGCAGACTTCGACGAACGTGGCCTTACCAGCCTTGTCGCCGATGACTCCCCAGTTCCCGCAGGCCAGGTCGGCCGAGCGCGTGATCTTCAGTTTGCACCGGCGGCAGTTGGTCCTGCGTCCGAAGCCCTCATCTTCCAGTTCGTCAATGGAGATACCCTTGTGGCCGCCCTCATACTCGATGATGAACTGGCCCTTGTCGATCTCTTCCTTGATCACCGTGTCGGGATCGACCTCGAATTTCTCCCTGATCATCTTGCGTGCAGTAACGGGACTGACCGTTCCACCGCAGTTGACCCCGATCATGACGATATTGTCCAGGTTGACCTGCTTACGCTTGGCAAGCTCGTAAAGCCCCATCATATCGCAACCCTTGACGGTCATTGCGATCTTCATGTTGTTGGCACCGTCAAGATATTTCTTGACAAGTTTGGAGAGCAGCAGGGTTCCGCAATGGAGCGATCCGGCAGTATTCTTAATTTCCGCAGGGTCCGTGATCAGGGTAGGCACAGCATCGTAGAGATCCTGGCCCTTCTTGATGGCAAAGACTGCATCGACAATCTTGTTCTCGAGAGCGAATTTCAGGATACCTGAAACTGCGCCACCGCATTCAGCTTTTGCGGCCAGATCTGCATCGCTGGTCCATGCATAGACCATGTCACCTTTCTTTACCATCTTCAGGCCTCCTGAATCTTCTCAACCTTGATAGCACATGCCTTGTACTCCGGGATCTTACAGGCCGGGTCAAGCGCGTTGTTGGTGAGTTTATTCGCAGCGCACTCGGCAAAGTGGAACGGCATGAACATCTCGCCCTTCTTGATATCGGGAGTGACTTTCGCAGGGACTTCCACCTCGCCACGGCGTGTGATAGCCTTGACAAGTTCGCCGTTTACGACGCCCAGGTCTTTTGCGTCCTCGGGGTTGATCTCGATCCACCCGGTCGGGACCTCCTGGTCGAGGTGTTCGGACCGGCGTGTCATGGAACCAGTGTGCCAGTGCCAGATGCACCGACCGGTTGTAAAGATGTACGGGTACTCAGCGTCAGGCACCTCGGCAGGCGGTTTCCACTCGAGGGCATGCATGACACCCATACCATCGGGGTGAGCGCATTTTCCGATATGGAGGATCGGGGTTCCGGGGTGGTCAAGTGCGGGGCACGGCCAGTGAAGAGCTTCGGGCCGGCTGAGCCGCTCGTAGTTCATCCCATGGTAGGAAGGAGTAACTTCGGCGATTTCATTGAAGATCTCCTCGGCGCTATTGAACTTGAACTGGTCGGCGTAGCCCATTGCAGCAGCGACTTCACAGAGGATCTTCCAGTCGAGCCTGGCTTCGCCCGGCGGGTCCTGAGCGGGTCTCCACAGCTGGACACGACGTTCGGTGCTGGTCTGCGTACCGGATTTCTCTGCGTAACAGGAAGCCGGCAGGACAACATCGGCGAGTGCAGCGGTTTCAGTCAGGAAAATATCCTGCACAACGAGGAACTCCAGGTTCTTGAGAGCGTGTTCGGCATGCGTAAGGTCCGGATCCGAAAGCATCGGGTTCTCACCCATGATGTACATGCCTTTGAGTTCACCGGGGTTGTCCGAAAGGACGTTGATCATGGTGGTGACTTCATAGCCGTTCGCCGGAGCGCAGATACCGTCCGGGAATCCCCATGCATCTTCGAACTTCTTGTGTGCTACGGGGTCGATGACCTTCTGGTAGCCGGTGAACACGACCGGCAGCGCACCCATGTCACAGGCTCCCTGGACATTGTTCTGGCCACGCAGAGCGTTCACACCGCCGCCACGCTTACCGATGTTGCCGGTAAGCATCTGGATGTTTGCAGTCGACTTGACGTTGTCGACACCGACGGTGTGCTGGGTGATACCCATCGAGTAGAGGAGAGTGCTGGACTCTGCTTTTCCAATCCACTCGGCAGCCGTCTTGAGGTCAGCTGCAGGAATACCGGAGATCTTCTCGACATTCTCAGGAAGATACGCGTCCTTTGTAACCATTGCCTTGAGTTCTTCGTAACCCTTGGCCCTTTTGGAAATCCATTCCTTGTCTTCCCAGCCGTTCCTGATGATCTCACCCATCAGGCAGTTGAAGATTGCCACATCCGCACCGGAGTAGAAGGCACCGTAGAGGTCAGCCTGCTTTGCAGTGGGGGTGAACCGCGGGTCAAAGACAATGAGTTTGGCACCGTTGGCCTTAGCCTGCATCACTTTCCGCCCGATAAGCGGGTGCTGCTCGAATGTGTTGCTGCCAATGATGAAGACGCACTTCGACTCCGGAATGTCAAGGATAGAGTTTGTCATTGCACCGGAGCCGAACGACGCTGCCAGCCCTGCAACCGTCGAAGAGTGGCAGAGACGGGCGCAGTGGTCGATATGCCTGGTCTTGAATACACCGCGAGCCAGTTTCATCAGCAGGTAGTTCTCTTCGTTTGAAGTACGGGCTGATGAAAGCACGGCAATTTCATCGGGCTTATACCCTTTGAATTTCTTCGCGATGAGGGCGTATGCCTCATCCCAGGTCGCCTCTACGAACTTGCCGTCCTTCTTGATCAACGGCTTCGTGAGACGATCTTCGCTGTTCACGAACTCGTGGGCATAGGTACCCTTGGGGCACACCTTGCCTTCATTGACGGGTGAACGTTGATACGGTGAAACACCGGCAACTTTCCCGTCTTTAACCACGAGGTTAAATGTGCATCCTGTTCCACAGTATGGACAGGTGGTCTGTACGTATTTTACGTCCATTGTGTTACCTCGAACATAGAGATCTCACTTTTTTTTAGTATATATTGATAGTCATTTATCTGGAAAAAATGGTGAATATTGGTGGATAGAAAGGGAAAAACAATAGCTGAGAGTAAAGATCCTCTTTTTTTCCGGTCTGTGCCGGAATTCCGTTTTAGAGTTAATTAAACCCGGTTATCCAATGCTATGCCCGGTATTAGAATAATGCAGTATAATTGAATTAATCCATTTTAAAAGATGATTGAGTATTTTTAAGCCCTAATGGGCCATATTGCAATCATCTGCGCGATTTACATCTGTTTCCAGTCCCCAACATGAGTATTCCGGGTGAAGGAAATGAAATGAAACTCCGAATCTTCGTGCCCAGAATATAAAATGGGGGAAATTTTAAATCTCCTAGTTTTTATATCCCACCTCTCCAAGTTTTGCCTCGAATACGTTGTCCCCCTCTGTCCTGATAGCATGGGAGAAAAGAGCAAGCGGTATATCCATCGGACAGAGTTCTTCGCACTGACCACAGTTGATACAGGAGTCAGAGATGTGGGCGAACCTCCTGAGGTGGAACATGGGGTTGGGGGGTATTTCGCCACCTGTCACCATCAGGGATTTTCCGATGAGATCTTCTGCCAAAGTAGAACATACCGGACAGTTTTCTATACAGGAGTAGCACTTGATGCACCGCGACGTCTCCTTGTTGATAGTGTCCCAGAGACCCGGAGCGAGAGCACCGAAGTCCTTGCGCCGCCACTTGTCACCGAGTTTGAACATGGCGCCTTCGACCTTCCCCCGAATCGCGATCCCCTTGGGGTTGGCAGCCTCGGTCTTGATGGCCCCTGCCTTTTCGGCCTTGTCCAGGAGATCGGCTCCCTTCTCGCTGCAGACTTCGACGAACGTGGCCTTGCCGGCCTTGTCGCCGATGACTCCCCAGTTCCCGCAGGCCAGGTCAGCCTGGCGTGGGACCTTGAGTTTGCACCGGCGGCAGTTGGTCCTGCGTCCGAAGCCCTCATCTTCCAGTTCGTCAATGGAGATACCCTTGTGGCCGCCCTCATACTCGATGATGAACTGGCCCTTGTCGATCTCTTCCTTGGTCACTTTGTCAGGATCGACCTCGAATTTCTCCCTGATCATCTTGCGTGCAGTAACGGGACTGACCGTTCCACCGCAGTTGACCCCGATCATAACGATATTGTCCAGGTTGACCTGCTGGCGCTTGGCAAGCTCGTAAAGCCCCATCATATCGCAACCCTTGACGGTCATTGCGATCTTCATGTTGTTGGCACCGTCAAGATATTTCTTGACAAGTTTGGAGAGCAGCAGGGTTCCGCAATGGAGCGATCCGGCAGT
>DATKYO010000075.1:0-3084 GCA_035528475.1 Methanoregulaceae archaeon | reverse complement strand
GAACGGGCGCCACAGCGGGCTCTGCGGACAGGCACCGAGCGATTACCCGGAGTTCGCCGAGTTCCTGGTCAGGGAGGGCATTGATTCCATATCCCTCAACCCGGACTCCGTGATGAAGATCACCCGGAAAGTGGTTGAGATGGAAGAACGTCTGGAACGGGAGAGAACAAAATGAATGGTCCGGTACCATTCCACACGGGTATAGAGGTCAGAACCATTTTTTTATAGAAAGATATTAGGAATCATGGGATTACTTTGGGTCAGGAATAACAGGAGACCATGTCTATATCAAGTAATAAAACACCGGGCGATACTGCAACAGAATCACATGAATCCTCTCAGGGATCCCTGACAGGACTGACCAGTGCCGAAGTCATTGAGCTCCGGAAACAATACGGGTTCAACGACATTCCTGAAGAAAAGAAACACCCTCTGCTGAAGTTCCTTGGCTATTTCTGGGGCCCGATCCCGTGGATGATCGAGATCGCTGCGATACTTTCGGCAGTTATCGCACACTGGGAGGACTTTGCCATTATCCTCCTGCTGCTCGTCACAAACGCTGTTGTGGGATTTTTCCAGGAGCGCAAGGCGGAGAACGCAATTGAACTCTTAAAAAAACAGCTCGCGCCCAATACCCGTGTGCTCCGGGATGGGACATGGCAGGAGATTCCGGCCCACGAGCTCGTGCCCGGCGATCTCGTTCATATCCGGCTTGGCGATATCGTACCGGCCGATGCGGTGCTGGGCAAAGGGAAATATCTGCTTCTCGATGAATCGGCCCTGACTGGAGAATCCCTCCCGGTAGAAAAGAAACCGGGCGATACGGTTTACTCCGGATCGATCGCACGTCAGGGCGAGATGGATGCGAAGGTCACGACAATCGGAGGTAATACTTTTTTTGGCAAGACCGCCCGGCTTGTCCAGATAAAATCTCCGCGAAGCCATTTCCAGGCGGCTGTCGAGCGGATTGGCAACTACCTCATCGTCTTTGCTATCGCGATGGTCAGCATCGTTCTGGTTGTTGCATTCCTGAGGTCGGAATCTTTCTTAAATACCCTTCAGTTCGCCCTTATTTTAGTCGTAGCGGCCATTCCGGCTGCACTTCCTGCAGTCATGACCGTGACCCTTGCCGTCGGGGCAGTGGCCCTTGCAAAAAAGGAGGCTATCGTGAGCCGGCTCACTGCAATAGAAGAGATGGCCGGTATGGATATTCTCTGTGCCGATAAGACCGGGACCATCACGCAGAATTCCATCAGTGTCGGCGATATCCGGACATTCCCCGGGGTTTCGGAAGACGAGGTCATTATCGCAGCGGCGCAGGCTTCCAGAAGAGAGAGCAATGACCCCATCGACACGGCAATTTTTTCCCGTTATGATCGTATCACGCCACTCCCTGATAACGCCGGTGATGAAATACTGGATTTCGTTCCCTTCGATCCTGTTGCCAAATTCTCAAAGGCCTCGATCCGGGACCCTTCCGGAATAACGTTCGAAGTAGCCAAGGGAGCGCCACAGGCAATCACAGCTCTTACCGGGAGTGACGGGGTTCCTGCTTCTGCGCTGGACGAATGGGTGACGGGATTTGCGGAGAAGGGTTTCCGGGCACTCGGGGTGGCGAAGTCAGACAATACCGGGAAATGGCAGTACCTTGGCCTGATCGGGCTTTTCGATCCTCCCCGCGAGGACTCTGCGGCTACGATAACCGAGGCAAAAAAACTCGGCGTGAACGTGAAGATGGTCACGGGAGATCACATTGCCATCGCTCACGAGGTCTCCGGGCAGGTGGGTCTTGGCCAGAACATCCTTCTTCGGACTGCATTGATTGCCGGTGAAGGAGAAGAGGCGCGGAAACAACTGGAGACTGCGGATGGGTTTGCCCAGGTCCTTCCCGAGGACAAGTTCAATATCGTGAAAATCCTGCAGGGAGGCGACCATATTATCGGTATGACCGGGGATGGCGTGAACGATGCACCGGCACTCCGGGAGGCAGATGCCGGTATTGCGGTCGCCGGTGCAACCGATGCTGCGAAGTCCGCTGCGGATATCGTCCTCACGAAACCCGGGCTCTCGGTTATCATCGACGCGATCCAGCGGAGCCGGGAAATCTTCCGCCGTATGGAAAATTATGCGGTCTACCGGATCGCCGAGACTGTCAGGGTGCTCATATTCCTCACACTCTGTATCGTTTTCCTCGACTTTTACCCGGTTACTGCACTCATGATCGTAGTTCTCGCGATCCTGAACGACCTCCCTATCATGATGATTGCATTCGACAATGCACCGGTTGCTGCAAAACCCGTGCACTGGCAGATGAACCGGATCATGACCCTCGCAACGATCCTTGGAATCCTGGGGGTTGTCTCAAGCTTCATACTTCTCTGGATGGCAAAAGAGTATTTCCACCTTGATGCCGGTGTCGTGCAGACGCTCGTCTTCCTCAAGCTTGCAGTCGCCGGCCACATTACGATTTACCTTGCCCGCACCGGCCAGCAGCATTTCTGGGAGCGCCCGTATCCCTCCCTTGCCCTTTTTGGCACGGCAGAAATTACGCAGGTAGGCGCGACCCTCATTGCGATCTACGGTGTTTTCATGACGCCGGTTGGCTGGACACTTGCGCTTATTGTCTGGGGATATGCACTGGTGTCCTTCATGATCAATGACCAGGTCAAGGTGTGGTTATTCAGGAAGATCCGCCCCTATTCATAATCTGTTTTTTAGCGGATGCACCTTTTACCTCCATGGGAGAGGAATCCCGGGTATCCGTGCTCCCTAAGAGACCATTTCCTGCCCCGATCCTGCACAAACTTATAACTCCTCATACACTCAGCCCAACATAAGAAAAGGTGATGCCATATGCCATCAAAATTCATGGATTACTTTAACAAACCACCGAGGGCCGGGATACTCTGCACAGCGGACAAAGCCGGAAAGGTCGAGTCTGCTGTCTTCGGCTCGCCATTCATGACCGATGAGAGGACCGTGGTCATGGGGCTTGGGAAGCACCGTACGCTGGCCAATCTCCAGGAAAACCCGCACGCGGTATTCCTTATCATAGATCCGGGAGAGACGCTTGCTGACTGGAAA
>DATKYO010000074.1:0-4462 GCA_035528475.1 Methanoregulaceae archaeon | reverse complement strand
TGGTCGTTGGTACTCGTATTCATCCGACTGGAAAACCGAGCCGGGCTCGTGGAAATGGGCACAGACCTGTTTCCCATGATATACCCGGACCAGGTTCCCATGGAACAAACTGACGTCTTCGACCGTTGTCTTGTCGCAGTCCACGGTGAAACAATATGTGTCCTTCAACCGGTCTTTCTCCTGCCAGCATACCCTGATGAATGATTTCCCGGTCACCGGGTCTGTCATGATTACCGGTTTGCGGTCCCCGGAGCGGATCAGCTCCAACAGCTGCCGTTTTTCCGGATCAGTCCCGTTTGGTTTGCCGGTCACCGGGTTGCGGTGTTCTTGGATGAGCAGATGAGTGACCCAGCCTTTGGTAATATATTGGAAAAAAGGGTTGAGTCCGATTGCATTGTATTTGACGGCCTGGGTATCGAATATAAGGTCAGCGGTTGTACACCCTGCCTCCAGTGCCGGCCTGGTGTTGGACCAAGTATACAATCTGATATCATTGAATGCCGGGTTGAGGTGCCATTCCCCCCGGGACATGAAGGTAGGAGGGGACTGAGCCGGATTTCCGGCAGTTGATACTTTCAGGGGTATTTCACCGGGAGGATCACCGCCCAGCGGTAGCTTGGTTTCAGTATTTACAGAGAGTGTTAGCCATGTGCTGGCCTGGTTGCCCTGGTGGATGTGGTAATCCATGAAGCGGGCATGCCGTGCCAGTGAGATCCTCTTTCGGGCAGTGCCGAGGTACGCCTCGTTTGCAACCCTGTCATGGTAATCGGCCAGCTCGTCGGCGGCAGCGCCGAACAGGTCGATAAGAACCTGGTCGAGGTCCGCCTCGCTGGTTGCCCGCCACCCCGGAACCCTCTCCATCATCGCACTGATGAGGGTATGCTTGAACGAGTCGAAGTCCCGGGCAAGGTAATCAATGACCGGCTCCGGGCCCGGACCTTCGAGAGGGGCGTCATCCGGCTTGCAGTTGAGTGAGAAGCAGCCGGGCCTGAATTTAAACGGCATGCAGATGAAGACCGGATCGAATGCATCGTATCCCGGGCATTTATCCGTGATCTTTAGTGTATAAGTGGAATAGTCGCCGATCGGCGAGATTGTGAGTTCAAGTGAATCCGCCGTACCGGGCGCGATTCCGGTCACCCTGACATTTCCTTCGTCGGTACCTACCGGTACACGGTGGCCCCCGGAGATTGTAAAATACTCTGAGGCGATATTCTCTTTATCTGCTGCCGAGTTGAAGGCGGAAATAATATCGTTGAGATGGAGCGTGTTGTAGAACTGGAGGGTGAATTCGGCATATGGGGGTGAACTTGTATCGTTGAGGGTTTTTATAATGATATGCCGGATACCGTTGAATTTCGGATTAGGTTTTTGCAGGGCTTCGGCCCTGTCGTCCAGTGCTACATTATCCTGGATCGCCATTTCACTCACCCGGCCTCTGGAATCGCACGATGCGGGTATCTTCCGAACCGGTCACCCGGTAGGTGATTACAATGTCGACCCTGCCATTGGAAGCGGTAACTGCGAGGTCCTCAATGGTCAGCCGTTCCCCCAACCATTCGGACAGGGCATGCATCATCTTTGCCTTGATAATGCCGGATTCCATCTCACCGACATTCTCAAAGACAAGGCGCCTTGCCCCCCCGCCAAATTCCGGAAGGAACGGCCTTTCACCGGGATTTGTCAGTATCATCTGTGCGAGCTCGCCCAGCACATGCTCTTCAAGGGACTCGACCTGTGCTGTCCTGCCGTTACTTCCGATGCGGAAAGGATAGGACAGATGTCCGCCGTCTTTTGGTTTCATACCTCATTCTCCCGGTTTTCATCATCAGGTGTCATGGATTCACAATCACCGCAATTCCCTGCGGTGCTCCCTCGGCATTGTAACAGATGCCTATACTTGTCTGGCAGAGGACCGGCACCCCGTCAACAAGGGTGTCGGCATGCCCTGCTTTCCACTCGATCCTGACGCATGGGGAATACTTCGGGCCGACCGTGAACGGGCACCCGGCAACGGGATGGATATCAGTCTCTATGAGGACCGGTACCTGTTTTCGTACGACCTTTGTATTGGACGTGAACAGGATCGCCTGCCCGCCATGAGGGCATTGGATTGTGCTGTTGGTTTTCAACATCTCACCGTTCATTATTTCACCAAAAACGTTCCATTGTTGACGTTGACCCCGGCGGCGGAGATGACCACTTGTCCCGAGCTTGCCTTCAGCGTGATATCCGTTGTCGTGAGCGCGATCTCTGCCCCCCCGGCATGAATAATGCGGATCTCGTTCTTTTCATCGTCCAGCACGATCTTGTGCCCCCCGGAAGTCATCAGGGTCATCGTCTCCCCGCCGTCTTCCTTCTCATTATCTGCCCACCAGCAGCCGGACCAGATGGGACGGGAAATGTCGCCGGCCTCGAACTCAATCCAGATGCCGTCTCCTTTCTTGGGTATCGCGATCATCCCGCGAGATTTACCTGCGTAAGGGACTGCCGGCATCGCCCACGGTGATTCCTCGGTTCCGAATACTTCAGGGACATGTGCCCTGACCTGGCCTTTTTTGTGAGGATCGCCGTCATCCGTGACGGTGCCGCGGAACTTTCCGAAATAGCGGCCCCGCACGCGCTGATGAAGGTCAATAACAAGCCTCTCAAGATCAGCGTCGCCCATCAGAAGATCCCCCCTGCTCCTGCTGTCCCGCCACTTCCGGACCCGCCGGAACGTGCATTTCGCAGCGCGGTGAACTGCTGTGAAGAGCTTGAACGGTTCAGGATATGTGTCACCGAATGGATCAGGTAACTGCCACTAAGCCGTGCATTCACCCCGAGCACATCAACAACACTGTACGGCTGCAGGATCCCCGAGTATACATCATTGGGGGTGCCTCGGGCCTCAAAAGCAAAACCGTATAACGCTGCCCTGCCGGCAACAGCACTGTCCGCGGACGGGGAGAAATCAGTATATGGGCTTAGGAGCTGAACCGAGACTTCGGAAGAATTCTGGAGGGCCTCCTCATCACCCATCCTCTCGGCATCGCTGTATACCGCTGTTGATTCACCATCCGCCTTGCCGGAAAGATCCAGTGTGAATGCACTGACTTTTGACGGGAGCCTTCCGTCATGGCGGACATTAAACGTACTAAGTGTACGGTCCTGCCCAAGCATGATCAGGGGAGGAATGCCTGACGACCGGATCGGGAATGCCTTGAAACACCCGATGCTCTGGCCCGGGCTCGTCCCGGGAAGAACATATGCATGCATCCCGTGGCGCCGGGCAAGATACCGGATCAGTTCCATGTCCGTGCCCCGCTGCATAATAGAGGGATATGGTGCATCATGGTTCGGCGTCGTTTCGATATCAAACGATGCGATCTGTGCCGTACTTGAGAAAATCTGTTGCACTACCTCGTGATCGGTCATGCCATCAAACCGGGCGACTTTCTCTTCCCGGTTCAGGAATGCGCTATCGTCATGGACCACGACAGTCACACTACTTTTCCCGGGTTCTGAGGCGAGGTTGTATTCGGACCCAACGATCGGCCCGTCCACAAGTGCTACAGGTCCCGAATCGCTGACAATGACTTCGATACGGACCCGGCTGAACGGAACAAGGAACGCCGCGTCCTCTTCTGTCCATTTCCCGTCTTTATCTGCCGTCACCGGGATCTTTATCCTCGCCTCTGTTGCCATGTCTACCTCCTGCTCCACGACAATCTCCTCGATCCGGTCCAGCAGCTCTTCCGGAGCCGGCCGATTGTTCAGGTAGACTTTAAACAGGGCGTCCGCCATCTAGTCCTCCGGCACGTTAATGATACGCGAGGGCTGTTCTGTAAGCCGAGCGGCTTTTAATTCGCGGTTAGCATCGGCGATATGCCAGAACCAGGTTCCGTCATCGTACCTTTGCCCGGCCATGAGGTCGAGTCGGTCGTTTCCTTTCACCATGACCTGCTCCCCTTTAATATCAGGCAGTCGCCGTAGGGCAATTGCTGCAACATCCTTCCCGTTCCGGGCTTTACTGGTAATAATTGTCTGGCCATAATATCGTGATGATTCTAAGAACACCTTCACACCTCCTAGATTTTGATGATATCCTCCACATTCTGTCCTTTCTGGGACAGACCCTCGGCTGATTTTGTCTGTTCCATCATAGCGGTATATGCCTTTGCGCCGTTTGCGATCTTGTCCTTGGCTTCAACCTCGTCCGTGTATACCGCAAGCCCGATCGTGACCTCTGCCTGGATGGGGTTGAGGTTTGCATCGAACTGCTGTTCCTTGATTGACATGGATTCAATCGTGACGGGCAGAACCCGCGTGTTCCCCCAGATAAAGAGAATCTTGGGATACTTGTTCCTCGGGATGGGTTTTGTGGGTGATTTTTTCGATGTTGCACCGATCCCGGCCGCAGTTCCAGTCTTGTCAACGGGTTTGGTCGGTGATTTGCCTGATTTCTTCTCCGGTGTCGCCA
>DATKYO010000073.1:0-63782 GCA_035528475.1 Methanoregulaceae archaeon | reverse complement strand
TCCATCTTTCCCGAGGATAGGTCATCGAGAATTACTACTTCATGGTCTTTTGAAAGAAACTCTGCGATATGAGAGCCAATAAAACCTGCTCCACCCGTGACAATGTATTTCAAATGGATATCACCAGATCGTCATAGAGATATTGCACATTTCATGCAGATATCGTTAATTGCCTTTTAATATTGGAATAACATAAATTTTTGCCATCAAATTGTTCTTTGCCCTTTTACAAATGGACTTCATCTCCGTATGAATAAAAAACGGCACACTCGTTTCGGTGTGGATCTCCCAGAATTTTTTTCATCTAGTATCACATTACTTAAAAATATAGACTATCATCACACACAGTGACGAAAAGGTGATCGAGTGAAAAATATCCATCACTATCGGATTCTCATATTCTGCGTAGTAATCAGTATCCTGTGTTCCGGGGCCTGGGCAGTTGACCAGTCGATGATGACCCAGGAATTCTATGGCACAGTAGAAACGGCAGGAAGTCCTGCAGAAACAGGTATACTGATAGAGGCAAAAGGAGCGGGAGTGCTCACCGGGACGGACGGAAACCCCATCCCCGTCACTGTTGCGGGATCGTACGGCGGTCCCGGTTACGATGACAGGAAGCTGATCGTTGAGGGATCGATTGTTCCCGGTTCCCCCCTGGAATTTTATGTACAGGGAATCCGTGCCGAGGTCTCGACCGATAAGGCCATCTGGACCGCCATCTTTCCTTTCAGTTCCGGGAGCACCACACAACTCCACCTGAGAATATCTGATTTTCTGACTCTCGGAGAACTAAAACCGGAAAACATCACTATTCCGACGTCAACATATCTCTCATACAGCGGCGGTGGGGGAGGTTACGGGGGAACCGGTGGCAGCTCCTCCTCTTCGACGTCCGCCAATACCGGTACAGTGACTGCAACCCAAGCTCCCGTGGTAGAGGGCACCACGCAGCCTGGTACAATGGAATCGGACATCCAATCCCATGAACCGAACCCTTCTGCACCGCAACAGGCAAATCTTGTCAATGAACCCGGACAGTCAGGGCAACCATGGACCATATTCGGCATACCGGGGATATGGATTGCCGGGTTTATCGGGTTGATTGTCATTGTGAATGTATCCGTGATCCTGGGGATAAAATGGGGGCAGGGGAGAGAGTGATATCAGAGACAGGGGAAAGTCAATTGCCAAGATGCTACTAATCAACAATATCCCATTTATCGACCAAATTGATTTATTGTAGTCAGGATAATAGATTTTTATTCACATGAAAGGCATCATCCTCGCCGGTGGCTACGGCACCAGGCTCTACCCAATCACCAAATCCATATCCAAGCACCTGTTACCGGTATATGACAAGCCACTCATCTATTATCCGCTCTCTGTGCTGATGCTGGCAGGAATACGGGATATTCTCATCATATCCACCCCGAGGGACATCCCTCTCTACAGGGATCTCCTTGGAGACGGAAAACAACTCGGCATGCATTTTACCTATGCAATACAGGAAAAACCAGGAGGCCTGGCCGAGGCATTCATTTTAGGAAAAGAATTCATCGGCAATGAGAAGGTCTCGCTGGTCCTGGGCGACAATATTTTTTATGGCCAGCACTTCTCGGATTTGTTGAAAGAAGCAGGATCACTTGAAGAAGGAGCAGTGATTTTTGGGTATTATGTAAAAGATCCGACGGTCTATGGAGTTGTAAAAGTCGATAAGGAAGGGAATGCTCTTTCCATTGAAGAAAAACCGGATAAACCACGCTCGAATTATGCCGTTCCGGGCCTGTATTTCTATGATAACCGGGTGATCGGGATTGCAGAGAATCTCAAACCATCCGGGAGGGGAGAACTCGAAATAACTGATATAAATAAAGAATATCTCAGGAGAGGCCAGTTGAAAGTTATGCTCTTCGGGAGGGGTATGGCCTGGCTGGATGCAGGAACCCATGACTCGCTTCTTGAAGCAGGCAATTATATTGAGGCGATACAAAAAAGGCAGGGATTATATGTAGCCTGTATCGAAGAGATTGCCTACCGGCTGGGCTATATCTCAAAGGCACAGTTACGTACCCTTGCAGAAGGTCTCATAGCTACAGAATACGGACAATACTTAATGGATATCTCGAATGGATACGAATAATCCCCCGGGGAAAATGGTATGGGAAAATTTCAAAAAATTACCACCAAATTAAATGGCGTATTTCTCCTTCAGCCCACCGTGTTCAAGGACGACAGAGGGTTTTTTCTTGAAGCATACAATAAAGCCGACTTTTCAGAAATGGGAATAACGGAAGAGTTTGTCCAGGATAATCATTCCTGTTCAGCCAGGGGTGTACTCAGGGGTCTTCATTTTCAAACACGATATGCCCAGGGCAAACTCATCAGGGTTCTTGGAGGATCGATATATGATGTGGCGGTTGACATCCGGAAAAATTCACCGACATTTGGAGAGTGGATCGGTATCAATCTATCGAGTGCAATGCACCGGATGATATACATTCCAGCCGGATTTGCACATGGATTTCTTTCATTGGAAGATCATACCGAAGTGCTGTACAAAACCACAGAATCCTATCATCCTGAATATGATGCCGGCATAAGGTGGAACGATCCGGAAATTGGAATAAAATGGCCATTTGAAGAATACCGAATAGAACGTCCGTTTCTTTCTGAAAAAGATATGGCTCTTCCGTTATTGAGCGAGATTGATACGGGAACGTGGGAAAGATGAAAATTATAATTACCGGGGCAAGAGGACAGCTTGGACAGGACATTACGAAATTCTGTGAAAGGCATAATTTTGAATATATTGCTGCCGACTCAAAAACTCTTGATATTACCAATGCAATAGAAGTCACGGAATTCTGTAATCGTGAAGTCCCGGATGTCATTATTAATTGTGCGGCCTACAATGAAGTGGATCGTGCACAAACCGATTGGAAATTTGCGTATCTTGTCAATGGAATCGGAGTGAAAAACCTGGTTTTCGCATCAAACCTAATAAACGCCACCCTGGTCCACTATTCCACGGATTACGTCTTTGACGGTCAATTAAACAGGCCATACACCATCGCAGACCGGCCCCGCCCTCTCAACCGCTACGGAGAGAGCAAATTACTCGGAGAGGATATGGTCAGGAATCTCTGCGATTCCTATTTTCTTATTCGAACCAGCTGGGTGTTCGGTTCAGGCAACATGAATTTTCCAAGAAAGGTTCTCGAATGGAGTAAATCAAAAAAAGAGCTTAAAATCGTGACTGATCAGGTTTCATCCCCCACGTATACAATTGACCTGGCAAAGGCGACATTTGATCTTTTAAAATCAAATTATTTCGGGCTTTATCATATAACAAATTCAGGCAATTGCTCCAGATACGAATGGGCCAACTACCTGTTGAATGAAGCAGGATGGAAGGGCACATTACTACCCTCCAGTTCAGATGAGTTTTCTTCCCCTGCCCTACGTCCCACCTATTCCGTACTGGATAATTTCGGCACAGAAGAAACGATTGGATATTCTCTCCCTTCATGGAAAGATGCAACACAACGTTTTCTCGGGGAAATCGGAGTGAACCCATGAGATTATTTGTCACAGGTGCTGCAGGGTTCATAGGGAGCAACTTTCTGTATTATTATCTTTGGAAATACCCCGAAAGCGAAATTATTGGATACGATAAACTCACCTATGCAGGGAATCCGGAAAATTTCTTCAATTTATCAGAGGATGAAAAATCCCGGTTCACCTTCATCAAGGGGGATATCTGCGATCCTGAAAAAATTGCAGATATTTTTAAAAAATACTCTGTTGATTGCATAGTGAATTTTGCTGCAGAATCGCATGTGGATCGCTCAATCTCAGATCCACAGGTGTTTTTTAAATCGAATATCCTGGGTACAGGTATCCTGCTTGACGCTGCGAAAAAAATGTGGCTCAAAGAGGGTGACTGGAGAGAAAATTGCAAATTTTTGCAGATTTCAACAGATGAAGTATACGGGGCACTTGGTCCTGAAGGTTATTTTACGGAAAAGTCGCCTCTTGATCCCCATAGCCCTTATTCGGCCAGCAAGGCCGCAGCAGATCTGATGGTAAAGGCATATCACGATACCTACACCATGCCGGTGATGATTACCAGGTGCTCCAATAACTACGGCCCGTACCAATTTCCGGAAAAACTCATTCCTCTCATGATCCGAAATGCCCTGAAACATCTACCCCTCCCTCTATATGGAGACGGAAAACAGGTTCGTGACTGGTTGTATGTGAAAGATCACTGCCGTGCTATTGACAATGTAGTGCAGAAGGGAAATTCCGGACAGGTGTATAATATCGGAGGAAATAATGAACTGCAAAATATCGATCTGGTAACACTCTTACTCACTATTCTGCAGGAAGAAACCGGTGATCCGGAGATAAATGAAACATTAATAAAATTCGTAAAAGACCGTCCCGGGCATGATCGACGATATGCGATTGATTCATCGAAAATACAGGATGAATTGGGATGGAAACCGAAAACGAATTTCAACGAGGGAATCCGGCGGACGATCCGTTGGTATTTACACAACCAGGACTGGATGGAACATGTAATATCCGGGGAATATATGCAATTTTATGAGAATAACTATCAAAATCGAACTTGATAATGAAAAAAGAAATTATGTTTTCTACTTTTTCTCTCCCTTCTCCCTGTCCCAGTCATCCTCTCGGCGTTCAATATCGTTCTCTCCCACATAGTCCCCGATCTGCACTTCGATTATCTCCAGCGGCTCGTCCCCATTGTTGGCCAGCCGGTGCCATATATTGACCGGAACATAGGTGCTCTCCCCCGGTTTCAGGATCTGCACCCTCTCCCCGATTGTCACGTGGGCCGTCCCTTCCACCACCACCCAGTGTTCGCTGCGGTGGAAATGCCTCTGGTCGGAAAGACGCCTGTGAGGGGAGACGCTGACCCGCTTTATCTTGTAGGTCCGACCGGGTTCAAGAACCGTGAAGGATCCCCAGGGACGGTGGACGGTGGAATGAAACTCTGTTCTTTCGTCTCCTTTCTCTTTGAGGGCATCAACAAGGACCTTGACATCCTGGGCATGGTCGCGGGAGGCCACCAGTACCACGTCGTCGGTGGCGATGACGGCCATGTTCTCCACCCCGGATGTGAGGATAAGCTGATCCCCGATAATCAGGTTGTTCCTGGAATCGAGGCCCAAATATTCGCCTTTAACCGAATTTTGGTCCCCGTTCCTGTGAAATATTCTATAAAGTGCATCGAAATTGCCCACGTCACTCCATTCGGCATCGAGAGGGATGACTGCGGCCCGCTTTGTCTTCTGCATGATCCCATAGTCGATGGAGATGGACTGGATCTTTTCGTAGGCTTCACTTACCTTTGACCGGAAGGCCTCCACCAGGTCGGGAACCAGGATTTCGCATTCCGAAAAGAAGAGAGTGGTGTTCAGGAGAAACATTCCTGAGTTCCAGAGGTAGCCTTTCTCAAGGTATTCCCGGGCGGTGTCCGGACCCGGTTTCTCCTTGAACTCCTCTACCACGCACCCGACGCCAGTCCCGGTAGAAACCCCGGGTTTGATGTAGCCGTAGCCTGTATGGGCGGAAGTCGCCCTGATGCCGAACAGCACCAGGTATTCTCTGGCAAGGGACAGTGCCTGGGAAAATGCCTGCCGGTAGTTGTCGCCGGCATCCATGAGATGATCGGAGGGGAGCACCGCCACATCGCAGGGGCCGGCATTTTTCTCGATTTCCTTCAGACCATAGTAGATGGCGGGAAGCGTATTCTTCCCCATGGGCTCGACAATAACCCTGCCGTCCACCCCGGCACGTTCAAGCTGGTCCTGCACCAGGAATTTATGATGTTCGGAGGTGATCACATATATCTCGTCAGGTTTCGAGAAGAGAAGAGCCCGCTTTAGCGTCTTCTGGAAGAGCGATTCTCCTGAAAAGAGGTCCAGGAACTGTTTCGGATAGTATTCCCGGCTCAGTGGAAACAGCCTGGTTCCAGAACCGCCTGCAAGGATGAGTGTTTTCATATAATCCCATTCCCGTCTGTGAATAGAGTATTGGCATCATATATGAAGAGTTTATTGGGAAAAGGAGTATTCTTGCCGCGGATCAAATAGTTTCCAAAAAGGGCCATAAGAGCAGCCGTCGCCTGAAATGAAAAAATCAGTAAATCAGATCAAAATATTCCGAGGGATCCTGAGGGACGAATCACAAGGATATTCGGGAATCTATGAAAAAGACGGTTTGAATTTCATTTTTTCATGAACAAGCGATAGATAACAGATTATTATATGTAAGGCACCCGATCTCCTCTCGAAGTTCCCCCTCCTCATTCCGTGAAATACGCTCACCGAGCCCTCCTCATTCCGTGAAATACGCTCACCGAGAAAAGTGTACATCTTCCTGTACCGGTCAAGACCCCCAGGATCTTCACACCTGCCCCCTGCACTCAGCTCCTTTTCGGAGATCCCTTGTCCTATACCCGGACGGGGAATTTCTCCCCTAAAAAAGGTATCTTTGTAAACTCCAGTCCTGGAGAAGAAAAAAAGCTGAATTTTTGCCCTTTTTGCCTGTTTCCCCGGAATGTTATCCCAGTGAAAATAATAAACCCATATTTTATTATAACAGCCTCATGAGATAATACTTTTAGGTGTGGTTGATGTATGATTTCTGTTCTCTATGTAGATGATGAAAGGGCTTTTTTAGACCTTGGCAAGATCTTCCTGGAGAGAAATGGGGAGTTATTTCTCGAAAGTGCGCAATCCGGCAAAGAGGCACTTGAAAAATTACGCAGTAACAGCTATGATGCTATTGTCTCTGATTACCAGATGCCGGAATTGGACGGTATAGAGCTGCTTAAGGAAGTGCGTCAGAGCTATGATTACATCCCGTTCATCCTTTTCACCGGGAAAGGGCGGGAAGAGATAGTCATCGAGGCGATTAACCATGGTGCAGACTTTTATCTCCAGAAAGGAGGATCCCCGACTGCCCAGTTCGCCGAACTTGAGCACCAGATCAAAAAGGCAGTAGAGCGGAAGCGGGCACAGGATGCACTCGAGGAGAGCGAGGAAAAATTCCGTTCTCTTGTTGAAAATTCCCTGGAAGGCATCATCATCATCGATATGGCCGGAAAGATTCTCTTTTTGAACAGGGCGGTAGGGGTCATCATCGGTGGTACTCAATATAAAGATTTAGTTGGAAATTGTAATATTCTCAGTTTTCTTCATCCTCAATCCTATCCGGCCGCCATCCGGGACCTTGTGAAGGTTGCTGCCGGCACTGACACCTACCTCGTGACCTACAGGGCGAAGATTCCGTCCGGGGAAGACAAGTGGATTGAATGTATCGGTAAAAAGATAACCTATGGGCGTTCCCCTGCTATTCTTCTATCTTTGCGGGAAATCACGGATAAGAAGCATACGGAAGATCGCCTGTCCAGGATCAATGAGACCCTCCTTAATCTGGGACGGGATCATCAGGAAAATATCAGTGTCCTTACCAATCTTACCGGGGAATTACTCAAAGCTGACTGTGTGCTGTATAACCGGCTGCATGAAAGGCTGCTTTGTACCCTTGCACATTGGAATGCACCCCCGGACCTGAAAACCCAAGACACGCCCGAGGGGCACATCTGTTTTGACGTTATCAGGGGTAAAGGGTCAGGGCCGCTTGTTGTCCTCAACCTCCAGAAAAGTAATTATGCGAAGACGGATCCCAATGTCGCAGCCTACGGGCTGAAGACATATATTGGACATCCTGTCAGTTATGGAGGAATCACACGGGGTTCGCTTTGTGCAGTGTACACCCACGATATCAAACCAACGCCCCAGGATATGCGGATTATAGGAATTCTCTCAACAGCGATTGCACAGGAAGAGGAACGGAGTGAGTCTGAAAATGCACTCGATTCCCTCGTGCTGGAGACAACAGGGGTGAGGGGGCAGGAATTTTTCAACGCGGCTGTCCGCTGGGTATGCAATTACACCGGCGCCGATATTGCGATGATCTCTGAATTGGGACCTGATAACATTGCCCGACCTCTTGCAATGGTTTCTGACGGACAGCCGGTCTCAGAATACGAGTACCTGCTCGAGGGAACCCCGTGCGAAGACATATTCCACAAAGGCTTCTGCCATTACCCCGATAATGTAGCCGCACTCTTTCCCCGTGCTGCTGACCTTGTAAAATTTGATGTCAGAGGGTATGCCGGAATCCCGATGCTCAACAAGGAAGGATCGGTGGTGGGTGTTATCTGCGTACTATCTCACGGGGAACTGAATCTGCCGCCACTGACCAATACCATTATGGACCTGCTCTCCCTGCGTACCTCTGCAGAACTGGAGCGCTGGCGTTTCGAGCAGGAAATGCAGCAGAGTGAGGAGAAGTACCGTGAACTTGCAGAACTCCTGCCACAGATTGTCTTTGAAACAGACACGGACCTGAATGTGACCTATGGGAACCGCATTGCCCTTACTTCCCTGGGTGCGACTCCCGAAGATCTCGCATGCGGGATCAATTCCCTGTCCTTCATCGAACCTTCACAGCATTCGTATCTTTTGGAAAATATCAAAAAAATCGTCGAAGGGAGACCCCGGGAATCGCATGAGTATACTGCGGTCAGGAAAGATGGCAGCACGTTTCCCGTCATCATTAATGCAGCTCCCATGTACAAGGACGGGAAACTGACAGGATTCCGCGGCGTAGTCACTGATATTACACAAATCAGGAACGCTGAAGTGAACTTAAGGTCGGCGTATGATAAGCTCTCGGACACAGAAGAGAAGCTCCGGCAACAGTTTGAAGAACTGGCCCGCAAGGAACAGGATCTGCGTGAAAGCGAGCAGCGTTTCTCTCTCTTTATGAATCACCTTCCGGCGGCGGCATTTATCAAGAATGCAAATGGCCTGCTTATTTTCGGAAATTCTTATCTTTCCGATATTTTCGGCTGGGAGGCATCAACCGGTAAATCAACATATGATCTGCTTCCCCGTGAGGTTGCGGAAGCGATGGTGAAGGATGACAAAAGAGCTCTCGCTGAGGGGACCCTTACAACTCTTGAAAATATCACAGATACCAAAGGAAGGGAGAGACTTTTCCGGACTAGCAAATTTGCCATTCCGGGCACAGAGGGGGAAAATCTCCTTGCAGGGATATCCATCGATATAACTGAGCTTAAACACGCGGAGGACGCCTTAAGGGAGAGCGAGGAGAAGTACCGGACAATCTTTGAAAATATGCAGGATATGTTTTATCGTGCGGATCTTGAAGGGCGCCTCACGATGATTTCCCCAAAAGCTCCCCTCATTGCAGGGTATACAGACCCCTGGGCTTTAATTGGGATCGATATTGCAGAGGCGATCTATGTGAATCCCGCCGATCGGGGAAAATTACTTGAGACCCTTGCCAGGGATGGTTTGGTGACGGGTTATCCGATTGTCCTTAAAGCCGGCGACGGTACCCCGCGGTTCTTCCTTGGAAACAGCCAGTTCTATCATGACAGTAACGGGAAGGTTCTTGGAATCGAGGGAGTCCTGCACGATGTAACTGATCTGAAACGCGTTGAAGACGCACTCCGTCAGGTAAACCGGCAATTAAACCTGCTGACTGCAATTACCCGGCATGACATTCTCAACAAGATTATGGTTTTGGTCGGGTCCCTCGAAATTGCACACCAGATTTCTTCTGATCCGCAGGTGAATGCCTACCTGAAAAAGATGGACTCTGCAGTTCGGGAGATACAATCGCAGATCGAATTCACTGGCGTCTATCAGGACCTCGGAATTCAGGAACCTCGCTGGCAGGACCTTCATGAGATCATCTCACGGTTGGAAGTCCCCTCGCAAATAACACTAAATGTTGAATTGGACGGGGAGGAAATTTTTGCAGACTTCATGTTAGAAAAGGTATTCTATAACCTTCTCGATAATACCGTTCGGCATTGCCCAAATGGTTCGGCAATCAAGTTATCTTCGCTGGAATCTTCTGGTACCTTAACCATCCTCTGGGAAGATGATGGAATAGGTATCTCTCCTGAAGAGAAGGAGAAAATCTTTGAGCGCGGCTACGGGAAGAACAGTGGCTTTGGACTGTTTCTTGCCCGGGAAATCCTCTCCATCACAGGCATTACTATTAATGAAACAGGCGAGCCGGGCAAAGGGGCACGGTTCGAGATTCTGGTACCGCCCGGTTTATACCGCAAATAAAGGAAGAGTTTTCCGGTAGACTTGTTCACCCTTTATACCATATCCGGTAGATTACCCCGGCCCTGTCATCTGATACAAGTAGGGCCCCATCGGGCATGACCAGCACATCGACCGGACGGCCCCAGGCACCGGAGTCCTGCAGCCACCCCTCGGCAAAGATCTCATACGACACAGGAGTACTGTTCTCCAGTCGGACCCGGGCTTACCCGGTAACCTGTCGGCACCCTCCTGTTCCAGGAGCCATGCTCGGCGATGAAGACCTGGTTATGATACTCCCCGGGGAACGAATCTCCTGTATAGAACCGCATCCCCAGGGAGGCAACATGGGCCGGGAGGGGCTGTGCTGCCAGGGTAAACTGGTCACAGGATCCTCCCTTGTTGAACTCAGGGTCAGGAATACCCTCCCCGTGGCAGTACGGGAAGCCGAAGTGCATCCCCATTTCAGGGGCGAAATTCAGTTCATCAGGAGGGAGATCGTCGCCAAGCCAGTCCCGGCCATTATCCGTGAACCACAGGTCGCCGGTGCGGGGATCCCAGTCAAATCCCACCGAGTTCCTCACTCCTGATGCAAAGACCCCGAGATCGCTCCCGTCCGGGTTCATCCGCATGATAGAGGCATACCGGGGATCGGCCCGCAGGCAGACATTGCAGGGGGCACCCACCGGAATGTAGAGCATGCCATCGGGGCCAAATGCAATAAATTTCCAGCCATGAGTGGTATCACCCGGGAACCCGTCATTCACCACCACCGGCTTCGGTGGTTTGTCCAGCCGGCCGGCAATATCATCAAAGCGGAGAATCCTGCTCACCTCGGCAACATACAGGGAACCGTCGCGGTATGCCACCCCGTTGGGCATGGAAAGACCCGTGGCCACCGTCACAACCCTGTCCGCATGCCGATCCCCGTCCCGGTCCAGCACGGCATATACCTTCCCTTCCCCGCGTGTGCCGACGAATATCACCCCTTCCGGCCCGTGAGTGAGCGATCGGGCACCGGGCACATCGGGAGCATACACCGCGATGGAAAATCCGGGAGGGAGGGTTATGGTATCAAGCGGAAGGGATGCTCCGCCACCATCATCTGAGGAAACGAAGGGGATTGATCCACCGGTCTGATCCGGTGTGACAAGTACAAGCGCTACAATAATTGCCGTCACAATTAATGCTGCCAGGATAATCAGCAGGTATCTCTTATCCATCTCCTCCTCCTCGATCCCGCATTGGGTTAAGGCGTAATATATATTGCCTCATTGCACCGCACCTCCGGAAAAGGGTAAGCACGAAGTCATCCTGGCAGCCTCGCCTTCGATCTAAACCCCCTCTTTTCGCTTCTCAAGTCCCAAAAAAATATCAGCAGGAACGCCGATATCCTCTTCTTAATGGTCTCTCTTTCCGACATCCAGACCGCCGCGGAAACGATTAAGGAACATGTGATCAGGACCCCTCTTGTTTTTTCACCCACTTTTTCGGAAATGACAGGTGCACGGGTCTATCTCAAACTGGAGGCCATGCAGAAGGCCGGATCATTCAAAGTCCGCGGGGCATCAAACCTCATCCTCTCCCGCCGGCAGGAGATCGGGGACCGGGGGGTGATCGCCGCCTCTGCGGGAAACCATGCCCAGGGAGTGGCTGTGGCTGCAGGCATGGCCGGAATTCCTGCAACGATCATCATGCCCGAATGGGTATCCCTCTCGAAGCAGGAAGCCTCCGTGGGCTACGGGGCCAGGGTGATCCTGTCAGGCGCCAGTTTGGAAGAGAGTATTGTACATGCCCGCAAATTGGCAGAAGAGAAGGATCTTACCTTTATCCATCCATATGACGACCCGGCCATAATCGCCGGGCAGGGTACCATCGGACTGGAGATACTGGAGGATCTCCCGGATTGTGATCACATCCTGGTGCCGGTGGGAGGAGGAGGCCTGATCGCCGGGATCGCAACTGCCGCAAAAGCACTCCGGCCGGACGTGCGTATCACCGGTGTACAGGCCGCCGCATGCCCTTCAGCTGCAGAAGCGCTCCGGACGGGAGGGCCGGTGGCAGTCGAGTCCCTACCAACGATCGCCGACGGGATCAGGGTGAAAAAGACCGGAGACCTGACCTATCCGGTCATCCGCGACCTTGTGGACAATGTTGTCCTTGTAGATGAACATGAGACCCGGAGGGCAGTGATGCTCCTTTTAGAGAGGAAAAAAGTTCTCTCCGAAGGGGCGGGGGCAGTCCCGCTGGCAGCACTCCTCTCAGGCAAAGTCACTGTCAGGAAAGGAGAGCGTATCGTGGCGGTCATAAGCGGGGGAAATGTCGACAGTTTCCTCCTGGAACGACTCTTCCGCGTGGGCCTCTTCGATGCCGGGCGGATCATGCAGTGCTCGGTTAT
Source organism: Methanoregulaceae archaeon (assembly GCA_035528475.1). Taxonomy (GTDB): domain Archaea; phylum Halobacteriota; class Methanomicrobia; order Methanomicrobiales; family Methanospirillaceae; genus SD8. Next base: position 51,191 of record DATKYO010000073.1, on the reverse strand, counting down.
CCTTGAAGACGGGCCACAAACCCTCCCTGCCCTCCTCGAGCACCTGGGACAGTCAGGGGCGGTGATCACCATGGTGCACCCGGTACGGGCCGATCCCGGTCTCCCTCTCCATCAGATCCGTGTCGATCTCGAACTTGAGATCCGCGGGCCTGCTCATCGGGAGAAAATCCTCTCTTCACTTCAGGAAGAGGGCTACCGGGTGAGCCTTCACTAATCCGCTTCCTCCTGCAGATCTATCCTGATCGACCCGATATGCAGCGAGGCAACCTGATCCGGATCGAACACCGGGGCCCGGAACGTGATGGTGCCTTCCTTGATGTCAAGACGCTCCACAATACCCAGGCAAATCACCATCATCTCCGGATCACAGAGGGCGATTACAAGGTTCTGCCATTCCTCGTCCCTGAACGTATCCGGCATTCGGCCGTGAACCCCGATGCCGGGCAGCGCGAGAGTATGGGTGCGAAGATCTGAAAAATATTTTTTATACTGCGTGGTGCGGTATAATTTTCTCCAGCCGCGCCTCCTTTCCACCACCTTCGGGGACACCGGCACCCGTCGAATCTCCATACCGGGGTGGCGGCGGAAGTTGATCAGGATCCCCTCCAACTCCTGCCCCGACTGGATGGCCACGATGAGATCGGGCTGGATCAGGTCAATCATTCGGATATGAAACTCCTGGGCTGCAGATTCCATGACCCAGCCGGGAGAGTCGATGATCAGGTAATCAGTTCCCTCGGCTCCGGCCTTATCGCGGAGCCGGGCCGTGGCCACCACTTGCTGAAGGGTGTGTCCTACCGGAGACATGGAGCCCACAAACCTGAGAAACACCTCGTCGGGGGCCTGTGGAGAATCGCGGTAGAGTGCCAGCCCCACCGTAGTGGGTGGCCCTATCGAAGACTGTCCGGTGTCGCAGTCCAGGTATCCCACTCTTCCGCAGGAGAAAAGCTTCCTGGCAAGATAACGGCAGAATGTACTCTTTCCCCGGTCTGTGGCACCCATCACATACATTACCCTGCAGGGACGAGTGTGGATGAAATGGAGGATAGATTCCCATTCTTCCTGGGCTGAGTTTTTGACAGGCACTGATCAGGCGTTTTGCATCCCGGCGGACATATAGAAATCGATCCGGCCCTGAAAACATAACCGGGTGTTCGCGGAGCGATTTTGTGTAGAGGAATGGGTCAGTCACAGAACTTTTCCGTTCTTTTTTTTGCCAGGACAAGTTTATTCATTCCGTCACGGTACACGTAGGAAACCTCGTCCATGGTCTTTTTGATAAGATACACCCCGAGACCTCCTATCACCCTCTGCTCGATATCATCCGAAAGAACCGGAGGCTCAACCGTGAGGGGATTGAAAGGCCTGCCCTCATCCTTAATGGTAATCGTGACCAGGTCAGGGTTTACCTGCAGCTCGACCTCGATTCTTCCTTCTTTCTCCCTGTACCCATGGAGAATAATGTTGCTGCAGGCCTCGTCAACGGCAAGTCCGATCTCGAAGATATCCTTTTCCCCGACGGAGTGCGACAGGAGGTGTTCTTCCAGAAATTCAGCGATTTTAAGCAGGTTTGCCCGTTCCGCATCCACAATCAATGCATGGCAGGTCCGCATCAGTATCCCACCTTCAGTATCATGAGTGTCACATCATCAAACTGTGGGGCATCCCCGGTATGGACCCGGACCCCTTCGCACACTTTTTCCAGGATGGCTTCTGCTGATAAAGCGAGATTCGGGGAGACCATTTCAGCAAGCCTTTCTTCTCCAAACTGGTTGTTCTGGCTGTCCATTGCCTCGGTCACCCCGTCAGTATACAGGACCAGCACATCACCATCATTGAGATCAATCGATTCTTCTCCGTACTCCGCATCATCAATCGCTCCAAGTGCGATTCCCGTGGGCGTGAGAGGCACGGGACTGCTGCCCTCCCGGAAGAGGAGCGGGGGATTATGACCTGCATTCACGTACGATATCCGGCGGGAATCATTGTCAAGGATACCAAAGAAGAGGGTTACGAACATCCCGGACCTGGCATCAGCACTGATCATGGCATTGGCGCCCTGTATGGCATTCCGGGCCTTTGGATGCCAGACTGCATTGGCCCTCACAACCGTCCTGGACAGGGCCATGAAAAGCGCTGCAGGAACCCCCTTGTCAGACACATCGGCGATCAAAATACCGGTTTTATGGCCTGAAAACGGGATGATGTCATAGAAATCCCCGCCAACTTCCCTGGCCGGGATACTCATTGCTGCAAGGGAATAGCCGGGGATGCGTGGGATGGCCTCGGGTAGAAAACTGGTCTGTATCTCGTGTGCGATCTGGAGCTCTGCATTCTTTCTTTCAAGCTCCTTGTGGTACCGGTCACGTTCTTCCTGGGTCTGCTTCTCTTTTAATAGATTTGCGATAATGAAGGAGAATATGAACATCCCTGCGGCATTGGCAGCGATCATGGGCAGCGCCACGTCTGACACTACTTCCACCGCCTGCGAAATGGGCCTGCTGATCAGGAGGACAAGCCCCATATGCAGCCCCTCCATTATGATCGCGAATGAGACTGCAATTAAAATACCCGGGAATTTTCGGCCGGCCAGGATATAGACCATCCCTGCCAGGAGACCGGCAAGAACCGTTGCCAGTGAACACGGGACGAGGGTAAATCCTCCCATGGTCATGCGATAGGAAGCCCCGATAAGCCCGGCTCCCACCCCCACGATCGGTCCCGCAACCAGCCCGGCCACCATCGGTCCCAGGTCCCTGATATTGATCTGTGCGCCCAGGACCGAAATTCCGCTCTCGGAACCATAGATGGAAAGGATTCCGAAGAGCACAATGAGAAATATCTGATTTTTCCATGTAAACTGCCTGACAAGAACCTCGTCAAAAAAACGGGTGCGGGTGATCAGATAGGCGAACACCACGATCACGCACATCATCTGGAATAGGACGATCGTCGTGGAGATGAGTGAAGGCAGCATGGGATCCATAAATCATACGATGGTATCGAATGAGTGTAGAGCCTGGTCAGCTGTCGGGTAAATTGTAAAGATCCGGTGAAACCCTGCAATCTCGAATATCTTCCGTATCTCCGGTTTCAGACCTACCAGTACAAGTTGGCCCCCGTCATTTCGCAACTTCTTGAGCGAGGCAAGCATTACCCGGAGCCCGGCACTGCTGATATAGTCCAGCCCGGACATATCCACCACCACCCTCCTGCTTCCGGATGAAATAAGCCGTGACATTCCCGCCTCTGCTTCAGGCGATGAACTGGCATCCATACGGCCCATCAGGGAAACAACGGTGACATTTCCTGACTCCCTCTCATCTATCCGGAGGATTTTCTCCATGGGATGTACTGCTACCTGATCCCATATGAGGATAGCCTTTTTCTGTACCCGATTACATGGAACGAAATGGCAAAGAAAGGAGGAAAACAGGGCTGTTGAGAATTTGTTAACATTGTTAACACATCCGGAAAGACCGGAGTTATCCTGGGAATTTATCTCTCGTTATATGCCAAACGGGCGCAATCCCGGGATACGGGAAACCTTCACCAATAACCCGAAAAGGAGCCTGTTTAAAGACTCCCCTGCACCAGAAAGATTGATTTCCAGCCTTTTTATCTGATTTTTTCGCATTATCGGAGATTATTCATCCGTGTCACCTTTACTATAAATTAGCCATTTTATTCCTTAATTTAAAATTTGAAGGATTATTTCTATTTATATTCCAATTATTCGCCTTGAGAAAATTAATACTAAAAAATTATACAATAAGTCATATCTTAGTGCTGAGATGTAGTCAGCTTGACCCGGGTTTTGGGTTCCCGGAAAGGGTTATGGAGTGAAAAACAATCCCCCATAGGATATAGCATTATACAGTTTATGAAAGATCCGGCGGAAATAAACGGGACCCAAATTGAGATTGAATAAGAAAATTAAGGCATTCAATACTCCTGCTCTATGGGCGATGCATTACACTGGATAACGGTCGATTCGATACCCAGCTGGTGAAAGATAAGTCAGGCAGCACCTTGTGATCCGGGTCTCCGAATAACCATGCTGAAAACGGTATCCTAAATGAGAACATAGCAATCCTTAATATCTCTCCCGCACGTTTGCCAGCACGACCAGGACACGACGAGAGGACAGCCCGGAATAAACCTCCCTGTCACAGACCGGGTTTTCAGGGATACTCCGTCTCCTTTTTCTTTTCCCTGTTACGGCGGGAAGGCTCGGAAAGGGGGAAAAAATCCTGATAGACCTTTTTCCTTTCATCAAGGTCTGTATGGAGGTAAATCTCCGTAGTCTTGATGGAAGTGTGCCCCAGATTCTCCTGCACTACCCGCAGGTTCTTGGACCGGCGGTAGAGCTCGCTCGCGTAACTATGCCGGATTTTATGAGGAGTTATACCTTCGGGGGCGTATTTCTTGAAAATGTGCTGGACAGACCGGGTTGAGATATTATGACCCTGCTGCCCCAGGAAAAGCGGCCCTTCAATACGATTTCCGATAAATTTGTCCATTTCATCCAGGGTTTCCCGGTCCACAAACACGATCCGTATTTTGCCCCCTTTCCCCCGGACCCTGATGGTCTCGTCCTCAAAATCGATATCCTCGATATTTATACCACACAGCTCAGAGACCCGCACACCTGTGGCATATATCGTGCGCACGATCAGGCGATCGCGATCATCTTCGATCGAATCGATTAAACGCAGCACCTGGCTGTGTTTGAGATATCGAAGCTCCTGGTCCTTAATTTTTGGTCGCTCCACGCCCGGCGCGGGATTGGAGGGAATGGCTCCCTGGCTGTAGAGAAACCGGTAAAAAGATGAAAGAGTGGAAATGATGCGGTGGAGGGTCTTTGGTTTGTAGGTCCGTATTGAAGTCATAAAAGAGAGATAATCACTAATCATGACCGGGGCAACTTCCACGGGTGTATCAAGCCTGGCCCTGGAGAAGTCTTCCCAGTAGACCATCAGATTCTCCTGGTCGATGGTCCGCCGTAACCAGACATAGTAGCCAAAATGCCGGACCACCTGCTCATAACTCTGGATGGTTCGGGAGGAATAATTGCGCATTCTGAGGTAATGGCGGTACCTTGAGAGCCACTCAGAAAAATAACCTCCCTCCATGGTTTATTCTTTATTCGCTCCAATAATTAAACTTTTGCGCAGAATACCTATTCTCCGCAACCCCTGCCTCCTCGCGGACGGGGAGAAAATCCACGTGGCAAGTCTCCAGCTGTATGCGTGGAGATCATTTCAATCCTGACCTAAAAAGAGATGCCGGCAGTTTTTGATCAACATGCAACTATATTTTTCGCATACGCTCCTTCACATGTTCACACTCTGCAGATCTGGAGCTGAGATCAAATTTATAAAAAATCTCGAAAATCCTGTCTTTTTATCGGGCCGAGAATCGAATATCTCTTTAACCACAAGGGTATCCTATTAATTCTGGAATTTTCCGTGATTTTGGAAAGATAGAAGGAAATTCACGATCTCTTGCGTTTAGGAAGAGGATACTTTCGTCAGGATTGTCCACCGGGCAATTAAAACCAGCGCTATGGAGTTGTGCCGTATATGTGAAAACTAGCTGCAGGACATGAAAGAACCCGAACGATGGGAGGAATCTCTTGTAGAGTGAGTTTCCTTGACGTCTACACGATTTTTGATTCGTTTATTCCCCAAAAGCTTGGTCAGGAGCATCACCGCGATCCCCTTTTCAGAGAGTGCGTGACCATCCACTTGCCCATACACAGATTTCTACTCTTCCTGCTCCTTAATCCGTGAAATTGGCTCGTAGATCCCTAGATGGAAGCAAGCATCTTGTTTAGATTGTTTTTTGCAAATGAGCATGTATCCGGGGAAAGGATCTTTTTCCATTCTCCAATTGAAATGCGATCCTGCGGTCTAATATCCAAATTCAAATATCCTCCCATGCATGATCGATCCTGATTCAATACTATCGTAGAAGCTGCTCCGGATCGGAATTTCTTTGGAAAGATAAACGATTCACCTGGCCATCCTTTTAAAATATATGTATGCATACAGGGTAATTCCGGGTATTTTTTTCCTTGAATGGAAATATCAGCCACGCTTCGCTGCTCCTTACAGGCGAAATCTGCTACAACTCAATCATGCCAATTTATCAGTTCATGATGTTCTCCACACTTTTTTCGGTATACCCGGAACTGAAACCATACACGATAAAAAGCCATTTCCGGAATTTATCCATATAAATTCTGTTATCGTTTCAGCATCGGAAGTTACGGAGTTACTCCTCTGAATAAATCCAGGTTCACCAGAAATATGCAACCCACATTCCAGCCCGGTGATGCCGGGGCGGAGCCTGATTGAGATCCATATCTTCTGCTTCATAGCCGCATTCCAATAAATCGAAACAACCATTGAGGCTTCTCTTTCCGTAAGGCCGAAGTATTGATGCTCAAATGTCTTCAAAAATATATGGTATTTTAAATGTGAGCCCGGGTTTTTCCAGGTTTGGCAGGATGCGAAACCGGTTGCCGATGATATGAATTTATCTCCGTCCATAAGGTTCACCCCTGGAGGAGAGTTTTAGTTTCACTCCACCCGGAAGAGATATTTAATCGGACTGGATGTATCTGGTATGTGTCTGTGTCAGATGCCACCCAGAGATACAGACATAGAAAAGAGGTCATAAAAGGTAAGACTGCCATGCAATCTGGAGTAGCGATTCCCGGTATAAACCGGGACTTTTTTTTCTCTTCCCATTGAACTCAAATTTCCCAACCGGCTGTCACCTGACCATATACACCGTGATCATTTGAAGCCCTGTATTCTCAGGATTTTAGCAATCCCTGAAAATAAAGAATCGCGATAATATCGCTTCTATTTAAAAATTGAAAGATTAATTTCGTTCAATTTGAGAAAATCTCCAGATTGACCTGGATCTTTATAAACCATATGATGCTATACAATAAGAGTGCGGTAAAGTACCGCTATTTTAGCAAAAAGAAGGCAATAGTCAGGTCTTTTCACCGGAACTCATTATCGGATCGACAGGCGAGACTATGCACATATTTCAGGGCTTATTAGATACGTATTTGAATGAAAAGAAAAATATGGGTTATAATATAGTCCTGTCTTTGGTATAAAAGACTGGCAACCAGCCAGTCCATGCTCCGGGAGACTCAAGTATGATTACGGTCCTTTTCGTAGATGATGAACCTGCACTCCTAGATGTCTCGCGTATCTACCTGGAGCGGAGCGGCGAGCTGAAGGTTGATACCTGCAACTCCGCCAGGGAAGCACTTAAGTTTTTAAAAGAGCGTTCATACGATGCCATCGTCTGTGATTACGAGATGCCCGGGATGGATGGAATCGCGTTTCTCAAGCACCTTCGACGGGTAGGCGATACCACACCGTTCATAGTCTTTACCGGAAAGGGAAGGGAGCACATAGTAATTGAAGCCCTTAATTCAGGGGCTGATTTCTATCTTCAGAAAGGCGGGGACCCACGGTCACAGTTTACCGAGCTGATTCACAATATCAAGCAGGCCGTCACACGGGAAAAAGCGGAACTCTCCCTCCAGATTACAAAATATTCCGTGGAAAGAGCATCAGAACAAATTTTCTGGCTGGACACGAAAGGCAGGTTTATTTACGCAAATGAAGCGGCATGCACTGCTCTTGGATATACCCCCGAAGAGCTCCTTTTGCTCACTCTCCCGGATATCGATCTGGAAATGGACCATGAGAAATGGAACACATTTCTGGAGACTCTTCGTGTGAAGAAAGAACTCGCCATTAACACCAGGCATAAAAGAAAGGACGGAAGCCAGTTTTCAGCCGAGATTAGTAGCAATTATTTTGAATCGCAGGGAAAAGGTGTGATATTTTCATATTCCCGTGACATAAGCACTTGGACCGAATCCCAGGGCGTATCCGTGGAAATTCGGCAGAGATGCAGGGAAATTACCGATATGATGCCCGGGCCGTTCATGATCCTTACCCAGGATGGGAAAGTGGAATTCTCCAACCTGGCTGCCCTTTCCATCCTCGGATATACCTCCGATCATCTTACGACCGGCCTTACACTTCCGGAAATTGCCGAGCCTGTGGAATTGTCGAGAATCCAGGATATACTTACCCGGGCAGCGAGAGGGGAGGCGGTCACCTCCATGAAAACCGCACTGCTCCACAGAAATGGTTCCAGGATACCGGTATCAATCTCCATAATGCCCCAGAACGAATCGAATAACGTACTTATAGGGATATTTATCAGTCTGGTGAAAGAGGAAAGCCAGGATCGATATAAAATTCTCTTTGAAGAGGCATGTGAGGGAATGCTTCTTATATCCAACCGAATCGTGGAATGCAACAAGAAGGCATGCGAGATTCTTGGTTACAAAGAAGAGGAGATCGGAGGGCACACCCTTCTTGATATCTCACCGCCATACCAGCCTGATGGAAAGGAATCATCGATTGCCATGTTTGAATATCTCCATTCGGTAGCATCCGGCAAACCCCAATTATTCACATGGAATTTCAGTAATAAGAACGGAGATATCAGTTCCATTGAGATATTTTTAAAACTCATTTTCATAGGCGAAAGAAAATTTATCCTGGCCAGCCTTGCGCTAAAAAGCAATGATTGATATTTTCCAGCCATTTTAAACAATTTTTACGCTTAATCTCATCTACGGATATTCCAGCACACACATGCGTTTCGAAACCCAAAACGGCATCACCGGGATCAATTCGAAATTCAATAAACGAATAACCCGGCCCATATCCTCGAAAAACACCCAGTCAACGGCATAGTCGTAAGTTCGGAAGTGTGAACTGTGAATTTGGGTAGAGAAGGCAATAGTTCTAAAAAGTGCATATAAGGGTTATTTTTGGTTTTAAACCCATTTTTCTCTTGAATTTATTGCAGCATCTGCAGGTGCAAATGAATTCATAAACCAAATAATGCTATATCTTAATAAGGCTGCCAGACGAATCGTTATATAATGCGAGAGCGATTCGGCCAGGAAGACATCAACAAATACAAAAAGTTCAAGAAAGTTGACGGGGCAACCTACCGGAAGGTCAACCAGTTCCTCAGGAAGCGTACCTACATCACCGCACGTGAATGGGCCATTGCCAGGTTATGTACAGATTTCCGGACAAAAAACGGGGCCGAAATGACCTTTATTGGCCAGCACCTTCCGGAACTGGTGCCTTTCATGCAGGAGGGCTATACCCCCCAGGCAGTGAACCAGGCCAGGAACTCATTCAAGAGGAAAGTCTACAAATCCGGTGCCACTTTTTTCTACGGTGCCATGTGCGGATTTTTTACCACAGAGGAACTTGATGATCTCCTCTTCGAGGCCAGCGAAGTGGCCAGGTTCCTGCTCGAGGTGGAGAGGACATCACTCGATATTGATGAAGAGATAGATATCGAAGACAGGATTACCAGTGTGATGAGAAGCGTTGGGGAGGCGGCAGCGGCCATACTCAAGTCCAGGGAAAGGGAAGAAGAAGAAGAAGAGGATTCGCTATGAAAATTATTCACGTTGCAGGATTGTCGGGATCAGGAAAGACCACGTTTATCATGGACCTTCTTCGCGAATTGAACTGCAAAGGTCCCACAGCCGTAGTGAAACATCTTGGCCACCATCAATGGCAGCTTGAAGAAAGGAAAGACACGACAATTTTTTACAAAAACGGCGCCTGTATCACTGCAGGAATTGATGGTGAAAAATCAATCTATATTGTACCCGATTCAACGCTTGATATGGCCCTTTCACTGATTTCCGGTTCAGGCATGGAGTATGTAATCGTTGAGGGATTCAAGAACAGGGCATATCCAAAGATAGTAATTGGCGATCCCGGGGAGATGGAAAATATTATCCTGAAGGATCCTTGTGTAGAAGATGTTCTTATGTCTCTCTCTTTATTTGAAGATTTTTTCACCATTGAAGAACTCATAAAAGACCTGAGACGGGAATGCGACATGACCAGGGCTGGCGCCATCCTCACCTTCAATGGGATTGTGAGGGAATGGACAGACTCGGAAAGGACAGAATACATGGAATTTTATGAGAATTTTGATCGGTTGATCATCGAAATCAGGGAGGAAATGGAATCTGCCGATGGAATTCTCGGTGTCCGCATTCACCATCGGAAAGGCCGTCTTTATGCAGGGGAAGATATCACGTATATAGCGGTATGTGCCCGGGGAAGGCATGAAGCATTTCTTGTCCTCTCACGGGCAATCGACCGCCTGAAATTAGAACTTCACGAGAAAGACAAAGATCACTCCGGAGCCTGACATGAAACCGAAAAAGATGGATAAACGGTTATTTGGAACGAACGGGGTGAGAGGCATAGCCGGCCGCGATATGACCCCTTCACTGGTCCTCTCCATAGGTATGGCACTCGGGAGCATGAGAAAGGGAACCGTGGCGGTCGGAAGGGATACCCGGACCTCCGGCCCCGCACTTATCAGCGCAGTAAAGGCGGGGCTCATGGCTGCAGGCTGTGATGTCGTCGATTGCGGGATCCTCCCGACTCCGGCACTCCAGTATATTATCAGACAGAGATTTGATGCCGGGGCAATGATCACCGCCTCCCATAATCCCCCTGAATATAATGGTGTAAAGATAATCGAACCCGACGGGACAGAGATGGGCGATGAAGAGACAATCGTCCTTGAAGATAGAATTTTTTCCAAAAAATTTGACCTTGCCGGGTGGGCTGAGGTAGGCAGGGAGAGCAACGGGGCCAACCTGGCAGACGGGTACCTAAAATCCGTGGTAGACTCCTTTCCTCATAATATCGGAAAAGGAATGACAGTAGTGGTCGATCCGGGATGCGGGGCTGCGGTATCAACCACACCTGAAATTTTGACCAGAATGGGATGCCGGGTGTTCACTCTCAATGCACAGGCAGACGGCACATTTCCGGGGCGGATGCCCGAACCCTCGGTAGAAGGGCTCTCATCACTGGCCGAAATGGTGAAGAGTACGGGAGCAGCCTTTGGTGTTGCCCATGACGGCGATGCCGATCGATCCGTCTTCATCGATGACCAGGGTCGTTACGTGGAGGAAAACTGCGAACTGGGCCTAATCGCGGATTATGTCTGCGGGAAACAGAAAGGAGCGGTAGTTACACCAGTCAGTTCATCGCGACTGGTTGAAGTCATTGCCGAGAGAAACGGGTGCAACGTGGTTTATACTCCGGTTGGCAGCATCTACGTTGCCCGAACCATGATTGGCCTTTCCCAGAACGGGACACCGGTCGCACTGGGTGGCGAGGGGAACGGGGGAATCATTTATCCGAATCATCAGTACTGCCGCGACGGGGGTATGACTGCAGCCGTCATGGTATCACTGCTGGTAGAAAAAACCCGGCCTCTTTCCGGTCTCATCGATGCCTTACCGGAATTTCATCTGGTAAAAGACAAAATCCGAATTACAGATTCCCTGGATATCATTTCCAGACTGAAAAAAGCATATTCATCCGAATCACTTGATATGACAGACGGGATCAGGATCAACAGGAAAGAGTCATGGGCCCTGGTCCGCCCCTCGGGAACCGAACCGCTTGTACGGGTCATGGTGGAATCGGAGGACAAAAATGTCGCCGAGGAATTTTACCAGGAAATAATGGCCTGTATCTCCCCGTAAGTCAGTATATTTAAGATCTTTTTGGAGGAGACCATCGCTCTTTTTTCTCATAACCCATATGGTGCAATATATTCCAAAACAGAGCGTAATACATCGCTTGTTGATAAATTTCACTGTCAGAAAAATAATTAAAGGAACGGCTCTATCTTCACTTCAGGAAAACATACCCGTGTTTCCCCTGCAATATCGATTCATTTCGGGGCAGGTGCCGGCGAGTGAAGACTGTTGAAATCCGGATATGGGGCAGGGTCCAGAAAGTTGGTATGCGAAACTGCATACGAAGGATAGCCGCAAAGTTGAATATCAAAGGCGAAGTCATGAACCTCCCGGACGGGACGGTGAGATTATATGCCAATGGAGACCAGATCGTCCTTGACAAATTTGTCTCCATGATTTATGGATGCCCCCGGGCAGTGATCAGGGACCTGAAGATGAACGATAACGAATTTCTTCATTTTGAGGATTTTTCGGTTAGGAGATAGAATAATATCCTTTCTCTTCAACTATTTTCCTGCTGGCGGACAAAATAGAATTCCGAGCCTGATAAAAGAGAATCGCGAAGGATCATCATCTGGGCGTCAAGTATTCCCTGGTCAATTGTTCCCTGCAATTTCTGGGAGAGCCGTTTCATCAGATTATTTGAAAGTATGCACCTGGAGCCTGTGCATTCATAATCATCAGGACATACCTCTGTTGCAGCCAGTGCAAGGACCTCCCTGTCAACCATTCCGGGTCGGAATGGATCCAGGATATCATGCACAAGTGCCCCTTTTCCCTTATGGAGGAACCCTATATCAGGATCGAGATGAGCGCCAACCGCTGCAACGCAGGCATTCCCAAATAGCATCCCATATCCTATCGACAGCATAGCATTCACCACATCAGTGTGCGGTCTCTCAGTACGTCGCCTGAAATTCAACTCTCCCGGAAGCAGCCGGGAAATGATTTCATAATACATATCGGTAAGAAGGCGGTGAATCCTCCTGATTTCATCGATACGGACAAGATACTCCAGTTCTGACAAACCTTTTTGAAGGATTTCCAGCTCGCCCTCGTAAAGGATCTTCATATCAGTCTGCTCCTGCAACTGCTCGACAAACAGGATCCTGGAGGATATAGAAGATTTTGCCACCTGCAGGGCAAATGAGTGAGAGAAGGACCTTTTCTGGGCATTCTGCACGTCATCCTGCATATGGTCTCCGAATGGCCTGACAAAACCCACAGGCTCCCCGTCAGCTTCAAAAAATGAAACATAGGCTCCTGATTTGACCAGGTTGATCACTGCCGAGCTGTGAATAAAATGTCCTCCCATCACCAGCAGGTGCCTGACCGACGATATAGGGTATTCCTCTGTTCTGCCGTTTCTCTGTATAATCACCATCCTCGGCGTGGCCTTGATATGCGCACCAAATCCGGGGATAATCAGCCAGGGAATTTTCAAGAATTTTTCCTCTTATTATGAATCTGATGAGATATTCTGATGGAAAGGTACCATTATCCTTGTACATGAATGCATCGCTTTCGAAGTCCGGAGGGCATTGCTATGCTATAACCTGACATAGATTTTTGTGTGCCCGGGACTGATATATCTCTGGTACATTGACCAGGAAAAACCTCACTCTTTGAGAGGAAATTCAATCAAGATTTCTCTAATGCCAGGCGTATACTGGTTGCGAGGGTCTTTGGATCTTTAAAGGGACAAAAGGGACAAAAAATTTTAGGGAATTGGTATGTTCTGGAATGAAAAACTCGAAACGCTCCCTTCTGCGGAGCTGGCTGATCTTCAGCTGAAGAAACTGAAATGGACCCTGGACCAGGTACTGAAAGTCGAATTCTATAGAAATAAGCTTAAATCTGCCGGTATACGACCCGCCGACATAAAGACACTCGATGATGTGCAGAAACTGCCTTTCACCCGCAAACAGGATTTAAGAGAAGGGTATCCTTTTGGCTTCATCGCCGTTCCGCTCCGGGAAGTTGTACGCATTCACACCACATCCGGGACTACAGGAAAACCTACCGTTGTTGGGTATACAAAAAAAGATCTCGATGTCTGGGCAGACCTCATTGCCAGAAACATGACCATGGTAGGAGTGACCGATGAGGACATATTCCAGAATATGGTCAATTATGGCATGTTCACCGGGGGACTGGGATTTCATTACGGGGCTGAAAAGATCGGCGTCACCGTAATCCCCAGTGCTACCGGGAACACCAGGCGACAGATAGAGATGATCAATGATTTCGGCGTTACCGTTATCCACTGTACCCCAAGCTATGCGATGCGCCTGGCCGAAGTTGCCGAAGAGATGGAAACAAGCCTTGATTCACTAAAAATTGGTCTCTTTGGCGCAGAACCGTGGTCAGATTCGATGAGATCCGAGCTCGAGAAAAAACTGGGAGTCACTGCCTACGACTCCTACGGACTCTCCGAACTTTTCGGGCCGGGTGTTGCATTTGAATGCCAGGAACGTGATGGCCTGCATATATGGCACGATCGTTTTCTTGTTGAGATCATCGATCCTGTCACAGAGGAAGTGCTTGAAGACGGCGAACACGGGGAGCTGGTAGTGACACCCCTGGCGAAAGAAGCCATGCCGCTGCTTCGCTATCGCACGGGTGACATCACAATGCTGATAGAGGACGGGTGCCTTTGCGGGAGGGCCAAAAAGATTGGCAGGATAACCGGGAGAAGTGACGATATGCTTGTAATCCGCGGCATAAATGTCTTCCCGTCGCAGATTGAGCATGTGTTGCTGCAGATTCCGGAAGTAGGGAATCAGTTTATGGTATATGTTGATCGTATCAATCATCTTGATGAGATGACAATTGATGTTGAGATAAACCGCAGCCATTTCAGTGGCGAACTTCAGGATCTGGCAAGAATCCAGAAGAAAGTAGTGAAAGAACTCCGCGATAGCCTGGAACTTCGGACAACCGTCAAACTTGTTGAGCCAGGTACACTGCCCCGATTTGAAGGGAAGGCAAAGAGAGTCATTGACAGGAGGGGTGAGATATGACCCGGATATGGGACCCACGGATAGAGGAGATGCCTCCGGAGGATCTGAAGCGGTACCAGTATAAGCTGCTCAAGAGCCTCGTATACCGGCTTTACAGTTTCTCACCATTCTACCATGACCGGATGAAAGAGGCAGGCGTCCATCCCGACGATATCAAATCCCTTGCAGACATTACCAGGCTCCCGTTCATGTATAAGAGCGATCTGCGGGACAATTACCCGGACCGCATATTCACCGCAACCCAGGAGGACCTGGTACGATACCATGTCTCCTCAGGAACGACCGGCAAACCAACCGTGGTGGGATATACACAAAACGACCTCAACAACTGGACTTCCTCGCTGGCAAGGGCCCTGATATCCTGCGACCTTGGAAGAGGAGATGTTATTCAGGTGAGCTACGGGTACGGCCTCTTCACCGGTGGCCTTGGTCTTCACTACGGCGCAGAGAGGATAGGTGCGACCGTCCTTCCCACCAGCGTCGGGAACACCGAGCGCCAGATTGAACTGATGCAGGACCTGAGATCCACAGCCATCGCCTGCACTCCATCCTACCTGCTCCATATAGGAGAAGTGGCGGAAAAGATGGGAGTGAGTATCAGGGATGATACCAGTCTGCGGGTAGGCATCCTTGGTGCTGAGCCCTGGTCCGAGACCATGCGGGACCGTATCCAGGAATGGCTGGGCATCAGGGCCTATGACATCTATGGAACCAGCGAGCTCTCCGGACCGATGTTCTGCGAATGCACGGAACAGAATGGATTCCATGTATGGGGAGACCTGGCCTATGTAGAGATACTGGACCCTGAAACGGGGGAGTCTCTCCCTGCAGGGGAGGAGGGTGAGATGGTCTTAACCATGCTCCAGAAGGAAGCCCTGCCCATAATCCGGTACCGTATCGGCGATATCACGTCACTGGAAGACAGTGTATGCGCATGCGGCAGGACCCATCCCCGCGTACAGAGGATTTCGGGCCGTGTCGATGACATGCTTATCATTAGGGGTATCAATGTCTTCCCGTCGCAGATAGAATACGCCCTCATGGGAATCCCCGAAGTTGGCCAGCATTTCATGATTATTGTTGACCGCAAAGGCGCCCTGGATAATATGCTCGTCCAGGTGGAAGTGAGCCGGGAGGCCTTTTCAGACAAGATCACCGACCTTATGAGCATAAGGAGAAAGATAGAACACCGCCTGCGCAGTACACTGAATGTTGCGGTAGGTGTGGAGCTTGTGGAGCCCGGCTCTCTCCCCAGGTTTGAAGGAAAGGCAAAACGGGTAATAGACAGGAGGACGCTGTAATGGAGAACTATATCATCAAACAGATATCGGTATTTTCTGAAAACCGTCCCGGGCGGCTGGCGGCCATTGCCCAGGCCCTCCAGGACGAGGATATTAACATCCTGGCCTTCAGTATTGCGGAAGCAGACGGTTTCGGGGTAGTGAGGGCGCTTGTTGACAAACCCCGGAACGCATATGACACACTGGGCAATCTTGGCTTTAATGTGGCATTCACGGACGTCATCGCAGTAAAAATGCGCGATCACCCGGGTGGCCTGTATGAAATCGCCAGGATTCTTGGAGAGGGAAAGATTAATATTGAATACTCATATGCCTACAGCGGAAAAGAGGGCGCAGTCCTCATCCTGCGGGTGGACAATATTCAATCGGCCATTAAGGTTATACTGGAGGGAGGGGGAAGCCTGATGGAGACCTCCGCCTTCCAGTAATTCTACATCATTTCTTTTCCCATTTTATCAGTTCTGACACCGAAGAAAGCGTACTTCCCCTCTTTATCTCCTCCCGGACCCGCTCCTCGGTTTTTCGTACCTCCATCGCTCTCCGGGCCACCTCGTATGCTCTCTCCCTGGGAATCACCACTACGCCGCTCTCATCCCCCACAATCCAGTCTCCGGGACGAACGGTCTTCCCGCAGCACTGTATCTCCGTGTTGATCTCCCCGAATCCCTTCGGTTCACCTGCATTAGGGACGAGTGCCCGGGCAAAAACCGGGTAGTGCATCTTCCTTATATCATCGACGTCCCTTACCGCCCCGTCGATCACAACACCTGAAAGACCGCTTTTCATGCAGCTCAGTGTGGCCAGTTCACCCCAGGCTGATATATTCGTGACACCGTTATGGTTGATTACCAGTACATCGCCAATGGCTGCAACATCGATGGCCTCGACCGGTTTGGCCCAGTCGCCGGCGAGCGCCTGAACTGTTACCGCTTTTCCGACCATTTTTACGTCCCCGCAGACGGACACGATACCGGACATAGCGCCTTTCCGGTGCATGGCATCCGAGATGTTCGGGGTGGAGACCTGGAGAAGAATATTCCTGATAACCTTTTCCGGGGATTCTGTGACCGGAGGTGCAAGCTTCGGATTATCCAGAGCCTCCCGCACAGCCCTGGTAGATGTCTCCACATCGGCTGATCGGGTGATGGCACCTCCCACGATGACGATATCGGCGCCGGACTCCACTGCCCTGGGAGCAGTATTCGCATCAAACCCCCCTGCAGCCGCAATCCGAATGCCTACCACCTCCCTTAACGATGAAAGAGTGGCAAGCGAGTTCTTTCCTAACATCTGCTGGTCGATCCCTACATGGGCATTGACAATATCAATTCCCAGGGCCTCCAGTTCGCGTGACCTCTGGACAGGATCTGCGACATTGATGAGATCTGCCATAAGGCTGACACCGAAGACCGAAGCTGCCCTTACGGCCTCGGTTATCACGGCATCATCCGCATCTGCCAGGATGCACACCACTGATGCTCCTGCTTTGGCCGCCATCTCCACTTCGAGGAATCCGGTATCCACAATCTTCATATCAGCAACAATATGATGGTCCGGAAACTCAGATTTAAGGCTCCTCACAGACTCCATTCCCTCGCTCTTAATCAGGGGAGTCCCGGCTTCGATCCACTCAGCCCCCCCCTGCACTGACTCCCGGGCTATCTGTATTGCCCTCTTTAATTCCAGAAGGTCAAGAGCAACCTGAAGTACCGGTTTTTTCATGTGAAACAGTGTGAGAAGCGAGCTAATAAGTTTTGCCGGAAATTGTGAGAAGAGAAGATTACCGGAACAATGAGCAAGGATATCTCTGTGCCTTTCCGGCTCACACGCGAACATAAGCGCCGGAGACAAAAGTAAACGTCTTCCGCTGCCTGATGCTTTGCAAACCTTAACTTCCATGAATTCCCACCACTAAGTAATATGGAAATCCTGGCGCTATTGCTGACAATTGCAGGTTTATGCCTTTTTGAGACCATCAGCAGTATTGACAATGCCATAATCAATGCAGAGGTGCTGTCTACAATGGCCCAATGGGCACGCCGCTGGTTCCTGATGTGGGGTCTTCTCTTTGCAGTATTTATCGTCAGGGGAGTGCTGCCCTGGCTGATTGTATGGATGGCAACGCCTTCCCTCGGCCCAATCGAAGCCCTCACCGCCACATTCAGCAGTGATCCGGCGGTCATCGAAGCCATAAAACTGTCGACACCCATCCTGCTGATGGGAGGAGGAACGTTCCTGATATTCCTCTTCCTCCACTGGATATTTCTGGAAGAGAAAAACTACGGGATGAGGGGTGAACGCTTCATCGCTTCCAAGGGAGTGTGGTTCTTTGCCATCGTCTCAATATTTCTCTCCCTCATAGTGTGGTTTGCCCTGGAAAAAAATCCCCTGATGGCCTTTTCTGCCGTGGTGGGCTCCACCGCATTTTTTATCGTGCATGGCTTTCGCCAGAATGCCGAAGAACAGGAACGGAAGATGCTCGGAGGTAACCTCTCCGATATAAGCAAGATATTTTTCCTGGAGGTAATTGACGCCACATTCTCTATCGACGGAGTACTGGGAGCATTCGCCTTCACGCTCTCGGTCCCGCTTATTATTCTCGGCAATGGCCTCGGAGCAATTGTTGTGAGGCAGATCACTATCGGAAATGTTGATCGAATCAGGAGGTTCCTGTTCCTGAAGAACGGGGCAATGTATTCTATCCTGTTCCTTGGTACAATCATGGTGCTGGACGCATTCGGTTTCCATATTCCCACCTGGCTTTCACCGATTGTGACCTTCGGTGTTGTGGGTTTTTTCTATATGAAATCCGTAAAGGCTCTTCCCGTCCCGAAGGCCTGAAAAATATTTACTCCTGTACAGGAAGGCCTGATGCCTTCCAGCCTTCGAATCCACCTTTAATATTGATCACTCTACAAAATTCGCAGCCTTTCATCAGGTCCATAGTCCGGGAGCCCCGTACCCCTTTCTGGCAATATACTATGTATAAGGGGTTTTTATCTCTCTTTTTTAGTTGACTGCTGAAATTCGATCCGAAATAGTCCAGGTTATCCGCCCCTGCCAGGTGGCCATTCAGGAATTCTTCGTGAGTCCGGACATCAAGGATCACACACGCCGCTTCAGATTCCTGCTCGATGAGTTCCCTGCACTCTACCGGGCTCCTTTCGCAGAAATTGCATTCGCGGGCGTTGTCTGGAGCCATAAAAATAAGGAAATTATTCGACCATTATGGCCTTTCTGGCAGACCAGATGCCATGGAGGTTGCAGTATTCAATCGCATGGATGATCCCCTTCCTTGGCACCTTGACCTTCAAAACCACATCGGGATCCGTCGTTGGGGCATTAAAGAACACCATTCCAAGAGTAATTGGATTAAAAGCCCGGCCTTCCTCTTCAAAATATACGACAATTCTGCGAATGGAGTGTTCAACGGTATTCGGGTGAGGCCCCACGCTCACTCTCACTTCGAATACCTCGTCCGCTTTTACTGACTCAGGTGCCTCGATCCTGGGGGTATGGCTTTCACGTTTTCCCAGCGCTTCACCTGCCGCACCATCATAGGTATTGATCATATCGCTCAGTTTTTTTTCAGCCATTACAAGTTCACTATACTTACGGAAGATAATACGATATTTATATTTTTGGCTGATATGACATCCGGACGGTTCCATATTACTGCGATTCGTCTTTTTTCCTGTTTAATGTCCCAAAAAATTATTCGGGATTGTATGTCTCGAAAAATGATATTTTATCGAGATCCTTCTTTTTCGCAATAGTGATATCCGCGGGATATCCTGCAGCGACAAGCGAGACCAGGGCATACCTGTCAGGAACCTTGAGGAGCATACGAACATCCTCGGCATAATCTTTTTTCTCTCCTGCAACCCAGCAGGAACCGACCCCGTAGGCCTGGAGTGCCAGGATTATGTTTTCTGTGGCTGCGCAACAGTCTTCCAGATAATATTTGGCGCTTTTCTCTCCGAAAACTGCAAAACATGCAACTGAATCTGCGATAAACCTGCCATGATTAGTAAACCCGGCGATCTTTTCCAGGTTTTCTTTCTCAGTAATGACCCCAAAGAGCCAGGGTTGTTCGTTCCTGGCCGTGGGGGCCTGCCTTGCGCATTCGAGGACATCCCTGATGGTATTCGCCTCAATGGCGTCCGGTTTGAATTTTCGCACGCTGTGCCGGCATTTGATAATTGTCGTTCCTATATTCATGAAACTTCATCGGTGTGGTGAGGGAAAAAAATTTTGGAGCACATGTGTCCACACAAAACCGGTTCCCGGAAAATAATCCGTTTGGATAGGTTCCTGAATGCCCCCCTGTCTCGCCAGGGACCACAGGTATTGACATAGCCTCAAAAAACTGATTATTTCATGAACAGAAAACAATCAGGGCTTTAAAAACACCCCTGCCCTGATCACCGGAAAAAATCCCCCGCCACAAGAGGCTCATTCCCATCTCCTTTCACCCTGCAGGCGTTCCCTTGGTGCATTGAGACGAGATTTTCTCATCTTTTTCCTCATTCCGAATAATACCGCGAAAAATTCCGTGATCCACCCGGATCGTATGACTTTTTTTTAGAGATTCAGAAAAAATTATTTTTTATATTTCACCAGAATAAACCCGAAAAGTGCACCGGCCAAAGCTAAAATTATCCCGAATCCCGGTTCAGGGGTTGGAGCCGGCGAAGTCGGGGGAACCGCTGTTTCAGGCGGAGTTGTCGGAGGAGGGGTGGAAGGAGTCGTCGGTTCCGTAGTTATGACAGTAGTTGCCTCTGTTGTGGGCACGGTTGTTTCAACAGTGGCAGTGATGGTAATCGCCGGTTGATCGGTTGTAGGAGTGGCTATCAACGGATTTGTGGTCTGCATCAGGAACGTCACAGGGGAGCTTATGGTCTTGCCGGTCTGGGGATAATTATCCTTCATACCGTTCGCATTACATTCGGCAGACACCGAATAGCTCCCGCGGGGATAGAGAGAACTTCCGGTATTCCAGACCGCGCCGGTTTCATGGGGCGATGTACTGACAGGAATATCCTGCAGGGAATAGCTGCCGAGAGACGAGTACTCCACTCCGCCAGGGCCCATTAAGCGAATTGTCACCGGGGCACCGCTCACTCCCGGCCTGTTCGCCATCTCGAACATGTTGGTCTCGATCCTGAACCCTGCCGAATCCCCTGCCGGGAGCCAGTTCGCACTCGGTGTGATCTCGAAACTTAAGGAATAGTCATACACACGCACCTCAATCGTGGGGTCCTGGACGTAGAAAGCCAGTGTATTTGCCGGAAGGGCAAACCAGGCGCCGGTTTTTCCACCGAATGTCGAGGGGGAGATATAGAAATCCGTGGAATCAGCCACGGTGACTATTGCAGAGGGAACGTCCGTTACTCGTCCACTCGGTCCGTACCATGCAATCTGGGACTCCGGAATAACACCTGTCGCAGATATATCAAGGCCTTCTTCACCGATAAACGCCGTACCCGAAGCCGGGATGGTATTAAGCGCCCCCGTGACGGGTAAAACACAGAGGCACATTGTGAAAAAGAGCATGAACAATACCGCTGGCGTTCTGAATTTAAGTTCTTTTTCCATGAAGTGATTGTTGCCATACGTCCTTAAAAAAAGCTCTTATGATCAAAAAATGAAGAAAATTTCGGGATCTTTTCAGGAGAAAAGACCCTGTATGAATGCCCACATATTCGATAATCCCTGGGCGAAAAGCACGCCGGGATCTATTCCGAGCACAGGGAAAATGAACACAAAATAGATGATAGTCCCGAGAGTACTTCCCAGGTTGGCCAGAGCTGCAACGAGAACCACCCGGAACAGAGGTATATGCATCATCTCCCCGAAACTTTCAGTCTCAAAAATTTTCCTGAAATCCGATGGAGCCGGTTTTCTGATTTTCGCCTCTACCAGAGCCGCAAACCAGCCTGCGGCGATGAGAGGATTCAGGGCAGTCATCCAGGAAACCCCAAAACCTGCAAGGGCAGAAATCGGATGTCCCCTGGCCACAAGGGTGAATGCCGCGGTCAGGACCCCGTGGATCATGACCCAGTAGATCAGGGCTGAGACCAAGATGTCAATTCCCACACCGGAAAAGGCGATGGCTGTAAGAAGGAATATAAAAAGACATGTGACCCCGATCCCGAATATGAGCCCCCAGGGACGTGTTTTCACATCGGCGGTAAGGGACTCGATAGGGGGGAGCGTCTGGGGGGCGGCCAGGAATCCCTTCACACCCTGCACATGCCCGGCACCCAGTACCGCCAGGATTCGCTGGTGCTGACCGGAGAGGTCGTGCAACTGGTAAGCCAGGTATGCATCCCTCTCATCGATTAGGGCCCTGGCACCATTGGGAGAGAATTTCCGGAACTCCTGCAGGGCCAGGGTGATCATGTCCTGTTGTTTCAACGCCTCTACATCGATCTCTTCCTCATCGATAGTGGCCACGGAGACAGCCAGGGCATAAAACATCCTGAACTTTTCCAGAAGGGAGAGAGATCGCCAGAACCGCCTGAGAGTAATCCTGATATCGCGATCGATAAGCCCCACCGAGATGCCCCTGCTTTCTGCATCTTCAACAGCTGCCTTCATCTCGGCTCCCGGTTCCACCCCTACATCCAGGCCCACTTTCCGCTGGAGGTACGCAAGGATCCATTGCACCAGAAGCTGGGTGAAATTTTTTGCCTCCAGTACCTCTGATACGGACGGGTCAGCGATCTGGCGTTTCAATGCGGCGTATCTGCCCCGATCCAGCTCCACGGCTACCAGATCCGGCTGGAAATCCTCAATAGCCTCTTTTACTTCCTCAATACTTTTTGCAGAGACATGAGCCGTCCCTATTATCCTTATCTCACCCATCCAGCACCTTCACGCCTTCCCCGTCAATTAAGACCCGCTTTCCTTCGGGCAGGGGATACGAATCCATTACTTTACGGATGCGTGTTTCTTCCACTTCTTCGGCCTCTTTTCTTTGCAGGAGTGCTTTTGCCAGATCCTCGGCTTCATTCCTCTCCATCCCGGCGCCGATACCCGGGCAGGGAAATGTAAGGAGCCTGTTCCCGTCAAGCATGAACGGATATGTCGTGCATATCCAGGGCCTGTGCAGGTATATTGTGCACTGGTCCCCAAAAAGGAAGATGCAATGATGATCAACCCTTTTGAGGGCCCATTCGAACGTACATGTGGTACCGTTCCCGAGATCCAGGCATTCCGGATAGGGTTCCACGATCCTGTCGCGATCCATACCGGTTGCACTCGCGATTCCCTGTATTTCTCCAGGCGACAGCATCACAAGATCAGAATCCTCCTCGCATCTCCTGCAGCAGACACCGCATCGTGTGCAGCGAAACCCGATCGCTTCGATCTCCCGGGCAAGGGATTTGATTGTATACATATTCCTCAATCTGGTGCTCCCTTATGTCCCGTGTTCCAGTGTAATACGGTTGAAATTCTCGTACACCAACTTTCCGTTCTCGGTATGGCTCACTTCCGGGTGCCACTGAAGTCCATAAATGTGCTTTTCCGGCAGAGCAATAGCTTCATTGCTGCAAATGGGCGAACTTGCCAACCTGGTGAATCCTGGAGGCATTACAGAGACTTCATCGCCATGGGATGCCCATACATGGACATTATCGGGATACCCGGCCAGTATCCCGTCATGATCAATAATTTCCACCTCAACCGGCCCGTATCCCCCGAATTTCCCGGGAGAGACCTTTCCGCCGAAAGTCGTAGCGATTATATGCAGCCCCAGGCAGATACCAAGGACAGGGAGCCCCAGATTGAAATATTTGGGAGCATTCCCTATCCGGGAAAGGCTCGGCCCACCACCCAGCACCAGTCCCCGGCACCCGGATTTCACATCTTCGGGGGGAGTGGTATTGGCTATCATCTGCGCCTCGATATCCAGGTCGCGGAACATACGGTGGATAAGATGGTTAAACTGGCCGAAATTATTCACCACATAAATGGGGAGCATCTCTCTACACTTGGTGCTGTGAAATTATAAGGCCTTTTTTAGCTGTAAGCATTGACAGTCTCGAAGATCCGGCCCCTAATCTCCTCGGGTCCGTATCCCATCACATATGCAAGAAACATCGCGCCGCCTGCCCCCATCCCTTCCTTCACCTCGCCGATGCAGTATCTGGCCAGGCCGGAATGCCCCAGGCGCCCGAAATCAGGGTCAATGAAGAATACTTCCACGCCGATTTCCTTCGCAATCTCCCCGAAATTTGCAGAAGGATCATCTCTTACATAGCAGGTAGTGGTAATCGGGGGAATTGGATGGCCGAGTGCCTTCAACACCGCTGCCACGGCAAGCATCTGGGTTCCCCCCGCAAGGACCATTTTTCCCCTGCACGTGGTAGCCATCCCGGCACAGACGGGGATCATGGGATCTCCGGTATACCTGATAATGTCCAGTGGATCCGAGATATCAGCTCCTTCGAGCCGCTCTTTTACCGCCAGCCATATCTCCTCCTTTATCATGACCGGATTGTTTACATAACTGCTGCTTACACGTGCATCATACCCCAAAGCCCTGAGACTGCACAGGGCCGTAGTCGTTCCCCCGGGAACGCATTCTCCCACGACAGCCAGGTCAGACAACTGACAGAGTAATTTTCCAAGCAGGGCCCCCTTCTCAAAGAGTGTCCTGGCCTGCGGGACTGCCTCCCCGAAACGCGGGTCCTTTCCCGGTTCCCCGTACACGTCAAGACAGGGGACCGTCGGCCTGTGCACCAGCCCGGCATTGATGAATAGTGGAGAAAGTCCCATAAGGTCCAGCACAGCCCGTGTTATGGAAGCAGGCGTCGGACAGCCGGTCGGGGTATCGGGCTTTGCAGGCATGCTGGTGATTTTTCCCTTCTCTATGAGTTCAGCATCGAGAATGGGCGTATACAGGGTTTTTTGCGGGGTCGGACCTGCGCCTGATACGCCGGGAACCGTGGAGAGGGCGGTGTTGCCAAGTATACTGCAAAAGAGTGGATTTTTTCCTGATATCCCTGGATCTCTGGAGATAAACGGCATACTATCAATACAAGTTCCTGCTCTGTTTCCATCAAACTATCTCTGCTTCACCGAGGTTTGGCAACTCTAATATGTCCAAGAGAGAGAACACTACATCACATGTTCGAGATCGAGCAGAGACTCCTGAAATCCGGTGTGCCGATGGCGGATATTGTATCTGCTGCCATGGAATTGTATGTCCCCCACGGCATCCCGAAAGATGAGGCCGAATTAAAGATACGGGAAATGATTGCCAGATACTTAAAGGACCCAAATGTTGCATCGCTTCTTCTGGGGGCAATTCTTCTTGAAAATGAGTTATACTGGAAGAGAAAGGACTCCGAGATAGAAGATGATCCAATTTTCCTTTTAAGCGATGAAATCATCGGGATGGCTATTGCGGAATGTATCGGCGGGACTTATGCACGGTTTGAATTCACCCGCTATGACCAGAATAAACCGGGGATCCTGGCACGTCTAGGGCCGTTTCTCGATGATGCCGTTGCAGGCCTGATCGCCGGGTGCACGTCAAGGTTCTACAGTGAATGCCACTAAAATCAATCATCTCCCTCCTGCAGTTCACTACCGTGCTGCCGCTGGGAAAACCCGTTGACCTGTTCTATTTCGCCCGTCGATCATACCTGTATCCCCTTGCAGGATATGTGACCGGGGGAGCCGCTGCTCTATTTGTATTCTGGATACCTGTGCCTGCTATTGCCGCTGCGGTGGGGATTGCATTCCTGTTTCTCATTACCGGCTGTAATCACCTTGACGGCCTTCTCGATCTCGGTGACGGAGTGATGGCCCATGGCAGCCGGGAAAAGAGGATCGCGGCCCTGACCGACCGGACCCTCGGTTCGGGGGCATTTGCATTCGGGGTCTCGTTCACTCTCATATCATTCGCCGGTCTTCTCAGCCAGGCATCCATCGTAGCTGCCCTTATTGCCTGTGAAGTGGGAGCCAAATTTTCCATGGCCTTCCTTACCGCGTATGGACGGCCGTTCAGGGAGGGGCTGCAATCATTCCTGAATTCCCATTCTCGGCCCATATTCCCCTTCATCGCATTTGCGTTCTGCCTTCCCCTTCTCCTGCTTCCTCTTTCACCTGCCCAGCTGGCGGCCACGGGAATTGCAATGGTAGTCAGTCCGGCAGCGCTGTTGTTTATGGGCCGCAGACTCTTTGGCGGGATCAATGGAGATGTCGTGGGTGCATCAAATGAGATAACCCGGGCGGTTATACTCGTCCTGCTGGCCCTGGTATGACGGGCGCACTTATATGGTATGGAGCTCCGTAAAAGTACCCTGATGTTGGAACGGGGAATACATACAAGGGGCGGCGTGATAACCGAGCGGAATGCAGATTACTGTACTGTCAGGACCAGGCTGCCTGCCGGAATCATATCTCCGGAGCAGCTTCGGGGACTCGCCGATATTGCTGATGAATTCGGAATAAATAACCTGCAGCTCACTGTACGCCAGACCATTGAATACCCCCATATGGATCCCGACCATCTGGACAGGATAGCCGAACTGCTGGCCAGAAACCAGACACCGATCGGTGCAGCGATGGATGAAGTCGTCAACATCACTGCATGCCCGGGACTTGACAGATGCGTTTTTGCCAATATCGAACCTATTCCCATGGCAAAAGAACTCGATGCCCGGCTATTCGGAAAAGAAATGCCGATAAAAATACGGATATCCATCTCGGCCTGCCCGAATGCCTGCACAAGCCCCATGATGAATGAGATCGGGGTGGTGGGGAGGATTCAGCCCATCAGGACACCGGGACTCTGCACGGGATGCGGAACATGTGTGGAGTACTGCAGGGAAGGTGCTCTCACCATCAAGAGCGGCGTAATTACCATGGATCCGGATCTTTGCGTCGAATGCGGGACGTGTATCCGTTCCTGTCCATTTCAACTCATTAAATCCTCGGGAGTCCGCTATCTCATCACAGTCGGGGGTAGAAGGGGCAGGCATCCTACGATTGGGCGGGAGCTGATCAGTGTCCAGTCATCTGAAGACGCCATGAACGTGGTGGAAAAAGTAGTTCAATGGGTCTATCGCCGCGCCTGGAGCTCCAGGCTTCTTTCCGAGCAGCTGGATGAGATCGGATTCGAGCAGTTCAAACAGGAGATCAATGATCAGTTTTCGGAATCAGGGAGCAATTAGCGCCGGTAACGCGATTTGAATCCCTGGTTGTCATCATCATCGCACTCGATGGCCGTCCCGTCCCTGATCAGCATATTGAACTGCATGGCGGCGTTCATCAGGGTATCATCTGACGCGATCCCACGGGAAATGTTCTGCATCGCCTTTTCCTGGGGTGGGGCGTATACCCTGGATCCCCTGCGGATACCTCTGCAATGGAGACAGTACCCGCAATAACTGTACACCGAAACCTCACCGGTTGCGCATTCCACTGTTGCGCGGTTCCCGCTCTCATCACGGCAAATGGGAAGGGTCTTCATAGCAAGGGATGAGGTTTCTTATCCATAAGATATGATAGTGTCGGTTTTCCTTTATTTTTTGGAAATTGCCAAGGATATGGCTCATCGAAATGATTAATATAGATCCATTTCCAATATGTAATACTCGCATAAATAGACTGTACGATCACAGTATCATATTTATCGGAGGAATGTTATGGCATCCGAAAAGCCCCATTTGAATCTGGCGGTCATTGGACATATCGACCACGGCAAGTCGACCATGGTCGGAAGGCTTATGTTCGAGACCGGTACTGTTCCCGCACACATTATTGAGGGATACAGAAAAGAGGCTGAATCAAAGGGTAAGGCTACCTTTGAATTCGCCTGGGTAATGGACAACTTAAAGGAGGAGAGGGAGAGGGGTATCACGATCGATATCGCCCATAAGAGGTTCGATACCCCCAAGTTCTACTTTACCGTGGTAGACTGCCCCGGTCACCGTGACTTTGTCAAGAACATGATCACCGGTGCCTCGCAGGCAGATGCTGCCATCCTGGTAGTAGCCGCTCCTGACGGAGTAATGGAACAGACCAAGGAACACGTATTCCTGGCCAGGACCCTTGGTATCAGCCAGCTTATCATCGCCATCAATAAGATGGACGCGGCAAAATACGATGAAAAGCGGTTCGAAGAAGTGAAAAAGGACCTTTCCGCCCTCCTTCAGATGGTTGGGTACAACCCGGCACAGACGCTTTTCATCCCCACCAGTGCTCTCGCCGGGACAAATATCTCGAAGAAGAGCGATGATACCCCCTGGTACAAGGGACCGACTCTGCTCATGGCCCTTGACACGTTAAAAGAGCCCGATAAACCGATCGACAAGCCACTCCGCCTGCCTATACAGGATGTATACAGCATCAGCGGTATCGGGACCGTGCCTGTCGGCCGTGTGGAGACCGGTATCATGAAGAAGGGTATGAAAGTCTCCTTCATGCCTGCCAACAAGGAAGGTGAAATAAAATCCATCGAGATGCACCACGAAGAGATTCCCCAGGCACTCCCCGGTGACAACGTCGGGTTCAATGTTCGGGGACTTGGCAAGGGTGACATCCGCCGTGGAGATGTGTGTGGTCCGGCCGATGCTCCGCCCACCGTTGCTGACGAGTTCACCGCCCAGATAGTGGTGCTCCAGCACCCCAGTGCAATCACCGTAGGATATACCCCGGTCTTCCATTGCCACACCACCCAGACAGCCTGCACCTTCATCGAGATCAAGAAGAAACTCGATCCGAGGACAGGCCAGACCAAGGAGGAAAACCCCACCTTCATTAAAACCGGAGATGCAGCCATTGTGCAGGTCAAGCCTACCAAGCCGATGGTCATCGAGGATGTGAAGGAACTTCCCCAGCTGGGAAGATTCGCTATCCGCGATATGGGAACTACCATTGCCGCAGGCATGTGTATTGGCGTCCAGGCCAAACAGATGAGATAAATAATATTTTTGGTGAGTATCTATGCAAAAAGCCAGAATACGCCTGACTGGGACCGACTTCAAGAAAGTGGAGATGGTCTGTGACCGAATTCGTGAAATCGCTGAACGCACGGGTGTCAATCTGGCTGGACCGATCCCCCTGCCCACAAAAAGACTTGTGGTTCCGATCCGCAAGAGCCCTGACGGAGAAGGGACTGCCACCTGGGATCGGTGGCAGATGAGGGTTCATAAAAGGTTGATCGACATTGACGCAGATGAGCGGGCACTACGCCAGCTCATGCGTACACAGGTCCCGAAAGATATTGGCATCGAGATAGTACTGGAAAGTTGAGGAAGCGGCTTTGACCGCCGGATTTCCTTATCAAATTCGAAAATGGTTCTCTTTCAGGAACCTTTTTCTTATAATTTTTCTAATTGGATTTTTCGTACGATTTTTTGCTCTTGACTTAAAACTCCTTCACCATGACGAGGCAATTCATGCCTGGTTCAGTTATGAGCTGGTCACCAATGGAAGCTATACTTATGACCCCATGTACCATGGACCGCTGCTCTACTATCTCACCGCAGGCATGTTTTATCTCTTCGGCCAGTCCGATCTTGTAGCAAGGATCCTTCCTGCGCTTTTCGGAGCGGCGATCATCCCACTGGTATATGCGATATACCGCCTGGGCTACCTCGATAAAAAACAGACCCTTATTGCAGGCCTTTTTGTAGCAATTTCGCCCGATTTGGTCTATTTCTCCAGGTTCCTCCGCCATGACATATTCCAGCTCTTCTTCACATTTCTGATTCTGGTGGCACTCCTCTACTACCTCGACAGGGGTCAGCTCCGCTATGCTCTCATCGCCGGTGTTGCCATTGCCGGGGGTATGACTCTCAAGGAGGATATGCCCATCTTCCTGATCGTACTCGCCACCTTTGCCATCTATCTGCTCTGGAAGAAACATATCCACCTGCCACCCACCTGGAAGAGGGATCTCGTTCTCGGTCTGCTCGTGACGCTGGGAATAATGGTTCTCTTCTATTCGTCCTTCGGTGATCATTTCGAAATTATCGCGACAGGGTGGATCAATGCCTACAACCACTGGGTGGGGATGCACGGGATGTGCCGTATCTGCGGACCCTGGTTTTTCTATATCATTCTCTTCCTGCTGTATGAAGTCCCCATATTCCTCCTGGCCATATTCGGAACAGTACAGTTCCTTGATCGGCACAATCCGTTCCCTGCCTGGATTGAAGGGGCAAAAAAACGTTTGAATAGAAAAAAAGTAGAAATTCCGGATATTGAGACACACATCCATTACAGGGAGAATGTCCCATGGAACAAAAAAGAGGTCTTCTTCCTCTTCTGCATCTACTGGATGGTGGTGGCGATAGCCGCTTATGCCTATATAGGGGAGAAAGTCCCCTGGCTGGTTATCCATTCGTTGCTGCCAATGATCCTGGTCTCGGTATACATGATGTCAACCCGGAAGACAGCCATTGCCCTGGTAGGATGTATATTCCTGGTTGTGATGACCTGGCATGTGGCATTCGTCCCTGCAGACGTAAACGAACCGATCGTCCAGGTCCAGAACTCAGAGGATATGAGGGAGGTGATGAAACTGATCGATGCTTCTGATGCCGTGGTCATCGCCTCCAAGAACTACTGGCCGCTCCCCTGGTACTACCGGGGAGATAAATGGGATAAAATGCGGTTTTATGGCCAGATAGTCGATCAATCGACGATATACCCCCTAGATGCGGACATGGTGATGACCCATGACCAGGATAGCTTTGACTCCCTGGACGGCTATGACAAGCATACCTTCAAATTGAGCTACTGGTTCTCAATATATGACAACGAGGACAGGCTCCTGGAATACTACTTCAAACGTGACGGTAAGATGGGGAGCATCAATATCGATATCTTCACAAAACCCGGTCTGTACGAAAAGGCAGGAGTAACACCACCTTAAAGATCCTCTTTTCTTTCAGCCAACCTGTCTGGTTTACTCTGCAATAATCTCTGACACTTCTGGGAGGTGAATCTACTTCTTATCCCCACTCCCGATGGCTACAGTGACCGTTGCCTGGATGTGTATATAATTTACAGGCAGACAGCAAGCCTCCTCATATCGGAGTGATTGCCGGAGATCCCGGGTATCTGGAACCTTAAGATTCATCTGATGTATAAGATTCATCAGACGCTCCCAGCGGCCACGCTCCGCTTCCCCCTGCCGCTGCGGCGAACCCACACGGCGATGGGGGACTGCAATAGGATAAAATTCCTGCCTTCACGGGAAAGGGGAAGAAGACAACATAGTCAAAAAAAAGAGAATGATATTCTTGATCCGAAATGGATGTTATCCCAGTTCGTCCCAGCGCCGTCTTCCCCGGAAGAAGAGGAACCCCGCAACAGCCAGCACCACAACGACTATTATGATGACGATGGGGACCAGGGCGCCGCTGATCATGCCGCCCAGTCCAGACAGGGGATTGGAATCGACATTCTCCTTCAGGGCAATTGCATCATTGAGTGCTTCATTGGCTTTTTCGTATGCTTCACCGGCCTTTTGGATTGCATCGTTGTACTTTTCTTCGCTTGCCAGATCACGGGCGTCCACTACCAGGCCAGCAGCAATTTCCCGCTTGGTGATGATTGGCGCCAGGCGGGGATCCGCATCCATACTCTTGTTGACCTTGAAATAGGTGATGAGTTCATCGGTCTGCTCCACCGGGACATTTGCATCATTTATTGCTTTCTGTGCCTGCATTTGCTGCAAAAGAATCGTTAACTCATTGATGGCTGTCTGAGCCGCACTTACATATGACTGGGCCCGGGCATAATCTGATGATAGTTCTGCATTCTGGAGATTACTTTCTGCCTGCGAATATTTAGTTTCAGCCGCTGACACATCCACACCCGCTGCAGCGAGTGAGTCAAGGCTGCTCCTGATGCTGTTCAATTCTATCTTGCCGCTGGTGATAACCTCGTCTATCTGAGAAGGATTGAGCACTAATGCCGTTTTTTCCACCACACTGCTGGATATAACACTTCCCCTGCTGGAAAGCTCGGCAATACCTATCACCACTTTCTCCTCAGAAGTATCCACCTGGGGCGCCATTCCATTCATGTTCACTCTCATAGAGATCTCACGGTTGGAGGGGTAGGAGAGGACCCAGCCATTGATATTGACATTTGACCCTACTTCAAGCGCAGCAGGATTTTCAACACCGTCCTGGATGATCACATATGACCATGTAGCCGAATCAAGATCCGTTGACATCTGGAGCGTATTCTCGTTATCAAACGTGTATCCTCCAGACGAAGCAAATTCAATGACAAAAGAAACTGATACCTGGGTCTGTCCCGAAACCAGATCACCGCTCGGGGAGATGCCTATATTTCCGACGGCGATATTGGCCGATGCAATCTGTACAATGCAGAAAATAAGTGTCAGAACTCCTATAATCTTCGCTGTTTTGCTCATTTTCACTCACTCAAATAATGGTTCGATATCGTCATCAATCAGGAGCGGCTGTTTCTCCTGCGATTTCGCCGCATCTTCCTTTGTTATTCTGGCAATACTCATAAGTTCTTTGAGTCTCGGGGCATTGCTGACGGTAGACAGCACCACAACTGCGGCCACATACTCGCTATTTACAGGATAATCGCCGCCCCGGACTTCCACACCGGCAATATTCTCCTCCACCCAGCTCTTGGCCTTCTCGATACCCTTTCTGTCAAGCTCATCGGGCGGTCCTGCAACCAGGACAAGCGCCCGTTCGGCCGTCGAAAAATCGCATGGGACGGTCAGGCGACCGAGCATGGCCCGCCGGACCAGTGAGATGATCTTTGCCGTACGGTCCTCTCCGAGGAGCACTTCCTCTGTAGCCTCTTTCTTCTTCCGTTTTAGGCCGCCGATAAAAGATCCCATCGATTTCTTTTTCCGGGAACTGATCACTTCGGTGATAGCATACCCCACAGAAGTGATCCCGCCTCCCCGAAGGGTATTGATGATCTCGCTGGAGTCGACTACCATCTCGCCAACTCCTGCTTTTCCTACCTCGCCTGCCCTGAAAAGGACCCCGAAACGACGGACAATCTCATCATTCAGACGGCTGAATGCAGTTTTAATACTTTCTCCTTCATTCTTCCAGGCGCTGTTGTCAAAAATGAAGGTATTGTCAGTTTCCTTGATGAGCGTCGCCAGGCTCCTGGCCGCGTTGTAGGAATATAGTCTTCCTTCCTCCGGTGCCGGCAGGATGCCCAGGGCGTATACAGGCTCCCGGTAGATCTTTTTCAGGTGACGGGCAAGGACCGGGGAGCCACCCGACCCCGTGCCTCCTCCAAGACCTGCGACAATTATGAAGGCATCCACATCGTGGGTACCTCTCTTGTCGATGGCGCTTATGATGCTGTCCACTTCATCGAAGGTGATTTTTGCACCTGCAGCATTGTCGGTACCAACACCGTGACCTTTCACCACCGTCTGGCCAATAAGGATGCGGTCCTTCAATTCGATATTTTTCAGCCCCATTAGATCAGTTCTGGCGGTATTCACAATGATTCCGCGGAAACTGTCCCTACCGAGCTTTTTGTCCTGCTCGATGAACATATCCACTATCTTTCCTCCAGCCTGACCGAATCCAATAAAAAATATTTTCATGAAAGTGTCACCAACCGTCCGTATTGGCAAGATATTATGATTTTATCAACTAAAATGGTTTCTTGCGAGAGTTGAAATACTTTCTTATAAAGCCTCTTCAAGTATAGAGCCGATAATAAAAGCATTCGTTTTCCGGAGTCTTTTTTATCCCTCTTTCGTATAATTTATACAGAGCTGGTGAGTATGAAGGTCTGCATTATTGGAGGAGGATTAACCGGCCTGGTCGCAGCCCATCGCCTGGGCAGCCGGCATGAAGTGGAACTTTATGAAAAAAAAGACCATCTGGGAGGATGCCTCTCCTCATACCATATCAATGACTACTGGCTGGAAAAATATTATCACCACTGTTTTGCCGGTGACACGGACCTCTTTTTACTCATGGAGGATCTTCGCATTCATGACCGCCTGGAATGGTTGAAAGGAACTACCGGATATTATTCCAATAAAACCATATATCCACTCAGTTCTCCCCTTGAGATACTGCGGTACCCGGAGCTTTCCCTTGCAGAAAAAGCCCGGCTGGGCATGCTGGTGATGAGTGCAAAAAAGATGGATGCCACTGCCCTGGATACCGTCACCGCCCGTGATTTTATCATGGAGAGACTCGGGGGGAATATCTACCGGTCATTTTTCGAGCCACTCCTTACATCCAAGTTCGGGGAGGGAAGGAACGAGGTGTCGGCCGCCTGGCTTATCAGCCGTATTTCCATTCGATCCAACAGGGGCCTCTCAGGTGAACGGCTTGGCTACCTGAAAGGTGGATTTCAGGTGCTGATCGACGGTCTTGAACGCTCCATCGGCAGCAACTGCGTAGTTCGCGTGAATGATCCCGTAATATCGCTTCAGAAGGATCAATACGGGTGGCGGGTGAACGGCAGGCTGTACGATACCGTGCTTTCTACCATCCCCCCTCATGTACTCGGAGCCCCCGGTGATACCCCTTCCACTCCTCTTCCCTACCAGGGAGCTGCCTGTATGGCTCTCGGACTGGACAGGGATGTCACTGAAGGGATATACTGGCTGAACATGAAGGACCCGGCACCCTATGGTGCGGTTGTCTCCCATACAAATTTCATCCCGAAAGATCGGTATGGTGAACATATCGTGTATCTTGCATCCTACTTTTCCGGGAAGATGCCGGAGAAGATAGACACGTTGATGCTCGGTGACTTCTGTACCCGTTTTCAGATTCCCGAATCCGCTGTGCTATGGCACAGGCTTGCAGTGGAACCGCTGGCCGGACCCGTCTATACAACCGGCTACCGGTCACTCATCCCCGAATACTCCCGGAACGGTCTTTACTTCGCCGGGATGTTTTCCCGGCCGAATTACCCTGAACGAAGTATGAACGGATCCGTAATCGCCGGCAACGAA
The DNA here is from genome assembly GCA_035528475.1 of Methanoregulaceae archaeon. GTDB lineage: Archaea > Halobacteriota > Methanomicrobia > Methanomicrobiales > Methanospirillaceae > SD8. Next base: position 16,238 of record DATKYO010000073.1, on the reverse strand, counting down.
GTAACTGCACTTATCGACAAGGCGGAGGAAACATGAACGGCGATACGGAGATAAGTGCGGTAATTCCGGTCTACAACGACAGGCCGGCGCTGGAAAGGGCTATCCCGGAATCGCTGCAGGTACTGGAGACCATAAGCCGGGAGTTTGAGCTCATCATCGCAGAAGACGGCAGTACAGATGGAAGCTTCGAATACATCCGTTCATGGGAAGAAAAGGACCACAGGGTACGGCTCCTCCACAGCGACGAGAGACAGGGAAGGGGTAATGCGCTTAACAGGGCTTTTGGGCAGGCACGCGGACGTATTGTCTGTTATTACGATGTGGACCTGGCCACGGATATGACATATCTGCCGGCACTCATCGGTGCTATCAGGAAAGGATATGATATAGCCACAGGGTCACGGCTTCTTCCGGATAGCAACATCAGGCGAAGCGGCAAGAGGGAGATAGCCAGCAGGGGGTATAACACGCTTGTCAGGACGATGCTTGGAAGCCGGCTCTATGATCACCAGTGCGGGTTTAAGGCATTCCACAGGGATCGAGTGATGGCGCTGCTTCCACGGGTTAAGGCAGGTCACTGGTTCTGGGATACCGAACTCCTTGTCAGGGCGCAGAAGGAAGGCTACAAAGTATGCGAATTACCTGTTCACTGGGAAGAGGGGCCGGGAACTACAGTGCGAAAAAATGATGTAATTGACATGGGTACGGCGATCCTTCGCCTCTGGTGGCAGTTGAATGTATCGAAAGATTAGCGCGATTATTTTTTCAACCCTGATCGCCGCAGGACTCATCATCTATATGCTGGCGAGTGTATGGGATGATCTCCTTTTGGGCCTGGAACATGCCGACTGGGTCTATCTACTGGTAGCCACAATTATCTGCATCGCTGCCTGGTGGCTGCGGGGTTTTCGTTACCAGAAGATACTAAAAGGACTGGAGATCCCGGCAGGACTCACATTCTCCACGGCCTGCATCTTTGTCAGCCAGACTGTAAACCTGGTGATCCCCGCCCGCCTGGGTGATCTTGTCCGTGTTTTCATCCTGAAACATGAATACAAGTCGACAGTATCCAAGGGAATATCATCGCTGGTGGTTGAGAGGGTCTTCGATATTGTAACCGTGGCGCTTCTCGGGGCCATATCGCTTCTCTTTGTGCTGGATGCTCCGGACTGGTTTTATTTCCTCATCATCGGTTTCCTTGCAGCAGGGGTGGCCTTTTTTGGTTTTCTCCACCTGATAGGGAAATTTTCTCCAAAAAACCGCTACTTAAAGATCATAATGACCATGCTTGAGCAGGTCAGGCAGGCATCACTTACGGTTCGTTCCATGGTTGAGCTCACCACGGAATCTATCATTATCTGGCTGCTTGATGTGCTGGTCTGTTTCTTCGTCGTGTTGATGTTCCAGGAGCACATACCTTTTGCACTCATCGTGCTGGCAGTAGTGATCGGAAACCTGGTCAAGGCGGTTCCACTCACGCCGGGTGGCGTGGGGACATATGAACTGGCAGTTGTCCTCACTTTCTCACTGGCAGGGGTTTCACCGGTGACAGCCACTCTGATTGCTGTAATTGACCATCTCTTAAAGAACCTCGTCACGCTTGCCGGAGGAATCGTGTCTATATACTTCTTTGGCGGATGGGTACTGGATACCATGAAATCGGCATTCAGAAAGGAGCTCGAGGGAGGGAAGGATCCTGGCATATGATGCCCAGCTGGTCGCAGTTATCTCCTGGCTGGCCATCCTGGTCTTTCTCCAGATCTCCCTCTGGCCCTACCTGAAGCCTGCATTCCGGGAATATGCATATCCTCTCTCATTCTCAGCCTCGCTGCTGCTTTTTTGCCTCATCTCGTGGTACTGCGGCCTGGCCGCTATTCCACTCTATCTGGCGCTCATCCCGTTCGCCATTCTTTTGGTCCTGGCCATTATAAGGAGAGAATATTCATGGGCCGAATTGAGGAGCCAGTGGAAATGGGCTTTAATATTCCTGGTCTTCTTTTTATTGATGCTGGAGATCAGGTTTGCCAATCCCAGCATTTCTTATGCGGAAAAGTTCATGGACCACGCATTCATGGCGTCAATTATCAGGAACCCCGTGGTGCCCCCTATGGACCCGTGGTACCTGGGAGGGGACCTGGGAGTCTATTATTATCTCGGGTACTGGATCTTCGGGGCGCTTGCAATTGTGAGCGGCGTTCCTTCGAACATCGCCTTCAACCTGGCACTGCCAACGGTACTTGGATTCTCAGCCCTGAACATGTACGCCCTTGGGCACCTCCTTTCAGACCGTTTCCGATGGCTCCCGCTTGCAACGTTTCTGGTGGTAAACCCCTCCTTTATCTGGCAGGCGATACAGGGGAAAGCGTGGGGTGCTATTCTCTGGGACAGTACGAGGACAATTACGAACACCATCAATGAATTCCCCCTCTTCTCCTTCCTGTGGGGTGATGTACATGCGCATGTAATCGGAATTTTCAACCAGGTATTCCTGATCTTCCTCCTCGTCTACGCCTGGAAGAAGTGGAACCGGGCAGGAACCCGGGAGAAATTCATAATAGCCTGTCTTTCGGCCATAAGCCTTGGATCCATGCCGCTTATCAATAGCTGGGATGTCATCATCTATGCCCCTATCACGCTTCTTTTCGGGGTGTTGATCCTCCGGGAGTCAAGAGGTGAGGAACCTGCATCTCCCCGACATGCCGGAAAGAATGGAGGGGTATCTGCACTGTACGAGGCAGGCAGGGAATTCCTTGAGAAAGGGTATGCGTTTCTCATTCTTGTTCCGGTTTTATCCGTGGTGCTGTACCTGCCCTTCTACCTGCAGATGAGCACTTCCGGAATCCTCGGCATAGGAGTGGTACGAATCCCCAGTACTCCGGCCGAATTCCTCCTCATTCACGGCATTTTTATCCTGATCTATATCGTCTACCTGGCGGGTGACATCAGAAAGATGCCCTATCTCCTGGCAATACCCATTCCTATAGCCCTTCTCGGATATCCTGCCGCCGCGGTGGGTGTCATCCCGCTTGTGTATTTCCTGGCCCGAAGATCAAAAAATCCGGCCGAACTGCTGGCAATACTGGGCCTCTTTGTGGTGGTGATATGCGAGTTCTTTTATCTCAAAGATAACATGGGTGATACCTATTTCCGCATGAATACAGTCTTTAAATTCTATATTGCGGCCTGGCTCCTCATGGGTGCCTCCTCGTTTACCATGCTTGGCACACTTCTTTCACCGTGGATACCCAGGGGTTCACTTCCGGCCGGCCTGGTGAAGGGAGCCACAGTGGCCGTAATTGCCCTGCTTCTGGTCATTCCCATTGTGATCCCAATTGACTCACCGTACGGTTCCACCCTTGACGGACTGGCATATATTGAAGAGACACACCCCGGAGATGCCCGCGCAGTCCGGTACCTCCGATCACTTGAAGGGGAATTCGGAATTGTGGAGGCTGAAGGGGGTGATTACACCTATTATTCCCGGATCTCATCATTTACCGGTATACCGGCCATTATCGGAATGCCATTCCACGAATATATGTGGAGATCAGGAAACTGGAGCGGAGAACGGCCCGGCGATGTCAGGCTGATATATGAAAATCCCACGATGACAATCCCCCTTATGAAGAAGTACGGGGCAAACCTGTTGTATGTGGGAGATCCTGAGAGGGAACAGTATTCGGTACGGGTGGAGAAGTCAGGCCTTTCCCCTATATATGATCAGGAAGGGATACAGATCTATTACCTTCCTTAATGTCTGGAAAAAAAAATTCCTCCCATCAGGATAACAGGAATTATCAGGCAAAATATGGCCGGAAACCGCACTTTACAAACCTTTATTTCTGCTCCTGTCTAATTGATATGACTACATCGTCGTCACTGACTGATGAGTGATGAGGGAGACGCTACTCCTGAATGAGGTGAGTTATGGCCAAGACATACGTAAAATTCCAGATATCTGAAGAAATTCAGAACAAAGCCCTTGAAGCACTTGAAATTGCAAAAGACACAGGTAAGATCAAGAAAGGAGCGAACGAGGCGACAAAAGCAATCGAACGGAGCATTGCCACGCTGGTGCTGATTGGAGGTGACGTGGAGCCGGAAGAGATTGTGATGCACCTTGCACCCCTTTGCGAGGAGAAAAAGATCCCGTACCTGTTCATCAACAAGCAGAACGATATCGGTGCCGCGAGCGGCCTTGACGTTGGATCCACTGCTGCTGCAATAGTCAAACCCGGAAAGGCTAAAGATCTGGTTGACGAAGTCGCCAAGCAGATCAATGAACTGAGAGAGTGAGGGAACCATGGCAAATGAAGGGACGCCGGCTGAAGTGATTGAGGTTATCGGTTCTACCGGGATGCATGGGGAGGCCATGCAGGTAAAGTGCCGGATCCTTGATGGCGCCAATAAAGGGCGAATCATCACCCGGAACACGCTGGGGCCGATCCGTGAGGGTGACGTGCTGATGCTCCTGGAGACGGAGCGTGAGGCAAAGAAATTGTCGAGGCGGTGATTGTTGTGGTGGAGATGCGTAACTGCAGCTTCTGCGGAGGGGCTATCGAGCCCGGAACCGGGAAGATGTATGTCCGAAAGGATGGCACTGTCTATTATTTCTGCTGCTCAAAATGCCAGAACAATTACAAACTGAAAAGAGCTCCGCGCCGTGTACCATGGACCGCAGCCGGCCGCAAGGCCATGGGGAAGGAGTGAGTACCCATGGACCGCACCTTTGTGATGGTGAAACCTGACGGTGTGGCCCGTGGTCTCATCGGCGATGTTGTCTCGCGGATGGAGGGAAAAGGCCTCAAGATGCTGGCAGCACGCTTTGAAAAGCTATCGGAAAAGAGGGTTCTTGAACAGTACAAAGAACATCTGGAGAAACCATTCTTCCCGGCACTCAGGCATTTCATCACGAGCGGCCCCTGCTTTCTCATGGTATGGGAAGGAAAAAATGTGGTACCTGTAGTCAGGAGCCTGGTTGGAGCAACCAACCCTGCAGAAGCAATGCCCGGGACTATCCGGGGAGACCTGGCAATGGATATCGGAAGAAATGTCATTCATGCCTCTGATTCTCCGGAAAGCGCCGAGAGAGAGATATCCATACATTTCTCCCCCGATGAGCTGGTTGTCTACAAACGGATCGACGAATCGGTCCTTTACGAATAAACTCTCTTTTCTTTAGAAAATCTCTTAATCCCATACTACCAAACAGATGGCACATGACAGGGGAGTTGGTGAATTTTGCACTTCTATCCCTCTCTTCCATGCTTATCATCATCAATCCGCTTGCAGCCACACTGGTTTTCGTCTCTCTTGCCTCTGATATAAAAACCCCCGAAAAGCAGCGAATTGCCAAGGATGCCTGCGTATATGCATTCCTGATCCTGATCGCTTTCACGCTGCTCGGAGGACTTCTTTTGCAACTCTTCGGGATCACCCTGGATGCCTTCAGGATAGGTGGGGGCATACTCCTTTTCGGAATTGGAATGGAGATGGTATATGCACGGACATCACGGACCAAAATGACTGATACAGAGAAATACGAGAGTATAGAGGGAGAGGATATTTCTGTGATGCCAATGGCCATACCTATGATTGCCGGGCCCGGTGCGATTACCACAACAATCGTACTGACTGCCGGTTCGTTGGGAATCATCATTCAGATGGCTATTGTTATTGCCTCAATCACCCTCGCCATCATCATTACCTATGTGATGATGGTCAGGTCCGAACTGATCGTCGCCAGGATAGGCCAGAAAGAATTTCGCGTAATCAACCGCCTGATGGGTATGCTTCTCATTGCCATCGCCGTTCAGTTTGTCATAACCGGGCTCCGTTCAGCCTTCCCCCTCCTGGCTGGGGCCTGAACATACCGAAAAGATGGTATGGATCTATGATCTCATATTTTCCTGAAATGCTGATCTTCGGTGCGCAGATAGCAAGCAACTGGGAGGATCCCGAAAAAAGCCTGGCAAAGGCCGAACCCCTGGTAAAAGAGGCAGCGCGACTTGGAGGAAGCCTCGTGTGCTTCCCCGAGCAGTTTGCCACCGGTTGGGATCCCTCCTCCCACATGCATCTGCAGGGAAGAGACGGGCCGATTGTCTCGCGTCTGGGTGCGCTGGCCAGCGAATACGGAATTGCAGTCCTCGGCTCATTCCGTGAGATGCATGACCCGCTTCCAAGGAATACCTGCATAGTGCTGGATCGGAACGGAGAGGAAATGGCATCCTATTCCAAATGCCACCTCTTCTCCCCGGCAGGTGAAGACCGGAACTATACCCATGGCAATTCCCCGGCAATCTTCGATCTCGAGGGGAATACGCTTGGTATTGCGATTTGTTATGACCTCCGCTTCAGCTCCCTGTTCAGGATTTATGCGGACGCCGGAGTGGTGGGTGTTCTTGTTCCTGCCGCCTGGCCGGGTTCGCGGAGTGACCACTGGGAATTGTTCATCAGGGCCAGGGCGCTGGAGGGCCAGATGTACGTGGTGGGTGTGAACACGACGGGGTGCACTCCTGTGGATTCCTACGCAGGCGGGTCCATGACGGCCGATCCCGGGGGACAAATTATATGCAGGCTGGGGGAAGATGACGGACTGATGAAGGCATCAATTGATCGGAATGCGGTTGAGGATGCCAGGAGTTGCATCCCCGTATCGCGCGACCGGAGGACTGATCTCTCCCGTTACATTATTTGAAAACGCCGGAATCTACGCCTAAATACCCGGTGCATGCGAATAAACCGGCGGGTAGGAGATAATCTCCCGCATTGCGTTTCATTTCAACCTCCTCCAATAGCAAAGAGTTCACCGTTTCTATATTTACCAATGAACGCCCATCCTGTACCATGTATCGTCTTGTGTGCGTAAACTGCAGGACGCCATATCCACCCGACGAGATAATCTATAACTGCCGTAAATGCGGGCATCTTCTCGCGGTTGAATATGACCTCGACTCTATAAGGGTAGCCCGGTCCATGTGGGAAAAACGGCCCCTTTCAGTCTGGCGTTACAGGGAACTCCTCCCGGTCACAATCGATCCGGTCACCCTCCAGGAAGGGGGAACACCCCTGTACCATCTCCACCGCCTGGGGGCAGAGATGGGGCTTCCCTACCTTTATGCCAAACATGAGGGCATGAACCCTTCAGGTTCGTTCAAGGACAGGGGCATGACAGTGGGGGTGTCCATGGCTATCCAGCTGGGAAAAAGCACAGTGGCGTGCGCAAGTACGGGAAATACCTCGGCCAGCCTTGCCGCATATGCAGCAAAAGCGGGAATACCTGCCGTCGTGCTGCTACCTTCGGGAAAAGTGGCCCTTGGCAAAGTTGCCCAGGCTCTTATGCACGGAGCACAGGTCATCTCAATTCGTGGTAACTTTGACCGGGCGCTGGAAATGGTTCATGAATTGTGCCTCTCGCACGGGCTCTATCTCCTCAACTCGGTGAACCCCTTCAGGCTTGAAGGGCAAAAGACAATCGGGTTTGAAGTAGTGGACCAGCTTGGACAGGTCCCGGACCGGATGGTGCTCCCGGTTGGGAATGCCGGAAACATTTCTGCAGTACATAAAGGATACAACGAACTTGCTGCACTGGGATTGATTGAACGGCTGCCCATGATGACAGGCATCCAGGCGATTGGCTCCAGTCCCATTGTCAGGGCCATACACCAGAATCTCCCCGAGGTCGTTCCCGAACAGGAGCCGGAGACTGTTGCAACGGCCATACGGATAGGAGCCCCTGTCAACGCGGAAAAAGCCCTGACCGCTATCAGGAGTACGGGCGGAACCGCCGAATCAGTGACCGACGAGGAAATACTTGCCATGCAACGCGATCTGGCCAGAAAAGAAGGAATTGGTGTCGAACCTGCGTCTGCTGCGTCAGTTGCCGGTGTGAAAAAACTGGTAGAAGCAGGTGTAATAGACCATGATGAGCGGATTGTATGCGTGGTGACAGGACACCTGTTGAAAGACCCGGAAACGGTGATCGCACAATGCGACTCCCCAGTGGAGATAGATGCCGATTTGGACTCGCTGCTCTCTGTATTGCAGCGTTCCTGATCGTCGTACCCGTTCAGGGCCTTTCAGCTGAATATGCCGTTTTCCCCAACGGCAGTGCCTATTTTGCCGCCATCCAGGTGAAGAATGCCGATATGTTCGAATTCACCCAGGCAGGGATGCTTGGAGAACGAATTCCGTTCAAGGCCGAGAATGTCACACTGTCCGGAAACTGCTCCCCCTGCACGTACCAGTGGAGTGGAAATTCACTCATTAAATTTGAAGAGGGAAATTATACAATTCGGTACCAGGGAGAATTACGGGAAAACCATCTTTCCGCCTCATACCCCGAACCATACGGGGTGCGGGTAACCCTGCCGCAGGGACTTGAAGTGACAAATCCGTTGCTTGGCATGGTGAGTCCCGGGGCAGTCGTTACATCGCGCGAAGATGGGAGCACCCTCGTCGAATGGAATGCCACGCGAACATTTGAATTGAGATTTTATGATCCGGGACGCGAAGATCTCCTGTTATTCTTTGGAAATTTCTGGATCATACTCGCCATCGTCTTACTTCTCCCCTTTCTGCTGACCTGGCGCCGTAAGGGAGGATAGGGCCAAATCATCCCTGATATCCTGGAATAAGCTTTATGAGAAGCTCTTTTACTTCCGCGATACGGTACGGTTTTGGCATAATTCCCATAAACCCGAATTTTTGAAAATCCTTCATTACGGGGTCATCAATACGCCCGCTGGACACTATCGCCTTTACCCCGGGATCAATATCACTGAGACCCTCAAGGGTTTCGAGCCCCCCCTTCCCCACATTGATTGTCAGATCGATGATCACCAGGTCAAAAGGCATCCCTTCATCCATGGCCTTGCAAAAGAGAGAGATTGCTTCATCGCCATGCACGGCCACCCGGACCTCGCACTGGAGATGCTCAAGAATTTTTCTGACGATCTCCCGGATTCCCTCTTCGTCATCCATCACCAGCACTCTGGGTTTAATTGCCAGGAATATTCCCCCCTTTCAGAAAAAAAGTATATCTCAATGGGTATTCTCCAACCCTGCATACGCAGTGCCACATTAAGAAATTCTATGTAAATAATAGGTAAAAAAGGTATTATTTTTTCAGGACAATATCGATGCCGTACTTTTCGGCATTTCGATCGGCAATTTGCTGAATTTTGGCGATTTCCTCATCATTTGTTCTGGGTTTGAAAAGATGCCGGAACCTTTTCTGTTCTTTCAGATATTCTTCAACAGGCTTTCTTTTCACCTTTTTTGCCCGGGTCACCATACCGTTCTCCATCTCATAGTTTACCCAGAGGCCTGTATCAATCGCAAGCTTTCCGATAGCAATAGTCTTCTCACCCTCGAATCCCCAGCCCGTGCAGCAGGGTGCATGAACCTGGATATAACATGGTCCGGGGATGTTGATGGCCTTCTGCACTTTCTTTTTCAAGTCCGCCGGATATGCAATGGATGCGGTAGCAATATAGGGGGCCCCGTGAGCGGCCAGGATCATCGGCATGTCCTTCTTGGGGCGAGGGTTCCCGAATGAGCACTTGCCGGCCGGACTTGTGGTAGTGCTGGCATCATAGGGAGTTGCCCCTGACCGCTGGATACCGGTATTCATGTACGCCTCATTGTCGTAGCAGATGTAGGTGAAATCATGCCCCCGCTCGAATGCTCCGGAAATACAGAGCATACCTATATCAAAAGTTGCTCCGTCGCCGCCAATGGCGATCACCTTCGACGATCTCCCCTGTTTTTTGAGTGATGCAACGACACCGGATGCAACCGCGGAATTGTTCTCGAAAAGCGAATGGATCCAGGGCACTTTCCAGGCAGTCTCCGGGTACGGGGTTGAGAACACTTCCATACATCCGGTGGCTGAAACAACAATGGTATCTTCTCCCGCGGCTTCCAGGATCAGCTTTGCAGCCAGGGCCGCTGCACATCCTCCACAGGCCCGGTGACCGGATTCAAATAGATCACACGATCCGTTGGTCATTTCAGTTCCTCCTCACGAAGTCCATAGAACATATCTCCTATTCCTTTCTCGGCATTGTTGACGATAGCGGCAATATCCTTTTTCCGTATATCGCGCCCGCCCAGCCCTAGGACATATCCCAGTACCGGGATCTGGGAACCATACAGTGCGTCTTTTACCTCAAGACATGCGGCACCTTTTGACCCGAGAGAGATATTCTTGTCCAGCACCGCGACACGGCTCACACCCTGCAGGGCTTTGGCGATCTCTTTTCCCGGAAATGGTCGAAAAGCCCTGATTTTGAGGAGGCCCACCTTTTTACCGGCATCCCTCATCTCGTCAATGGCATCTTTCACCGTTCCGCAGATGGATCCAAGCGCTATAATGGCCGTATCAGCATCATCCAGGCGGTAGGATTCCACCAATCCGCTGTAATCCCTGCCAAACATTTCCCCGAATTCGCGCCCGTAGTCTGCAATTACCTCCTTGGCCTTATGCAGTGCCTGGTCATTCGCATACCTGAATTCCTGGTAATAGTCAGGCGAGGCAAACATTCCGAAACTGATGGGATCTTTGACATCGAGGCGGTGATATGGCTTGAATGGCGGGAGATAACTGTCGACCTGCTCCTGGGTGAGCATGTCCACCGGCTCATACGTATGGGAAAGGATGAACCCATCGAAGCAGACAAACGACGGAAGAAGGATCCGATGGTCTTCTGCCACCTTGTAGGCAAGGTAGTGAAGATCGGTTGCCTCCTGGTTGTCTTCTGAATAGAACTGCATCCAGCCCGAGTCCCTGAGGGATATGGAGTCCTGGTGGTCATTCCAAATGCTTAAGGGGGCGCCAAGAGCCCGGTTCACGATAGACATGATCACCGGAAATCGCATACCTGCAACATTGAAGCAGACCTCAAACATGAGGGCAAGACCCTGGGACGTAGTAGCTGAGTATACACGCGAACCTGCTGCACTTGCACCCAGACATGCCGAAAGCGCCGAAAATTCGCTCTCCACCGTGATGTAATCCGCATCAAGCTCGCAGTTTGCTACGATCTCTGCAAGAGCCTCCACGATATGGGTCTGAGGAGTGATTGGGTAGGCAGCAATAACCTCTGGTCGGCAAAAAGTCACTGCACGAGACACCGCATGCGACCCCTCCATTATATCCATCATCTATTTCTCCTCCTTTTTCATCTCAATGGCCTCTGCAGGGCATTCTTCAGCGCATAAGCCGCATCCCTTGCAGTAATCGTAGTCAGGGACAGGAAGATCCTCTTCATTCTCCAGGATGCACCCTTCAGGGCATACAATCTTGCACATCCCGCATTTGGTGCAATTTTCATGGATAAATTCAGGCTTGAAAACCCGCCAGGAGCCGGTCTTGTTCTCCCTTGTCTTACCGGGTTTTGCAGTACATCCCAGGTTCAGGGCCACTCAGGCCACCCCCTTTACGGAATCATAGGCAACACGGGCTGCCGCGATGTTCTTTGTGGCAAGTTTGCCAGAAAAGCGCTTCTTTATGGCATCCTCAAGAGCAGAAAATTCAATTTCCCCGGAAGCCGCGGCAAATGCCCCCATCAATGCAGTATTGGTGATTGGAAGCCCCAATTCTTTTAAGGCAATGGATGTGGCATCAATTGTAATCAGCTTCACTCCTTCCGGAATATTATAGGAAATCTCCTTTTCCGTGTTGACAATTACGATGCCGCCGGGTTGAACACCCTGGAAGACATTCACATCCCTGATGAGGCTGCTGTCCTGGACAATGATATAGTCCGGTTCATACACCTGGCTGCGAAGCCGGATTTTTTTTTGGTCGAACCTGACAAATGCCTGAACAGGTGCGCCACGCCGCTCCACCCCGAAGGCCGGAAAAGCCTGCGCGTAGACACCGCCCGCAAAAGCAGCGACTGCGATAAGTTCCGCAGCGGTGACCGAGCCCTGGCCACCCCTGCCATGAATACGTAACTCTTTCAAAGAAATCCCTGTATAATTTTACATGATTAATAAATATAAATCTACACATCCACGTCCAGGCCGAGAATTTCCCTGGTTCCGGAAAAAATATCCCTGGCTATCCGGGCAATCCCATCAGAGGCACACCATTCATCATACACCATAACGTTCCGGCAAAGGAGGGTTTTTACCTCGTCTGCCACAAAAGGCGCAAGGCTGCCCGCCAGAGCCACACGGGCTTCCGGATTGAGGAGAAGCATAGCTGCGCACTCCATGGCGGAAAACATTGCTATAGTACGTATTCTTTCGTTTTCGGGAAGAGTATGGTCGACCCCTGCATGGAGGAACGCTTCATTGGCCGTCGATTCTCCGGCATCGATCCTGCGGATAGCATCCACGTCAAGTGCCCCGTGTTCACTCCCGGGGGCAAAGATGCAGGCATCAAATGCCCCTGTCAGCCGCCCCCCTTTCACCAGGAGTGTGACCGTGTTTGAACTGACATCAGAGACCACTACTTCGCTTCCCAGGTCTCTCATAGCCTGGTACGCGATACCAACTTTTTCAGGGCTGGCCTGATGAGAATATGCCTTAAACCGGATGTCGGTAGGCGATCCCCTGTGCAGGCCGGGAATAACCAGTGTCGGGATCCCCGAATCCCTGATCCGGTCAAAGACCCGCGTCCCACCCCCTATATGCTTTCCTGCCCCTTCCCTGCTCACCAACCCCCGCTCCTTCAGCTTTTGCATGGGGGTGATGGCGCTGAAATTGTCGCCCATGGAATATGAGAGGGCAATCCCTTCGATCTCGGGCAGCGGGCAAACCTGCTCAAGATCTTCAATGCGAAACCTTCTGGCCTGCTCCCTGCTGATTTTCCAGTGTACTCCCTCGCCTGAGAACCTCATGGATGTTGTGCCATGGTCGATCCCGATGAACATAGATAGTATTAGTGTTGTGAGTGGGGCGGTTTTATCATTGTGATCAGTGTCAGGTGACTCCCCTCATTCGATCCCCTTCTTTTTGGAAAGAGCTGTATAACGCCGCCATATGAATTCCATCCCGACAACCAGAACCACTCCAATGATAACAAGCGGCCACACCGAAAAAAACGTCCCTCCTGCAATTGTTATCATATCGTAGAGCAGGCGCGTGGACCCGAGCATAAGGCCGGTGAGGAATCCCAGGGTCTGGGTATGGAAGTTTCTGAGAAGATACCGAAGCACACGGCTGAATGCCAGGAGACCCATGACACCTCCCAGGAGAAATGTGATAACCGGAGCAAGATCGAAACTTCTGAGAGCTTCGAGAAGATACTCATACTGGTTCAATAGAAGCGTGATATATGCACCCGAAATACCGGGAAGTATCATTGCACAGAGCGCCACCATTCCCGTGAAAAAGATAATCGGGAGCGAATGCCCAAGCGATGCCTGGTCCATGCCTGCAATGGAATATCCCAGAACCAATCCGAAGAACACCCACATTCCCGCAATAATATGGTCTGCCTTCTCGATTTTTAAGTAAATGAGGGCCGATGAGGCAAATACAATCCCAAAGAAAAAGGCAAAGGTTTCAGCAGCATAAAAATCCAGGAAAAAAAGGATTATTCGTGACATTATCAAAGCAGCAAGTCCGATACCGGCCAGCAGTACCACAAGAAAACCGGGATCCATGAGCGTGATCCCCTTTTCCCACTCATCCTTCTCTCCCCTGAGAAGATGGAGGAATGGTGAGACTCCTATATTACCTATTGCGCTGATAAGACGCTCATATATCCCGGTAATAAGGGCAATTGTGCCGCCGGAGACACCAGGGATGATGTCACATGCCCCCATGAGTATCCCTTTTAAGAATATTGTGATGCCTTCGCGGGCATCGGATTTTGGAATCACACGTACTTATGTGGCAAAGGGAGGTTTTAATGATTAAGCACCAACAAACAGGAGAGAGATATGGTTGCTATCGTCACCGGAGGGGCAGGTTTTATAGGCTCCCATCTTGTAGATGCGCTCGTGGGGCGCGGTGAGGAAGTCATTGTCATCGACAACCTCAGTGCAGGAAATCGCAGGAATATCGCGGGGCATATCGAGTCCGGTGCTGTGAGATTCGTTCAAAAAGATCTCCTCTCTGACGGGTGGCAGGACTCTTTTTCGGGCATTGCCCGGGTGTATCATATCGCAGCCGATCCTGATGTCCGCGCAAGTGCTTCCAATCCCGAAGAAGTCTTTCGTCAGAATGTGACCGCCACAATGAGAGTCCTCGAAGCCATGCGGAAATATGATGTCAGGGAACTCGTCTTCACCTCGACTTCGACGGTCTACGGTGAGGCCACAGTTATCCCGACGCCTGAAGATTACACCCCGATGGAGCCAATCTCCGTGTATGGAGGTTCAAAACTGGCATGTGAAGCCATGATTTCAGCCTATGCGCGGACGTATGGAATGACGGTATGGGTCTTTCGGTTCGCCAATATCATCGGTGAGCGCAGCAATCATGGCGTAATCTGGGACTTTATCCATAAACTCCGCAAAAACTCCCATGAACTTGAAATACTGGGTGACGGCAAGCAGATTAAGTCCTATTTCTCAATCGGTGCCTGTGTGGATGCGGTGTTGTATGCCATCGCCCACTCCGGTGCGCCCTTCAACTGCTTCAATATCGGCTCTGATGACTGGATCGACGTGACAGCACTTGCCCACATTGTGATTGAGGAGATGGGGCTCTCCGGTGTTTCCTTCCGGTACACCGGCGGTGACCGCGGGTGGGTGGGGGATGTCCCAAGGATGCAACTCTCGGTACACAGGCTCAAGGCCCTCGGGTGGAAGCCTGCAACCAATTCTGCAGAGTCTGTAAGGCAGGCGGCACGTGAACTAATCAGGGAAACCGGGGGACGGGCTTAAACTCACTTGATGCAGGAGAAGAGCAGAATGCCAGACCATATGAAATACATAGTGATTCTCGGAGACGGTATGGCGGACGAACCACTCCCCGAACTGGGGGGGAAAACTCCGTTGGAATTTGCCCGTACACCCCATATGGACAGGATTGCAAGGGATGGCAAATGCGGCATGATGCGCACGATCCCCCCGGGGTACGAACCGGGAAGCGACATTGCAAACCTTTCTATCCTCGGGTATGATCCCAAGCGTTACTATACGGGGAGAGGGCCGCTGGAGGCAGCAAGCATGGGGCTGGAACTGACGGACTCGGACATTGCCTACCGCTGCAACCTGGTCACCGTGAAGGACGGGGTTATGGCCGACTTTTCTGCAGGCCACATATCCAGCGGTGAGGGCGCCAGGCTTTTTAAGGACTTGCAACCCAGGCTTGCAGGTTCCGTCTCACTGCACCCTGGCATAAGCTACCGGAACCTGCTGGTCATCCATGGTGGCATGGGAGCGACAACTGTCCCGCCGCATGACATTGTCGGCCAGGATATTGGCCCTCACCTCCCTGGAGGGGAGGATGCGGCAATTCTCACCCGCTGCATCAGGGAGAGCATCGATCTCTTTGGGGCGCATCCAGTGAACCTTGACCGGATCAGGTCCGGAAAACCGGCCGCCACGCAGATCTGGCCCTGGAGCGGGGGCAGGGCTCCGGCTCTTCCTGCGTTTCGTGAAAAATACCGGAAATCGGGGGGAGTGATATCGGCAGTGGATCTCCTGGCTGGAATAGCCCGCTGTGCCGGCATGGAAGTGATCAGGGTGCCGGGTGCTACGGGGTACCTTGACACGGATTACAGTGCCAAGGCACGCTATGCTGTGTCGGCCATGGGACACCTTGATTTCCTGTACCTGCATGTGGAAGCCCCTGATGAAGCCGGGCACCTTGGAAGCATTGACGAGAAAGTATCAGCCATTGAACATGTTGATGAGATGATAGGAATTATTCTGGATGAAATTGAAGCAGTCATCGCCGTCCTCCCCGACCATCCCACACCTATCAGGGTAAAGACGCATACGGCGGATCCGGTACCTTTTGCCGTCCTTGGAAAAGAGCAGGATGCATGTATGGAATTTTCAGAAAAATCTGCCATGATGGGCGGGTACGGGTGCGTGGAAGCCACGGAGTTTCTCACGCTTCTCTTTGCCTGAAGGCTGGCGGCATCAGGCCCATGCATCATCACCCGAATCAGTGGGGGTAACTATCATCATCTGCGCACACAGCCTTGCAGATACTATTATTTATTTTTCAGGCAATTAGTGTTTATGCCATACCGGATCATCGATGCCGGTGCATACCTGAAGAACCAGGTGAAGGCCGGGACCATCTCCGAAGAGGATGCTGGTCTA
>DATKYO010000072.1:0-15183 GCA_035528475.1 Methanoregulaceae archaeon | reverse complement strand
GTAGTCGGGGTGGTAGTGGGGATAGTGGTAGTCGGGGTGGTAGTGGGGATAGTAGTAGTCGGGGTGGTAGTGGGCGGCACGCCCTGCACAACAATATAATCCGGTCTTGATGTGGTATTGCTGCCCATGAAGTTTGTCGCTGTCAGGTTGACCCTGTAGGAGCCGGGTAAGTCATAGGTATGGACCGGGTTCCTGTTGGTAGAGTTATTCCCATCACCAAATATCCAGAGCCATGTTGTGGGGTAGCCGCTGGAGAGATCCTGGAACTGCACAGTAAGGGGGGCCAGACCGCTGGTGACATTTGCATCGAAATCAGCTGTGGGAACACGTGGCGGCTCAATCTGGTCGAGGAGAACAGCGATGAATCCTCCCTGGCCGCGGTCACCAAATGTGGACGGATAGGGGTCAACGGTTGGGAAATTGATGGAATTGGTCATTCCGGTGATATATGCGCCTCCAGTTTCATCAGTGGCAATTCCATTCCCCAGATCGAGGCCGTTTCCTCCCAGATAGGTGAGATAGTCCGGGGAAGCGTAAAAGGGTACAAATTTTGCAACGAAGGCATCATATTCACCACCGCCAAACACGGGCTGGTAGGGGTCAATGACTTCCAGGTTGCGGGAATTTGTGGCTCCGCCGATATAGACACTTCTTGCACTATCAATAGCAATTCCCCTTCCTTCATCGTATCCGGTTCCCCCTATATATGTCGAATATTCAAGTGATGTACCATCTGGAGTAAGCCTGGTTAGGAATGCGTCAATGATTCCCCTGTTAAAAGGCTGGTATGCTGCCATTGTGGGGAAATTCTTAGACCTGGTGAGACCGGTCACATATGCAGAACCCTGGTCATCGACTGCGATTGATTTTCCTGCATCCTGTGCAGATCCACCGAGGAATGTCGAGTAAATAAGTGATTCACCGGTAGACATCACTTTTGTGATGAATGCATCACTATATCCGCTGAATACTGGATTATATGCATTTTTCGTTGGGAAATTCCACGAATAGGTCTCTCCTGTTATGTACGGATCGCCGTTTCCATCCACAGCAACGCCATATCCTACATCCCTTGTTATCCCGCCAATATAATTGGAATACAGCAACTGTGTTCCGTTTTTATCAATTTTTAAAATATATGCATCTTCCTGACCTGCAAGGTAAGTCCTCTGAAATCTGCTGATTACCGGAAAGAGGATGGAGCCGGTTGATCCGGTCAGGTATATATTATTATCAGAATCGATGGCTACATCATTCCCTTCGTCATCTCCTGTCCCTCCGAGATAAGTGGAGAAGATCAGAGTGGAGCCATCAAGTCCTATCTTCGACATGAACACATCGGTCTGTCCGGCATTTTGTGATTGAAGTGGATTTACTACCGGAAAGTTGGTAGAACTAGTTGTACCGGTCACATACGCGTATCCGTCACCGTCAACCCTGATTGCAGATCCCGTGTCATCTTCTGACCCGCCGAGATAGGTAATATATATTGGCATTGTCCCGTCAGAATTTATTTTGACAACTATTGCATCCGTTCCGCCGAAATTCGCTACGGCAGCGGGATCAGGCACAATATATGGAGCGGGATTTGAAATTCCGGTTACGTATGCATTCTTCGATGAATCAACAGCAACCCCGTATCCGTTGGCAATACCTATGCCTCTTAGATAAAGGCCGTATTTCATGACCGGGTCGATAATCAGAGCTCTCTCGTGATCATATTCACCAATTTCAAATGCGACGTTATTTTCATATTTTATTGAAAAAGAACAGTCAACGGGTATGAAATCCCCATTTATCTCCTGGTAACAGACCGGTGCGAGTTCTGTGAGGTCTCCCGCAGGTGTATGTATCAGCAGTGTTCCGTCAGACTGAATGGAGAGTGAGGTTTGTCCACGGTATTCTATGAGGATATCCTCTGGATGTGCACCGGGGTCCACAATGAATATACTCTTAATCCCTCCCTGTGTTCCATAGTACACCAGATCTATACCGGGATAGAGTTCATTGTACTGGATGCCCCTGTATGTATCGACTCCGGTTATCCATTGTGAGGAATCATCGCCGATGAGGAAATTCGCCGTGCATGGCAGGAGATCAAGACCGGAGATGGAATCAGATCCGGATGTGCCCCTGAAGCGGTATTCTATGACCGCTGACTTCAATATCTCCTCATCATAACTGATGAGGCTGAATATGGGGCCGTTTGGGGTAAAAAAGATGGATCCTCCATCTGACAGGATCTCGAACTTCACATTGCTGTCGCTCTGCCCGTCATTTGCAATGAACTGGAGTGGCATGGACGTAATCCATGCTTCAACACTTGATGTTTTTTCTTCCGCACCTGAAGGCGTTAGAGAATGTACACCTTCAATCATCACGCCTGGAATGGAGATTACTCCTGAATCGGGCGGATGAACCGGATTTTCCGGGTTCTCCGCTGCATTTACAGCAAAAGCCCCGGCTAACGGTATCAAAAATATGAATAGCAGCAAGACGCCTCTGGATCTCATAAAAAATCCCTTTACGTTTGATGGAGTAATCACGGTATATAAATATATTGATCATTTTGGTTATATTTTCGGTTATTTTATGTGTTCCAGCAAGAATATCGGGTTTTTTTATTCGTAAATCCTATCTCTCGCATACAGTCAGCATATGGAGCACTAATAGATAGCATGAACATAACGGATATGTTACTGTAGGCTGATTAGTACAAGTATATACAGGAACAGGTCCGGAGCCTTATGCGGCATGAAGCCTGCTTCTGAAGGAATCATGTGATGAAAGCATCCACAAGGATATTTGCCAGTGAATTCAATTCATCTGACCTCATTTTCGAGCAACCCTCTGATAAATCCAGGGTAATGATAACCCCCGGGGGTGCATGCTGCTCGGAAGTGTTCATAGCCGGGGCACTCATCGAGCGGGGAGGTACACCCGGCGGAGGGCAGTATGCCAGGGTTGCAGATCCCACCGGGGCTTTTTCCATGCAGATTGACCGTAATCAGCGGCAGCAGGGAGATATCCTGCGGGGAATGGAACCCCCGTTATTTGTAACCGTGCTTGGCAGTCTGATAATCCACGGAGGGGAGCGGGAATCTTCATGTTCAGTAGCAATACGGGATATCAGGACAGCTGACCGGATGATTCGTGATTCATGGATTGTCCGGACAGCAGAATTGACCTGTGGAAGGCTGGAACTCATGATGAAGGCAATCGGGGGAGAAAGAGTGCCTGATTGCACTGCCAGGGCCATGGATCATTACCGGATGAATCTCTCCAGAGTCACGGATCTTGCCGATATGGTAAGCACTGCCCTTGAGGGGGTTTTACCGGCAGAGGCAAAGGATGCGGAGGGAGGAGATCCGCAGGATATAGTGCTTTCCATAATACGTGAGAAGGGGGGGAAAAATGGAATTCATATTCAGGATATCATTCCCGTTGCCGGACAATTCGGGCTGGGAGAAGATGCGGTGAGGCATGCAGTGAAGGCACTTTTAGCGGAAGATGAATGCTACCAGCCTTCAAGGGATTTTGTTAAAATTTTATGAAACTCGAATTTCTACCGTCTGGTCCTGCCCTCCTCGTGGAGAATACGAGAAGAGTTCTTGTCGTTGCCGACCTCCATCTGGGTATTGAGACAGATCTTGCCAGGCACGGACTTCATTTCAAGAGCAGAAGCAATGAGCGAAAGGAAAGGGTTGTTGCATGTATTCATGAATCAGACCCTGACTGCCTCGTCCTCCTCGGGGATATCAAACATAGCATTCCGGTCACCAGCAGGCAGGAATACAGAGAAATTCCAGGAATATTTGAAAAATTCCGATCACTTCTTCCAATAAGGGTCCTTCCCGGGAATCATGATGTGGGACTTGAACGGTTCCTGGCCGAAGATGAGATCATGCAAAAAGATGGTGCCGTTATCGATGGATGCGGGTATCTCCATGGACATACATACCCCAATCCGTCCCTTTCCGGCCGGTTCATCTTATGCGGTCATCATCACCCGGTCGTACGCATAAGTGATGAAGTGGGGTGTGCCCTGAAATCACCTGCCTACCTCCTGGCGGATCTGGATGAAAAATGCCTGAATTTTGGCAAAACGCCTGATGGAGGCCGTGCAGCAAGAGTTTTGTTCGTTCCCGCGTTTAACGAACTTTCAGGGTATGACATCACAAGAACAGTGAACGAGCCCTTCAGCCCGCTTTCGCGCTGTATTAAACGAGATCAATCGGAAGTGTTTCTCCCGGACGGGACATATCTCGGCCCACTTGCATCAGTGGAGGATTATGAAGGCGATCAGTCAGCTTGATCCCCGAATCCGGGAATGTATCCGGAAGAGAGATTTTTCTGAACTTTCCGAAGTCCAGTCCCGGGCAATACCGATGGTGATGAAAGGGAGTGATCTCATCCTCATTGCGCCAACGGGTACAGGCAAGACCGAAAGCGCCATGCTCCCTGTTTTCAACGGCATGCTTTCCATGCCATCCCGGGGATTTACCACTCTCTATATTACGCCTCTCCGGGCACTGAACCGCGACATGCTCTCCCGACTGGAATGGTGGGGAAATGAGCTTGGTATCCGGATCGGTGTGAGGCATGGCGATACGCCTCAAAGCGAACGTCGCCGCCAGGCCCTTTCTCCACCGGAACTCCTGATAACCACTCCGGAAACGCTGCAGGCGCTCTTTATGGGGAAGGTTCTTCGAAAACATCTGCAAAACGTGCGTTATGTTATTATTGACGAGATACACGAACTCGCCGGGAGCAAGCGAGGTGCCCAGCTTTCGGTAGCGCTTGAGCGTCTGGTGAAATATTCCGGAGAATTCCAGAGAATAGGCCTTTCGGCCACTGTTGGGAATCCGGAAGAGATGGGAAGATTCCTTTGCGGCAAGAGAGAATTCTCTATTGTACAGGTCCCGGTGACAAAGAATCTGGATGTCAATGTGGCGTTTGTGGGAGATAGTTTCGAGAAACAATCGGGATGGGTATCGGATACAATTGATGATCATCGTTCCACACTGATATTTGTGAACACCCGGGTCACGGCCGAGGCACTTGGTCACCAGCTTTATGAAAGGGGCGATGTCGAGGTGCATCACGGCTCGCTCTCGCGGGATGTAAGGATAGATGCCGAGGAGCGTTTCAAGTCAGGTGCGGTAAAGGCACTGATCAGTACCTCATCGATGGAGCTTGGAATAGATATAGGGCATATCGAGCATGTAATACAGTTCGGATCTCCGAGGGAGGTCTCAAGACTTGTCCAGAGAGTGGGAAGGGCAGGCCATCAACTCAATGCAGTTTCCAAAGGGACAATACTGGCGACGGGTTTTGATGATCTCCTTGAATCAGTAGTTATTGCCCGTAAAGCGATGGCCGGGGAGGTAGAAGAGGTCACCCCTCATTTTTATGCGGCTGATGTGCTGGCGAACCAGGTCGCTGCAATTGCGGTGGAATATGGAGAAATACAGAAATCGGCAATTCAGCGGATACTTGAGAAGACTTACCTTTTTGCTGATGCAGGTGACCTTGCTGACGATGTATACCGGCAGATGGACGATCATCGGCTCATCAGGATTGATGGGGATGCGATAATCACCACCAGCCGGGCCCGCAGGTACCTTGCGGGCAACTTGTCGATGATCCACGATGAGAAAAAAGTCCAGGTCTTTGACATGGTGTCCCGGAGGATGGTGGGGACTCTTGATGAATCATTCGTCGTGGGATGGGTGCATACAGGTGCGGTATTCATTACCAAGGGGCAGTTATGGAGAGTCCTTGACATGGAAAAAGGCCGTATCACTGTTGAACCTGCACGCCGGGCAAAAGGTGAGCTTCCTTCGTGGGAAGGTGAACAAATACCTGTGCCATTTGACGTTGCCCACGAAGCCGGGAAGCTTCGCCGGACCAGGAATTTTGGCAGATATATGCATAATAAAAATTCGCAAAAGTTTGCAGTGGATTTTTTAGTTGAAATGGACCGAAACAGGTCCCTTGTGGCATCAGATGTACTCGTTACTATCGAAAACGCGGAAGAGGGCGTTATATGCAATATATGTGCGGGTCATAAGGCAAATGAAGCATTGGCCCGGGTCATTTCCATTCTCATCTCTGCTCGTTATGGAACGAGTGTAGGCATGGAGATCGATGCCTATCGCATCTTTTTAAGGCTACCAAAAAATATCCGGGCTCCGGATGTGAGAGATATCCTGGTCTCGCTCGAACCTGCACATCTGCGTGGAATTCTAGAGATTGCTCTTAAGAGAACTGCGTTATTCAAGTGGAAACTCGTCCAGGTGGCGAAAAAATTCGGGGCTATTGATCCTGATGCCGATTATGAACGAATCAGCATGGATAAGTTGATCGATCTCTTTGAAAACACGGTTGTACAGAAAGAGGCATACCGGGAACTATTCTCAGAATACATGGATGTGGATTGCGCCGCCCGTACGATGGAGATGATAAAGAATGGAGATATCAGTGTAAAATGTGCCCCGTTGAGCATTCTGGGAGCGGAAGGGCTTTTCTCATCACATGATCAGATAGCTCCCCCCATCAGTGACCAGGCCGTGATCAGCACGTTGAAGCGCCGGCTGGACCAGCAGGAAGTAGTGCTGGCATGCATGAACTGCCGTAAATGGAAGAGCCGGACCGTAGTTGCCAGAGTTCCCGAACTGCCGGTATGCCCCAAGTGCGGAGCCAGACTGATAGCGGTTCTTAAGCCATGGGAGGAGCCCCTCATAGCAGTTTCAAGGAAAAATAAAAAAACCGATGAAGAGAGAACGATCGAACAAAAACTAATAAGAAATGCAAATATTGTCCTTTCCAGCGGGAAAAATGCAGTCATAGCGCTGGCGGCCAGGGGTGTAGGGCCGGAAAATGCAGCAAGGATTATCTCAACCCTTGCAGAAGGGGATGCATTCTATGCAGAAATTTTGAAAGCAGAAAGAAATTATATCAGGACGCACCGCTTCTGGTGATTACATAATACTGCCGAGTTTATGCTCCAGAAAATCCAGTCCTCTCTTGATATCTTCAAGGTTTTTCCCGCCTGTAAGGATGATTTTTCCTGAACTGAAGAGGAGAGCAACAATTTTGGGGTCCTTGATCCGGTAGACCAGACCGGGGAACTGTTCCGGTTCGTATTCAATGTTCTCCAGGTTAAGGGTGATTACCACTTTATTCAGATTGATATATTTTCCAATATCATAAGAGCACACGATGTTCGTGATGGCGACCCGGGGCTTATCATAGGTTTCCACGCCGGCCTCACGCATAGACTTGATTATCAGGTCGAGTCCGTCCTGCAGCGATTTCTTATTCCTGATCCCTGTCAGGACCACTTTTCCAGATGAAAAAATAAGAGAGGCAATTTTCGGGTTTTCAATACGAAAGACGGCTCCTGGAAATCTTTTGGTATTCAATTCACAGTTATTGATTTTTTTGGAGATTTCGACCAAATCTATAGAGTCTGCAATTGCCCCGGATGCAACGATATTCTCAATTTTCAATGAATCGTATCTCTTCTCATCCATTGAATAGTACATGCTGCGTGTTGAACCATAATACTAATGGAAAATGTTTATGCTGGTTATTTTTTCTTGTTTGAAAGACCGGAGAAAAAGACATATTGAAATCGGATTAATGACAAATTCTATTGGTTTTTTGTGGTAATATGAGCGGCGATTTACAGACATATGATGAGATTTCGCACAATTTCAAAATTGAAGTGCCGAAACACTACAATTTTGGTTTTGATGTTATAGATGCATGGGCAGAAAAAGATCGGAATAAACTGGCCATGATATGGGTGAATCAGGAAGGAATTGAAAAAAAATTTTCCTTCCGCGATCTAAAGAACCTCTCAAACCAGGCTGCGAACATTCTCCTCAAATATGGCATCCAGAAAGGAGACCGGGTCCTTATAATGGTACCAAGGATTCCGGAGTGGTGGATCTTCACAATAGCCCTGATTAAACTCGGAGCAGTGGTGTGTCCCTGTCCGACCATGCTCACTCCAAAGGATATCAACTATCGCTTGAATGTGGGAAAATTCAAGATGATTATTACCAATCTTGAAAATTCTTCCAAGGTGGATGAAGTTGCAGACCTGTGTTCGTCACTCTCCTGCAGGTTCCTTGTAGACGGGAAATTGCCCGGCTGGGTAAGTTTTCCTGACGAGCTATTATATCCTGCTCCTGTCTCTTTCCGTTCAGTGAGCTTGCCCGTGGGGAAAAAGACACGGGCTACGGATCCGATGCTGATCTATTTCACCTCAGGTACGACTGGTGAACCGAAGATGGTTCTCCACAGCAACAGTTATCCACTCGGCCACCTTGTTACTGCAGGACTCTGGCAGGATGTCACAAGCAATGATGTTCATTTTACCTATTCTGACACAGGCTGGGCGAAGTGTGCCTGGGGAAAAATTTTCGGACAATGGATACTGGGTACATGTCTCTTTATCTACGATGTGCGTGGAAAGTTCAAAGCTACTGAATTGCTTCCCCTTCTGGAGAAGTACGAGATCAATACGTTTTGTGTACCCCCCACAATCTATCGCATGCTAATCCTCGCCGATCTGGGAAAATTCGATTTAAGGGAGCTGCGACACTGCGTAAGTGCGGGAGAGCCGCTCAATCCTGAAGTTGTCAGGGTATGGCAGGAAGGGACAGGACTCTCCATCCGGGAGGGCTACGGGCAGACAGAGACGGTGTGTTGCATTGGAACATTTCTTGGGATGAAAAATAAGCTTGGCTCAATGGGGAAACCTGCACCGGGCTGGCACGTGGAACTCCATGATGAGAATGGGAATTGCGTGGAAACCAACGAAGAAGGCAGGATCGCCATCGGTCTGAACCCCCGCCCCGTCGGGCTCTTTGAAGAATACCTGCGCAATCCGGAGGCCAATGCCGAGTCTTTCGTGAACGGATTTTATTATACGGGTGACAAGGCATACAAAGACGAGGACGGCTATTACTGGTTTGTGGGCCGCGGTGACGACATAATCAAGTCTTCCGGATACCGCATCGGGCCCTTTGAAGTGGAAAGTGCTCTTCTGGAGCATCCCGCCGTGCAGGAATCGGCGGTAGTGGGTTCTCCCGACCTGATCAGGGGAACCATAGTCAAGGCTTTTATCGTGCTCAAACAGGGATATGAACCATCGGAAAGACTGATAAAGGATATTCAGAATCATGTAAGGCGTATCACAGCTCCCTACAAATATCCCAGGGCAGTGGAATTTGTGGATGAACTGCCGAAAACCATGTCCGGCAAGATACGGCGCAGCGAATTGAGGCAGAGGGAACTGGCCCGGTTCTCCCAGGAAAACTGAAACTGGAGTTTTGGGGGTTTCTACGGCTCAAATCTCCTTTTTCGATTGATTCTCCCCTGAAAAAGAACAGTTTTATCTCTTTTCATATGAAATATATACGTTCATATGTCCACTGCCGAGCACAATATGACAGACTACGAGGAAACCTACCAAAACTTCACCATCGAGGTCCCTGAATATTACAATTTTGGCTTTGATGTGATCGACAGAATGGCTCTTTTGGACCGGAACAGGCTGGCCATGATATACGTCAACCAGAAAGGGGAGGAGAAGACGTACACGTTCCGCCAGTTGATGAACCTCTCCAATTCAGCGGCAAATATGCTGCTCAAGTACGGGATCAAGAAAGGAGACCGGGTCATTATATTACTGACCCGTGTTCCCGAATGGTGGATTTTCTCCATTGCCGCAATCAAGCTTGGTGCAGTATTTTGCCCGAGCCCCACCATGCTGACTGCAAAAGACCTCAAGTACAGGATCAATGCAGCAAAAATTAAGATGGTGGTAACCGATGAGGAGAATTCCGGGAAAGTCGATGAAATCTGTAACGAATGCCCTACTCTTGAATCCAGACTGGTGGTCGATGCCGATCTTCCGGGCTGGATAAGTTATCCGGTCGAGCTGGATTATCCGGCTCCGGTATCGAGAAATCTCCCGAATCTTCCCGGAATGCAGAGGACCAGGTCAACTGACCCGCTGGTCATCTATTTTACTTCCGGCACCACGGGAGAGCCGAAGATGGTTGTCCATAACCAAGCTCTTCCGATGGGTCATATCACAACCGGCGGATTCTGGCTTGACTTAAAAGAGAACGATCTTCATTTCACCCTTGCGGATACGGGCTGGGCAAAATCATCCTGGGGAAAATTCTTCGGCCCGTGGATTCAGGGAGCATGCATCCTTGTCTATGACATCCGTGGAAAGTTCAAGGCAACTGAACTTCTGCCAATCCTGGAAAAGTACGAGGTGACCGTGTTCTGTGCTCCTCCGACGGTATACCGGATGCTCATCCTCGCAGATCTTGAGAAATTTGACCTCAGGGAACTGAGGCACTGCGTTAGTGCCGGAGAACCTCTCAATCCCGAAGTGATACGGGTATGGAGGGAAGGGACGGGGCTTACCATCTATGAAGGTTATGGACAGACCGAACTTGTCCTGGTCATAGGCACATTCCCCTGCATGAAAGTAAAGCCCGGGTCCATGGGCAGGCCTTCACCGGGATGGCATATCGAACTCCAGGATGAAGAGGGGAAACCCGTCAGCCCTGGCGATGTGGGCAGGATTGCCATAAAAACAAATCCCCGGCCCGTAGGGATGTTTATTGAATACATTGACGATGATGAGGCCAATAAAGAAGCATTCCAGGGAGATTTCTACTATACAGGGGACAAGGCATATGAGGATGAGGATGGGTACCTCTGGTTCGTGGGAAGGGATGACGATGTTATCAAGAGTTCGGGGTACCGGATCGGGCCTTTCGAGGTGGAGAGTGCCCTCCTTGAACATCCGGCGGTAAAAGAGGCCGCTGTGGTGGGATCACCCGACGTGATAAGAGGAATGATCGTAAAGGCGTACATTGTGCTCAAGGAAGGGTACCAGCCCAGTGAGCAGCTTATCAAGGATATCCAGAAATTCGTAAAACAGACCACGGCACCCTACAAGTATCCGCGATCTATCAAGTTCGTGGATGATCTCCCAAAGACCATATCAGGAAAGATCCGGCGGAACGTGCTTCGCGAACAGGAGCTTGCGATGCAGCAGACTATGCACGAGGAATAGGGTTCCGGCGAAATAGAATAATCATCTTTATTTTCTAAAAGATCCAATGAAATAGAGGAGCGAGGGTTGCCGAGCCAGGTCAAAGGCGTCAGGTTCAGGGCCTGATCTCGTAGGAGTTCTTGGGTTCGAATCCCATCCCTCGCATCTAAGTTTAATGTCGGATTCCCTTCCAAATGCTTAGCCGCTCTTCTTCTGACCTTTTCTCGTAGAACCTGCCATATCCATCACCGGGGTTATTCCATTCGATCAGGTATGAATATCAAATTCGTGCCAGTGAAACCGCTCTTTTACGCGAAACGATCACGCTACGCGATGCTCAACTCATCCGTGATTCATTGCCGAACGCCAGTCATGTGTAGGCATCAGTGTCGGCATGTCGAAAAACTCGTCTTCACGCTCCTTGGTTGGCGCCGGTTTATTGGCGAATTCTCTGAGAACACTATCGCTGATCTCTATGCAGGAATGCCTGCCCTGAAAAATGGGTTGAATAGCCGGCGTAAACATGTTCACTGTTTAGGCGGAATCAGTTGCCTTTAAATGATAAAAGACGTTTAATGAATTTGACAAGCTACACACATGAATAAAATCCTGTTTATTGTTGGGTTGTGTATCGCATTGGCGGTTCGCGTGCGTTTATTCTTTGGTTTTCAGCGACCTTGCACGCTCGCCCGCGATAATTGCACCAGAGGTGCCAATTAAGCCGATTCCTACTATGCCGACCACCGAAGCAATCCCCGTGTGGCTTTCTCCCAAAACCGATTCTCCGGCAACCATAATGAAGGCCCCTACCAAACACACCGAAACTCCCAAGGCAAAAATAACATAACCCCAACGCATTTATGGCCCTCCCTCCCTCTAACCAGAATCTAGTCACTTGATTCAGTTAAGACTTGTGGAAGCGTAAGCTAATACGTCACGACCATAGAAGGAATACAACTCTTTAAATGGAGAAAATGGAAAATTGGCTGGCAATTCCTATCTAATGCATATATATTATATTCTCGAATAATGCATCCAGGGTTATTTGGTTCTTAAAAGGCCTTTTGCAGCCCCTTTAAGCCACATTGTAGAAATGAGAAAAGTGATGTTATTCTTGTGGATGGATGATAACTTTTAAACTACCATCCCGGTGCCGGGCAGTCAGGAGAAAACCTTCAACCGTTTCTCTCAAGGGAAAAACATGGGTTATCATATCGGCCACATTGATCCTGTTACACTGGATCCATTTCATGGCAGTTGAAATGTTATGGAAATCGGCAGCATATGAATGGTAATCGTAATCTCTTTTTGCCACAGGTTCCAGAGGTTGATTTCGGACTGGATTTCAGGATTTGTGGGGGCAAAAAATAAAATCCTGCCCCCCACTTCCCCTGCTCTCTATTTTCTGTACTGTCTCACTCGAAATGCCCAAAAAAAGAATTAAACCGTCGCATACGGTGGCGATTCGTTCCTGCAGAGGAAGTCGAGTGCGGTCTCCCCGTACTCGACCGGTGCGAACCGGGACCCGACATGCGGCTCGTCCTTGAACCTCACCAGCCAGGACCCATCGATCTGCCCGGCGATTTTGACGGCCACCGACTGGGGCGTCAGGATATCATCGGTACCGACGACAAGCATGACGTTCTTGTTGATCCCGGAAAGGTCATCCCACGTGCCGTTCCATACCAGGTTGGCCTCCGCCTCTCTCCGGACACCGGCGGGCTCCGAAGCATTCAATGCCGTCGCCTGGATAAGATCGAAGAGAAGCTTGGTCTCGGGAATACGCACGCTGTAGGAGGCGGACTCAAGGATCAGCTTCCGGACCCGCTCGGGGTGGTCGATGACAAGCTGCTGCCCGATCGAGGACCCCATGGAAGCCCCGTACACGTTCATGCTGTCGTATCCGAGGGCAGACATCAATCCGGCCGCGTCGTCCGCGTACAGTGCCATATTCGGGGGTGCGTCATTGTCGCTGCTGTAGCCCATCCCCCGGTGGTCGTAGATGTACACGTGGTAATGGGTGGCAAGGATGCCGAGGAATGACTCGTTATAAAAGCTGTCCATGGTGGCGCCGAACCCGTTAAGCATCAGGATGGGTTCGCCGGACCCGAACTCGCGGTATGCCAGCCTGACCCCGTTCACCTCCGCGAACTGGATCGGTGTCCCGTTGATCGATACGCTGGGGACCGGAGTAATTCCCTGGCAGGGATTCACATAGTCCTGGCAACTCTGGCTGGCCGGCCCATTCTGAATGCCGGTCGTGCACCCGGCCGCAAGGACGAAACAGAGGGTGACGGCAACTGCAAGAAAACTCATCATTGTCTTGTTCATGGAAAACTCCTCCCGGCTGAATCCGATTGTTCCCGGGGTAGTGGATTAATCCGGGTTAAAGATTAAATCCAGATAAACGTTGCTGTTTCAAGCCCCGTCAGCGATCGAAGAATAGTATGGATTTTTTCGGGAAATCCCCCGCTTTACCTTCCCCCTTCAAATTTCCGCAATTCATGGTTTGTGTCCGGGCGGGAATTCGAAGATCCCCTGCTTATGAATTCCGGTCAGTATCCAGGATACTTCCCAACCGTTTTTCCAGGTATCTGCAATTTCCAGGAATTTCGTATACCCGTGGTTCCCATTTTTCGCCTCATCGAAGAGCGACTCAATCTTTGGAATTTCCATCCAGTAGCCAGGTGTAATGTTCGCTCCGGGCCGGGCTCCTTCTCTCCCCTGAGGGAGAGGCAGCCATTGTGATGATAGCCTATCAGCCCAAGGAGTTCACCGGGGCATTCTCCGAAGTAAAAGTCATACTGTTTTAAAAAAAGTTATTCCTGTGGATGGATGATAACTTTTAAACTTCCATCCCGGTGCCGGGCAGTTAAGAGAAAACCTTCAACCGTTTCTCTTAAGGGAAAAACATGGGTTATCATATCGGCCACATTGATCCTGTTATACTGGATCCATTTCAGGGCAGTTGAAAGATTATGGAAATCGGCAGCATATGAATGGGTAATCGTAATCTCTTTTTGCCACAGATTCCAGAGATTGATTTCGGACTGGATTTCAGGATTTGTGGGGGCAAAAAACAAGATCGTACCTCCAGGCCCGACTGCTTCAAAGGACTGTTTCACACAAATGGGAACCGGTGCGGTCATAATAACGGTGTCTGCGCCCCGGCCGCCATTTAATTCTTTAAACCTTCCGGGAACATCTTCCGAAGCAGAAATGGTGGCATCGGCACCGAATTTCCGGGCGACCTTTAACCGATCGGGACTCGGGTTGGAGACAGCAATAAATCCCGCACCATTCAGCCGGGCCGCCTGGATATGCAGCAATCCGGTTATCCCGGCGCCGATGATCAGGACCGACCGGCCATCCGAGGTCGGAGCCAGTTGCTGCCCTCGCACAACACATCCGAGGGGTTCGACAAAGGTTCCCGCATCAAAAGAGACCGATTCGGGAAGGCGTAACATGCCACGGTCAACGTTGATTTCTGGCAAAACAACATATTCTGCAAACGCCCCAAACGCATTTTTAAATTTTGTTTTTTGCAGTGTGTCACATGCGGTCGTATGCCCGCGTATACAAGCATTACAAGTGTTACATGCTACATGATGGGTAACCACGACCCGATCTCCCACTTTCCATTTCGGATCTACATTGGATCCGACCTCTGCAATGATTCCTGCGCATTCATGTCCAAAAGCTCCAATACCCCCAGGTCTTCCAGCACGCTTGATTCGATACCATTCCATGACATCCGACCCACAAACTCCGCACGCCATGATTTTGACTTTGATCTCTCCTGGTCCAACTGATAGATCTTCAACATCTTCGGTGCGAATGTCACTATTCGAATAATAGACTGCTGCTTTCATTGTGTTCCCTGTGGAGAGTAAATATATAAGAAATTTGAAAAATTTAATCGAGCTTGGATGCATCGGGCAAGCATGCATTGTAAATATCCAGGGCTTCCTTTACGGTATGATTTTTGTGGACAATTGCACCAATTGCTTTGATCATGCCGATAGGATTGTCATCCTGGAAAATATTTCGTCCGAAATCAACTCCCACGGCACCCGCCTGGACAGAGT
>DATKYO010000071.1:0-15378 GCA_035528475.1 Methanoregulaceae archaeon | reverse complement strand
TGGGAGTGAATGTAATTGCGGGTGTTGTGGGTGTCGTGGTCACAACCACTGTCCGGAACGTGTACATCTCCACATTATCCAGGTATCCTTCGACATTGTTTGCGGTCGTATAGTCCCCCTTGGAAGTAATGGCCAGTCGGGAAAGGAAATGAAGATCCTGTCCGATAGTAACATAATATCCCCAGATAAGTTCCCCGGACTCTTTATCGCTGATCTTGATGTTCGCATTCTGGA
This sequence comes from Methanoregulaceae archaeon, assembly GCA_035528475.1. Classification (GTDB taxonomy): domain Archaea; phylum Halobacteriota; class Methanomicrobia; order Methanomicrobiales; family Methanospirillaceae; genus SD8. The sequence continues at coordinate 15,144 of DATKYO010000071.1, read as the reverse complement.
GATCCTCGTTATATTTTATAATGACATGATAGGTCTTGTTCTCTACAAATTCCACGGTTTCGCAATCGGTTTGAGACCCGCAATATGAACTGTAAAGGCTGCTCACCTCATGAAAGTGGTTATTCTGGTCAATCACACGTAAAAACATCAATTTTCCATACTTACCGTATTCAAATACCGAAAGGACATTCGTTCCCCGTGCCACATCCATCTCGGAACTGGTGACACCGAATCGAAAGGCTCCGTTTTTCTTGTAGCTTTTTAGAATTACGTCGAATTCCAGGGTAAATGAACCTTCATCATAATCAATTGGCACATAACTGTTGCCATTTGTCCCTCCTTCCAGATTGAAATAATACATCTGCGAATTGCCATCCCAGTAGTAGTGGGACGGGCTGTTGGTAATCCATCCTGGACTGGAAGAGAAATCTGTCTGGTAAATCACCTGTTTTTCAGTGATTTCTGCGCCGTAAACAGGATATACGGAAAGTGCGAACCATATGATGGCAGCCAAAATCAGGAGAAAAGATCTGTTTTTCATACTTTACACCTCACTGTCTCATAAGCCGGGGGTGAATGAAATGTTGGGAAACCAGCAAAAAGCTGTCATTCCTTGCCAGGAAGATAACACAAGTTATCCGAGGACTTCCAGGCAAAATACAGGGCTATATAAAGTATATTAGCCGGTGAAAACCTATAACCATTTCGAATGTGACGCCATGCCCGGCTGATCTCTGTTCCGCGTTATGGCACAATTCCAAGGGGATGTGAGCAGGAAATATCTTTTTTTTCTTTCATAGAAAGGTATATGGCTTTTATTGTATCACAAAGAGTTATCTATCTTACACAGGTGCTTTCACATGTACACCTGCAGGAGGTACACACCGGTGGACAGCCAGATTTATTACAACCGGGGAGTGGCATATCATAAATTGGGATTCTATGACGAGGCCATCTCCGATTATTCCAGAGCCATCGAATTGAACCCCGGAGATAGCGAGGCATATAACAATCGCGGTGTGGCACATGCTGCAAAGAATGAGTATGAACATGCAATAAGAGATTATTCTTCGGCTATTTCTAAAAATCAAGGTTTTTCTGAAGCATATTATAACAGGGGTGTGGCATACTCCCTGATCGGCCAGAATGATCCGGCTATCGCTGATTTTTCCTCGGCAATCAACACCGATCCGGAATTTGCCGAGGCATACTATAACCGCGGTGTCGAATATGCCCTCCTTTGCGATGATGACCAGGCCATCAGGGATTTCTCCATGGCCATTCAGATTAACCCGGTGTATTCAGCAGCATATAATAACCGAGGTGCGATATATGCAAGGAAACGATTGCATGACGATGCAATCGCAGATTATACAAAAGCATTTGAAAATTCTCCCGACTTCGTTGAAGCTCTTTATAATCGTGGCATAGAATTTTCCAGGCTAGGCCTTTTTGATGATGCAATCGCAGATTATACCAGGGCAATTGAGCTTGCACCGGATAATCCTGATATTTACTACAATCGGGGAATCGCATATGGCAAGGCGGCGATGACAGAAGAAGCCATTGCCGATTACCGCACTTGTATCGAGATCAACCCCCGTTACGCCGAGGCATACAACAACCTTGGTGTTGAATATTCAAAGACCGGACTCTTCGATATGGCCATTGAGCAGTACGGAAAGGCAATTGAAAGCAACGAGGGCTTTATCGAGGCATATAACAATCGCGGAGTTCTTTTTAATCGTCTGGGAAGATACGACCAGGCAATTTCCGATTTTACACGTGCACTGGGAATATTTGATTCTCTCACTCCTGAAAGGTCCTTTGAAGGCATTGAATCACCTGAAGAATCAGCCCTTCCCTATGAGGAGACTGGAGCGTCTGCCAGACCCGGTTTTGAGGTTGAATGCCTGGATGAACAGAAAGATGAGATCCATGAAGAATTTTCGCTGACAGAGAAAGAACGAATTCATGCCGGGACCAGATTATCTCCGGGAATCATCGATGATCTTTCGTTTGAGATCGATCAAACGCCGGACGATCCCGAACTCTTTAATCGGCGGGGACTTGAATATTCCAGGAACGGCTTTCCTGAAAAGGCAATCGCAGATTTCACACGTTCCATTGAAATTGACCCGGCATATATCGAGGCCTATTACAACCGCGGGAACGAATATGACCGTTTAGGCAGGATGGAAAAAGCAATTGCGGACTTTAACACTGCGTTAAAAATTAATCCCAAATATGCTGAAGCATATTTTCACATGGGGACTGAATATCACAAATCAGGTTCTAATGAACGTTCCATTTCCGAATATACCAAAGCAATCGAGATAAATCCCAATTATGCCGATGCCTATTATTTCAGGGGGAGAGAATTTTCCATTCTTGGATTGTCAGACATGGCAATTCGGGATTATTCCAACGCAATAAATATCAATAACAATAATGTCGGTGCTTATTACCGTAGAGGGCTGGAGTATTCAAAGAAAAGCCATTCACAAGAAGCCATTACTGACTTCAGCCGCACTCTGGACCTGGCCCCTGATTGTGCTGTGTCGTATTTCCATAGGGGAGTTGAATATTCCCGGACTGGAAAGATCAATGAGGCTATTTCAGACTTCACCCAGGCCGTTGCCATCGATTCCAAATGCATGGATGGATACATCCACAGGGGGAATGAATTTTCACGGAGAGGGGAGGAGGAAGAAGCAATTTCTGATTTTTCAAGAGCCATTGAGATAAAACCCGCCTCATATGAAGCTTATTATCAAAGAGCCCTCGAATTCCAGAGACTGGGGAGAACAGATGAATCTATCGCAGATTTTAGCAGGGCGCTCGAGATAAATCCAAAATATTATGAGGTATATCTCGCGAGGGGGGCCATTCATTCAAAGCGCGGAAATTCAGAAAAATCTATCGAGGACTTTTCCAATGCATTGAGACTTAATCCCAGTTCTGTTGAGGGCTATTTGGGGCGAGCCAGGGAATACAGCCATAAAGGCCGGACAGAGGAAGCTATATCAGATTATTCCCAACTGATTCGCATCAGCCCGGATGATGATCAGGCATTTAATAGCAGGGGAATAGAATTCGAGAAGCTGGATCGTCTCGATGAAGCTGTTGCAGATTATACCCGTGCAATTGAAATTAATCAGGTAAATGAGAAAGCCCGAATTAATCGTGGCAATGCCTTTGCAAGAAGCGGGCGATACAACGAAGCCATTGCAGATTTTTCCAGGGCTGTTGAAATCAATCCGGAGAATGCGTTCGCATATTACAACAGGGGAATCGAATTCGGGAAGAAAGGTCAGATAGAAGATGCCATCGCCGATTTCCTCAAGGCCATATCATTAAACCCCGATTTTGCAGAAGCTCACTATAATATCGGAAATATCTACTATAACCAAAATGAGTGCAAAAAGGCAATTGAGCAGTTTGGCCAGGCTATCGCCATAAAACCGGATTATTCAAGGGCTTATATCAACAAGGCACTGGCCTATGAAAAACTTTCTCAGTATGAAGACGCAGCGGTTGCATACCAGCTATTCATTCGATATGCCCGTGAAGAATCGCCGCAGCTTGTTGAATTTGTTGTCCAGAGATTAGAAGAACTCGAAGAAGGGGGGGAAACAGATCATCCCACCGAATAACTCTCCGCCCCTCCCCTGTAGCTGAGATCCTGGATCTTTTTCGAATAATAGAGTCTTCCCAGAGCATCCTCTCTGAGGCGAGTTATTGTAACGGTCTGCCCATCTCCAACAAATATCTTTTGACCACCTGCAAACAAGGTCATACCCACATCACCCGGGGGAATGACGATGACAAATGTCGATGTCAGGCCCTGGAATTCCGGAACATTGATGTCGGACACAATACCCGTCCTGACAAGCTCACTGTTCACAAAGAGCCTGACATTATCAAATGCAAAGCGTGTAATGCCGTTGGTATTCACGTCTATTTCCCCCTGCTGAATATCGCCGGGGAACAACTGGACCATATCCCCCTCCTGGAACGGGTAGGTCGTTCCGGCTATCTTGATTGACCCGTCCGTCCCTTTCACGGTGAACTGGAGATATCCATCCGGCAGCATGTACCCGCTCCGGCTGCCGGTAAGATATACGTCAACAACCAGGGCAGGATTTACATGGGTATAATCCGTCTGAATACGTGTATTTGTCCCGAACTGGTTTGATACGGTAAGAGTGACAGTATAGGTCCCGGGTGTAAAGTAGGTATGAATAGGATTGCGGTCAGTTGAAGAAGTCCCATCGCCAAAATCCCACACCCACACGTCAGGGGACCCGGTAGAGAGATCATTAAACTGGACTTCAAGAGGAGCCGGCCCTTCAGCAGGCATGCCTGAAAAACTTGCCAGCGGAAGCGATCCAGCACTGATATATGTTTCTTTTGTCTTTCGGGATGACCCGTAGGCATTTGTTGCGGTAAGCGTGACAGTATAGCTGCCTGCATTCTGGTAGGTATGGGATGGATTCTGGAGGGTAGAGGACTCCCCATCGCCAAAGTTCCATACCCATGAATCAGGAGAACCCGTGGATCGATCCAAAAACTGGACATTCAAGGGTAACTGCCCTGATTCGGGATCTGCATCAAAGTCTGCCACAGGCGGTCTCGGAGCCGAGGAGGGGGTGCTTGCCGTGGGCTGCACCCCTGTCAGAGTGACAGAGGGAGTGGCGGACAGCGGTGTGGCCGGAAGAGTTGTCGGAACCGGAGTGGTCACTCGCGTGGATATCGGAATAGGCGTTGCACCCGGTGTTTCAAGGCTTGACGCGTACACAATTTCCTGGGTGGATCCGCTGGAATAGAATATCTGCACAAATTCAGGCGAACCAGGTCCGCTGAACTGGATACGCAGGGTCTTTCCAGCAGTCCATGGCCAGTTTTGGGAATGGAGAAATGTGATGGATTCCGGAGGCATCTCCTGTCCGTTTATCGCCACAATCGTCCTTCCTTCCTGGAGTGGGTCACCTCCGTCATGATATATATACACGATATTCCCTGATCGTTCTATATTTGCGTTAAATTCCGGTACAACATCGGGCTGTGGCGGAAAAATGACTATAACCACCACAACGGCCACAACAATAATTGCAACAGAAACCAGTATTGCCAGGATTATATTCCTGGATATCGCAGACTCCCTATCCATCTTTCTCCACCTGCATACAACATCCACAGATACTACAGCGGGCCAATCCAAATTGGCGACTATATCTGGTTAAACTCACATCTCATTGAGATTATATGAATCTATTGGATTCTTGTGGTTGAGAAAGGCATAAATTCAGTTGTTTTTCAATTTGCCGCAAACCCAATCAGTAGCTTATGCTGACTGCACCCCCGCGGTATTGTACTGAGTAGGGTAGACTCGTATCCAGGAGCATCATGCCCGACCGGTCAGGCTGCAGGTGCATAACAAGAATGCCTTTCTCGTTTCCCTGGAGAATCTCTGTCACACCTTCGACCTTTATGCGATATTCACCTTGAGACGGAGGGATCTCCAGGACGAACGTGCTGAGGAAACTGGCGGATGAAGGGATGAATATCTCGCTGAGATACCCGCTGGTCACGATTTTGCCATTCTGGTAAAGCAGGATGTTATCAAATGAAAAATCAACAATCTGCCCGTCAATGATCGAAATGCTCCCTTTTCCTTCCCTTTCCAGGATCAGCATGATTGTGTCGCCAGTCTCAGGGCGGATGACCTGTCCGCCAATCTTGATTCTTGACCCGGGGCCGGTGACACTGAACTGGGCAAAGCCGTCCGGGCGAATGAATCCTTCCGTTTCTGCCGAGACTGCCACGTCCAGCACTTGAGCAGGTGTGACATTGACATATTCCTGCATAATCCTTGTATGGGCACCCTCGATATTCTTCACTTGCAGGGAAACGGAGAATGTCCCGGTTTCCGTATACGTATGTACAGGATTCTGTTCCTCCGAACTCCCGCCATCGCCAAATTCCCAGGCCCATGAATCCGGGACTCCGGACGAAAGATCCAAAAAAATCACCGTGAGCGGAAGAGGACCGGTCCGGGGTGAAGCGGTAAACCGGGCCTCGGGATTGCCGGGTGTGGAGATGGGGGTAGGGACTGGGGAGGGGAGAGCCGTGGGTGTTGGCAGGGTAGGACTGATTGTTTGCACAGGTGTTTCCTCGGGCAAAATGTCAAAAGTGAAAATCTCCGTTATTTCCTCCCCTGTACTATATTGAACCATCACAGTCTGTTGATGAAATGAGGGTGAATAAGGAACAGAGATAATCTCCCCAATGCTCCAGGGCCAGGAGTTGCCCTCCTGAAACATTATCATCCCGATTGGGACTTCCTTTGTATCGATTAGTATCCTGATATTTTCCGGGTGGAGTGGCTCTCCTCCATTATGACGGAAAATTATCACATCACCCCTGATTTCGCCGTCAATACTCACATTAACAGGTGTGCTGGTCGTATTGAAAATGGCATAAAAAACCACCAGACAGCATATGAGAGCAAATATTAAACCGATTATCAATATTATCCTGTTTTTGGTTAATTTCAATTTGATCAATTTTTCCATAAATATAAATAGATACTATCTCCCTGCTACCTTTAATATACGGAGATATCAGCTTCGGTATTTATCTGGTTATAACTGCTCTTCAAGTCTATCAGGAATTTATTGACATATGGATCGACATTATCATGAATTACTTTCATGTTTGAGATTATCATTCTTGAACTATCACCGTTTCGATTGATTATATCCACACTATTGATAATAAGATGAGTATATGAAGTGCATGAAGGATCGAGGACGTAGGTTAACGTAGAAACATCATGATTTTTATTTGTTTGGGCAGTTATTGCAGTAACTATTCCTGTATCAGTGAAAGTCCCATCAATATACAAATTGACATTAAATAAAAAGTCATAGCAAACCGGGTGGTGCATATAGATGTAGCCTGAATATTGATCGCCTTCTATCTCAAGTTTCACAATCTTATTTTTCAATTGGTTACCACTGTACGTATGCCCGTTTATTGTAATACTAGTAACAGCACTCTGTTTAAACTGGTAGTATGTCCCATCCTGAAGATATCCCCTGGCTCCGCACATCTTTGTGAGATTTATCACTCTACCTGTCCATGTCTGGCGGGGATAGATATAATTCACATAGCTTACGGTATTGCTGCTTCCACAATCGTTGCCGGCGGTAAGTGTCACCGTGAACGGGCCGAATGAAGTATATTCGTGCACCGGATTCTTTCCGGCAGATGTACCCCCGTCACCAAAAGTCCAGGACCAGGATGTTGGGTTTCCTGTCGACTGGTCAGTAAAATGAACCATCAATGGGACCTCTCCGGTTCTGGGACTTCCGGTGAAACCGGCAACAACGTTCGGACATGTGGCATGGATATAATCAGTTTTTGTTTCAATGTCAAACTTGCTGCAGCCGGGATCATCCTTTGATGCATTCAGGCTCACCGTGTAATCACCGACAGAATAATAGGTGTGCTGCGGATTCTGCAAACCTGATGAATTCCCGTCGCCAAATGTCCAGTACCAGGTTGTGGGACCTCCGGTAGAGTTATCAGTAAACGAAACGGTGAGCGGTATATCGCCTGATGTCGGGGTTGCATTGAAATTCGCACCAATATCATCGCAGCCATTCCCGGTGGGCGTGGGTTCTGTTGTCGGAGTCGTCGTGGTAGTTGTTGTCGTGGGTGATGTCGTCGGGGAAGTAGTGGTACCGCTGGTCGGGGCACCGATAATTTCCGGGGGAACAAAGTACGCGGTGAGTATCAGTGTCTGCGTTGAACCTCCCCGGTACACCAGTTGTACATATTCCGGCATCCCCTGTCCTGTGTAGTCGATTTGTAATGTTTTCCCTGCCGACCAGGGCCAGGACTCGTTGCCCGCAAGAGAGAATGATGTGTCCTCTCCGTTCACGATTGTCTTAATCTCCTCGGGCAGAAGTGAATCCCCCCCGTCATGATAGAGGTACACGGTTTTACTCTGGTTATCGGCAAGAGCCGTCACCTGGGGAATATCCTCCGGGGGTGGCTGGGACAAAATAGCCACTGCCGCAATTGCGACTCCCAGTATTACAAGCGACACTAAAAGCATAGCCCCAATTAATTCCGAAACACCACATTCAGAGGACATTTGTATATTCATATTCCAGATTGATTTGAAAAAGCCTTGTATGGATCATCATTCGTTTTCTTCATTCCAGTACAGCTCCTACCCGCTCGATTGACGTGAGAATATAGGGCCGATATAATTCCAGTTCCACATCATATGTTGCGTTGGCATCATCATACCCTTTTATGATATAGGTAGTCGAAGAAGGATTTTCAATCACTGTACTCCAGTTTACAGGGACATTATATGGAGTTTTACTCGAACTAATCCGGATTCTGTTGAATACATCATTCCACATTTTTGCGGCCTTCGGATCGGTTTCCACGGTGATTGCCACCCATTTTGCATTCGCTATACCCTTCGCGATCGATACGGGTGTGATCACTTCAGATAGCTGAGATTGGACCTGTACGGGCGTTGTCCCTCCCATAATCCCACTACCATTAATAAGGATCTCGTCAATCCTCACATGTGTAATGTTATCAACATCGCGGGAGATGGTGATTGAGGGGGTAATTTTATTCACCATGCCATCGGTTTGTTCTAAAAATACCCCGCCCATCTGGTAATAATAATTCTGCTGGATGAAGTAATTGTTCCCGGAACTGAATTCAACAGAGCCCAGAGTATGTTCTTCCTGGTATATACCGGAATTATAGCCGTAACTCGTTGACAGTGGTTCTATTTCGATATCGCCGTATGGATCACGCCCGAGTTCGAGGGGGTAGGTAAGATCGGCATTGATCCCATACGCCTCATCGATAAGATCTACATAATACCGGGTATTGTTATTAATCCCTTTCCGTATGATCATATCTTGGATAGTTATAATCCCGTTTTTCTCTATGGTCACGGTGAGATCAGTCTGATAATTTACCTCGTCAGGACTCACATGGTCTACTCTTGGAGTCGCGTTTATCCACATAGTCCAGTTTGTTACAGAATAACTTATTGGGCGGACCAATATTCCGGCAGACGGGGGAAGAGATGAAAACGAGACATTCGTTCCTGAATTTTGATAGCCGGGCCGGAGTGTAAAATTCGTATAAATATGATCTGGTTCCGATGAGATATAGTCAAGATTCGGCGTCTGGTTGCCGGGGCCGGGCGTCTGGTTGATTATATCGGCCTCTATTGTCAAATTATCTGTTCGCGAATTGATAAGAATTGTCCCGCTTGACCCGAACGGCTGGAATAGTGGGAAACTGTAGAATGACCCGGACGAGGAACTGATCTGCTGCGTGCTTAATGTGAACGTTTCATAAATGGTCGCAGCGAGCTGATTATTCACGATCAGACTATCGATGGTCATCTTATACTGGTTGAATTCATCATTCACTTTGTTCATGTGAACAATCTCATTCTGTCTCCCCTCGGCAGGAACCACATAGACAAGATACAGAGACAAAATCAGTGCGATAACCCCAATTATGAGGATAAACCCTATAACTTCCGATAATGCCGATTCCTGCCTTTCTGACGCCATCAATGAACATTTGTTTATTTGGCGATGAATTATTTATATTTATCAGAGACCGGCATCCTGTTTCGTACCAAAATTTTCGAGAATAGGCAAAAATACGGCTTTTAGCCTTTTTTGGTTTTATAGCTACACATTTTGCCTGGCATTACAGGATGAGAGAAAATCTCGTGCCTTTATATATTAAACAGGGGAGGAATCCTCCCCTTCCCTCCGTATCCGCATCAGGGGAGAGGCCCTGTTAAGAAAATCTGCAATGAAAGGCCCGAACTCCTCACTCCAGCAATCAATCCCCCTGCGTACATCCCAGTATTCCTCCATCGACTTTTTCACATGCTTGCCAAGCGAGACCTCCAGCAGTGCATGCGACTTCAGAAGCTCTTCTGCCGATGTAAACCGCCGTTCGATATCCATCACATATCTTCCATTCTCAATATAAGGGCCACTGAAATACTCAATATGCCTCACATCTTTGTATTTGGCCGCAAATTTTTCTGCATTTGCCCCGTTCCACAAAGGAGGGCCCATATGCCTGGTTACATTTGGCATGCGGTCCACCATAAGCTCAAAAAGAAGAATGCTCCGGTCTGTCATCATCTCGCAATCAGCCCGGTGGACAGAAAACCCGTTTCTGTCGAGGAGTGCGACAATGGAGTCCAGGCTTTTCCGGAGCTGGGGGACAACAATATCGGCAATGAAAGGGGGTGTTGAAAAGCAGACTAAAAAAAGATGTGTGCCTCTCATCTCAATCTGTCCCTTGATCTCCTCGCGCCCCGGGATTCTCTCTTTTTTTGGGAAAAAGAAAGATTTTTCTGGCTGATCTATGTATCCCCGGGCAAGCTCCACGAATTCGAACATCCTGGTAAGTGATACCGATGCAGAGACATTTCTTGCAGGGTCCACCGGGTCCACAACAATGAGTGGTTCTGAAAATTCCTTTGCCCGGTGACCCTCGATATCAATGAGGGTTCCTGGGCGCCAGGATGAAGCTGCATTTAGGAGAGGAAGAAATCCGCCGTAATGGAGTATCAGGAGTTCGCAAAGGTATCCGGAAAAACCCTCGGTCATCTGGTCGGACCCGTACACTCCTCCCGCTTTTGCAAACTTCTTTAAAAGAAGGACTTCATCGATATACGGCTGGATCTTATCCTGTATATACCTCGTATGAAACGGTGTCCTGTCCACGGCACTCTTAATTTCAGTGGCACTCGCCACCCGGTAACAGGGAACCAGATCCACATCAAGCCCCTCGATGCTGGCATTGATATAAGGATGTTCCGCATATTTTTCCGTAAACGTGCTGGTGAAGGCAAGGGCTGAGTCCCTGGCCAGGGCAAGACCCTCCTGTTCGAGCTTTTCCCTGGGCAGTGCAGGATCAAAGAGAAGGAAGACATCAAGGTCCCGGTCCCCCTGTATCCAGGTATTGCGGGCTACAGACCCCACTACCATGGCCTCGGCGACACCGCTGGCTCTTACCCTTTCGATAAGCCTGCGGGCCACATCATTTATATGATCCTCCTCCTCCTTTGGAGGCCGTATCGCGCGAAGGACTTCTTTCTCGAGATCGCGATTTGTCACCACCGCACCTCCATAATATCCTCGTAGATTGGGCCCGTAGGGGTGAGGGTGCTTTTCTTGAGGGTGAATCCATTGATTATGAAATTCCCGTACGGTACAGATACCAGAGGGCGTATACTCTCAATGAGGGTGGAGTCGAACCGTTTAACCCGGGCAACGGTTGCATGAGGACGGAATTTTCTCCCTTCTTTTTTTATTCCGAGGGGAAATAGTGCATCCTCTATCCTTTCGTGAAGTTGTGCGCAACGCCCCTGGTCATCGATTGTGCACCATACCACTCGCGGGCGGCGGGGATTGTCTGCTGAGATCCCGGTGACCTGCACTTCAAAAGGAGAATCCAAAATATTATCCAGTTTTTTCTTTATGGACTCCACCGCATCCTTTTCAACTTCACCGATAAATTTCATTGTGATATGAATAATTTCCGGGTTGACAAGAGAAAGCCTGGCCCGGCTCTTCTTCAGCTCCTGCTGGGAATCTTTGATCTGCTCCCGAATCTCCGGAGGGAGGTCAATTGCGACAAAGAGACGAACCATATTATCCCTTCCTTCCTCCCTTCCGGCCAGCCAGAGCCCGGTTGTGATAAGTCAATCGTACATCTCTCCTGAAACGATATGATAAAAGCCTGTCGTTCATATAGAATCATGATTGATCAACAAATATTTTTTTACAAAAAAATCCATTATTGGATAGGGTAAACCGGGGGTAAAAATGGCAGATAATATAGATGTAATTATATATACTCTTGAATTTTGTCCGAATTGCGAATTATTGAAAGAATATTTGAAAAACCAGGAAATACCTTTTTCCGAGCAGGATATGTCCAGTGCCGAATCACTCACCGATTTACGAGTGAACGGTGTATTTGTACAGGAAGCGCCAGTTCTCCGAAAGGATTCCAGATTTCTCACATCCGTTGAAATGTTTCATACGGGCACCATCCGTGAAGACGTGATAAAAAAACTGATTGAGGGTTCCTGATGGCGGTGAGGGATTCAAGGCAGACCACACTTGAAGGAGTTTTCATCTCCCCAATGCCTCCCGTACGGACAACCGACGGGCATATCCTGGAATGGGACAGGCAGAGAATTGTCCAGCAGATCCTGGATGAGACCAGGCTTGTTGAGACTTTTTATGGATATGAAAGGGCCAGTGAAGCTGTCGCCCAGGAAATCGCCCGTCTCGTCGAGCAGCGTATTCTTTCCATGGGATTGGAAAGCCTTTCCGGCCCTCTGATTCGTGAGATAGTGAACATAACACTTCTGGAGAAAGGAATGGTGCAGTACAGGAATGTCTGCACGAGGGTAGGTACTCCGGTATTTGATGCCCATCTTATCGATGTCGGCCGGGGGTTTGAAGCAAAAGACAATGCCAATCTCCAGGAAAACGCTGAGACCTCACACAAGAAGAAGGCGGACAAGATCAGCAAAGAACAATACCTGCTCCAGCTCCCCCCTCATCTCGCCGATCACCATCTTTTCGGTGACATACATATCCATGACCTGGAATATTTTGGTACACGGCCTTTCTGCCAGGACTGGGATCTCCGTTATTTTTTCTATTACGGCCTGATGCCTGACGGGAACGGGACAAAGGCATCGGTGGCGGGGCCGGCAATGCGCCCTGAAGTTGCGGTGCTCCATGCAGTGAAAGCACTCGGTAGCGCCCAGACAAACTTTGCAGGCGGACAGGGCTATTACAATTTCCTCACATTTCTTGCCCCATTTTTTGAAGGGATGGCTTATGCGGATATCAAGCAGCTCATGCAGATGTTTGTCTACGAGATGACCCAGATGATGGTGGCCAGGGGCGGCCAGCTGGTATTCTCTTCGGTCCAGCTCAGCCCGGGAGTGCCAACACTCTGGAAAGACAAGCCCTGTGTATACAAAGGACGGATATGGGACGGCAATGCTGCCCCGGAAAAAACCTACGGAGAACTGGAGCGGGAGGTCAGACTGCTCTTCAAAGCCATGATGGAAGTGATGCTTGAAGGCGATTACTGGGGCAAGCCATTCAGCTTCCCGAAACCGGAGATCAGTATTGAACCGGATTTCATGAATGAACTGGAGGAATTTAACCGTGATAATCCGGATCTACCCACCTACCAGGACCTCTACCTGCTTTCATTCGAACTGGCCTCCAAGTTCGGCACTCCATATTATGACAACCAGATGCCTGCCTACAGGGGGGCAGGGAAGGGAATCTCCTGCTACCAGTGCTGCGCCTACCAGTTCTCGGCAATTGCAGAGGAAGATTCGGAATTCGATGAAAAACTGGATTTTTCTGAAGGAAAACATTTCAGCATGGGTTCATGGCAGGTCGTATCCTTAAATTGCCCCCGGGCTGCATACGAAGCCGAGGGTGACGATGCCCGCCTCTTTGCCGAACTCCGGGCCCTGATGGATGTCTGTGTAGAGACTTTCAAGATAAAGAGACGGTGGCTGGAACTGATACGGGCGCACGGGAGGATGCCTTTTGCCATGCAAAGGCCGAAAGACCCTATTACAGGAGAACGGGGCGCAGAAGCGGTAGATCTTGATGGACTGGTCTATACCATCGGCGTGGTGGGTGTAAACGAGATGGTCCAGCACCATACCGGAAGCCAGCTTCATGAATCCAGGGAGGCATTCACACTCGCGGTACGCGCCATGACCGAGATGGAAATCTATGGGAAGGAACTCTCCAGCCGCCATAATATGACAATCGCACTTGCCAGGACCCCTGCTGAGACCACGGGGCAGCGCTTCTCGGTCTCTGATCTCCTGAACAAGAAATACAGGGACCATGCCCTGAAAGTAATAAAAGGAGATATTGACTCTGCCATGGAGCGATTGGGAACCACACGAGACCTCCCTATTTACTATACAAACGGCACCCATGTAGCCCCGGGAGCAAATATCACACTCTCACGGCGGATGGATATCGAACATGTATTCTTCCCCATTGTAGACGGAGGGAATATATTCCATATCTGGCTGGGTGAATCCAGGCCGGATCCCCGGGGTCTGATGGACATGGCCATGAAACTGTGCCATGAGACACAGATAGGTTATTTCGCCTTCACACGCGATCTGACAGTTGCCCTCCGCCAGTTCAAGGAATATGAACCGGATAAAAAGCGGATTTCCGAATGGGTAAGTCCGGAAACAAAGATACAGGCCTGAGTTTCCGGATTGGGTGGAACATCCAGTTATCTTATTTCATGCGGGCACATACCCCCATACCAGTAGATGATGTCAGGGAGCTACAGGCAGGGATTGAAGAATGCGTGAGATTGTTGTGGTCAAAACCGAAGAGAACGGAACCGTACACCTCGCTGTTCGGTTCAAATCGCCTGCTCAGTTACATGACGGGGAGGACCCCGCCCCCCTTCCCGAGAAAGAACTCACTAATAACGCTGAAGACGCCATCGGCGGGTATATGGATGAATTTTCTGTCGGAAAACCGGTCAGGCTGACGATAGAACTGCCGGAGGGAGCAGCCGCTCCGGATATACTGACCATGATCCCGGAAAGTATCAGGCACCATTTTGCGTTCCGGAGCCGGGACCTGGATCATGAGATTCTCTTATCCAAACGGGAGGGAATGTATAGCGTGCTGCTTATGATACTGAATATCATTATTGCCGTGATCTTCGTCTGTAATGCAATCGATAATCTGGATTCCATACCCATCATTCTCCTGGGTGGCCTGATCACGATCCTCAACTGGGTTACAATCTGGGATACCTATGAACATTTCGTCTATGATCATCGCAATCTGCTCAGGAAAAAAAGACTATTTGAAAAGATTATCCAGATGCCTATTGAGGTAAGGGAGTTTTAACCGTAAAAACACTGTTCCGGTGAAGATGGAAAAAACCAGGATATCCTCACGAACGGTCTTCCTGCCACGTATTGGTTAAAATTCACTCCTCTGTCTTTCTTCTCTGCCAGTAGCG
>DATKYO010000070.1:0-57566 GCA_035528475.1 Methanoregulaceae archaeon | reverse complement strand
ATAGCTCTAGTATTACTCACCGGTCTCGCTGTAGCCGATCGTGGAATCGATCCGGTCCCTGAAACTCAGGGGATTGTCACTTCTACCACCATTGACGCAGTTGGGAATTTTGCTTCGGCCAGTGAAATCCAATGGAGAATTACCGATAATCCTGACGGTCTTCCCGGAGTTCCCCCCCTGGGTTTTACTGCGGAACATGGAGCAGTAATTTATGAGTCGACTTACACTGAGGACACTGTATCCAATGGTGTAGGGTTGATTGCCTATGACAAGGAACTCGATGTGGAGACTTCTGGACAGATTACCGGCCAGTGGAATATCGAGGCTGTAAAGGAACTGGCATTTGTCGGGATAGATGGATCTCGCCTGACATCAACGGATAACATCTTTGTTGACGGAGCTGCAGAATATGCATATATTCCCCTCGTTGTGATCTGTCCATTCGCTGAAAATGTTGCCCCGACTTCAGCCGTACCGCCGTATTGCAACAGGGCTGAAGCAGGAAGTTCCATCGATATGACTGTTGCAAATATCCGCACTACATCTACAGACCGGTTCGTAATGCCTTCAGCAGACCACCCTGTGGAATTGAACCATGATATCAGAGTCAGCGAACTTGTCACCGATCTGCCGTCTATTGGAATGGCATCTGCGTTTATGGATGTCCTGATCCAGGAAGGAATAGATGAAAATGTGGTATTGTTCGAGCGTATCGAGTTCTCCGAGTCCACAACGGTCGATGGTGACATCACGCTCTTCGAGAAGCTGATGCACTACGAGTCGGGAATGGTAAGGTAATTTGTGAACAAATCCTGGAATTTCTCCGGGATTTTTCTTTTATTGTAACGCTATAGAGATAACTGAAGGTAATGCGTAATCATCCAGATTTTGAATATTTTCCAGGTTATTGGGATATATATTCATTATCCTGACATATTTGCTCATATTTTGAGTTATAGAAAGAATTAACAGGCTTATTTCAAAAAAGATTAAAAATATATTTATATCTCTATTCATATTCTAGAATATGCTGATTATTTCAGCATACAAAATATATGGAGGGTTTTATGAAAAAAGTTGGAATACTAATCATAGCTCTAGTATTACTCACCGGTCTCGCTGTAGCCGATCGTGGAATCGATCCGGTCCCTGAAACTCAGGGGATTGTCACTTCTACCACCATTGACGCAGTTGGGAATTTTGCTTCGGTCAGTGAAATCCAATGGAGAATTACCGATGATGAAGACGGATTGACTGGCATACCGCCCCTTACTCTTATCCAGGTTCCCGGTCCTGCTATATATGAATCGGTGTATGCTGAAGACACTTATTCATCAGGTGTGGGTCTTATCGGCTATGACAAGGAACTTGATGTGGAAACCTCCGGTCAGATTTCAGGACAGTGGAACATCGAGGCGATCAAGGAACTGGCATATGTTGGTGTAGACGGCTCGAGAGTATTCTCTGATGAGTCAATATTTGTAGATGGTGCCGGATTAGTAGATACTACCGATGTGTTTGTTATTTGTCCGTTTGCAGAGGATGTCACGATTTGGTTCCCGGGATTCTGCAATCGTGCAGAAGCGGGCAGTACCATTGACATGACAGTAGCCAATGCTCGGACCACATCTACCGACAGGTTTGTCATGCCTTCAGCAGACCACCCTGTGGAATTGAACCACGATATTCGTGTCAGTGAACTGGTGACAAATCTGCCTTCCATGGGCATGGCATCTACCTACATGGAGACACTGATCCAGGAAGGTCCTGCTAATACAGAACATGTTACCCCCAATCCGGATCACATGGTAGAACGTATCGAGTTCTCTGAATCGACCACAATTGACGGTGACATCACTCTCTTCGAGAAGCTGATGCATTACGAGTCGGGAATGGTAAGGTAGTTAGAGAAGAACAAATCCTGGAATTTTCCAGGTTTTTCTTTTTTTATTTGAAATTTAATTGGGGGTAATTCCTGGAAGATCCACTTCAATTCGCCACTGCTCCGATGTTTTTAAAAATAGGATTGTTATGGTAAAAAAACCGATGTCGCGAACCTGTATAAAAAAAATGGTTTCAAGGATAGTATCGACAAATAAATTGGAGTAGCCCTCAAAAAAATAAATAAATTTCTTTCTCGAATTACCAGCCGATATAACTCCCGAAAAAGTAACCTGACTATTTTTTCTTCAACACCAGTAATGCACCCATAAGACCGGCACACCCCAGTATAACCGTGAAAGGCGAGAGTCCGGCTTCGGGAGTCTGCGCACCCTTCGCAATCATTTCAAGGGCGATTTGCCTGTTCTGTTGAGCCTCGGGTGATTCGGGGTCAAGTGAAAGTGCCATGTCAGAGGCAGCGAGGCCCTCTTCATACATTCCCAGGCCGTTTAGAGAGGTGGCCCGGTTTGTCCATGCATAGGAATTCCCGGGATCGAGGGCGATTGCCCGATCAGATGCCTCCAGCCCCTCGTGGTATCGTTCTAATGTGTTGAGTATGCCGGCTTTTGTCACCCATGCCAGAGTAAAATTCTCGTTCTCCTGCAACGCCCTGTCCACTTCCACAAGTGCCGTTTCATAGTCTCCCTGGTAGGCAAGATCTACGGCCTTGTTGTAGTAATTAATCGCATCGACGTTATCTGCCAACGCCGGAACAACCATTCCCAGGACCAGGATTCCGGTGCAAATAACCAAGATCAATCTTCTGAAATTCATTGAAATTCCAAATCTCCTGCATTATGTGAATTCAAGTCATAAATTATGGGTATTATAAGATGTGGCGGGTAATATCCTTCGTGATCAGCCAGTCACAGTACAGGCAATGCAGGCCCTTGGGCAATACCTCGAATTTTGATTGGATGGGTTCGCTTGCGTTGGATATGCAGCCAGGGTTCGGGCACCGGACGATCCCGATGAGAAACTCCGGTGTCTCAACCCCCTTCTTCTCGAATACCTTGTAATCCCGTATGATATTGATAGAAGCCCGGGGAGCGATGAGAGAGATCCTGTTCACTTCATCCTTCAGAAGTTCACGGTTCTCGATCTTGACGACATCCTTGTTCTCCATCTTGCCGCTCTTCACATTGGTGGCTACTGATATCGACTCGGTTGTCGTTCCCGTTATGCCGATGATCTTTAACACATTGAGCGCCTCTCCCCCCGTGATATGATCGATCACCGTGCCGTTCCTGATCGGACTGATGAGAAGCCCTTCTTCCGCCACTCCCTTTTTCATTTCATCACCTTTTCAAGCATTGCCATCCGAACCGGGATCCCGTTGTTCGACTGTTCGAAGTATTTTGCATAAGGAAGCGAGTCCACCCGTGGATCAATTTCATCCAGCCGGGGGAGGGGATGGAGCACGATGAGGGAATCTTTTACACCCGCAAGAAGTTCGGGAGTAATCCTGTAGCTAGATGCGACTTTAAAGTATGAAGACGAATCAGGGAACCGCTCCCGCTGGATGCGGGTAACATAGAGGACATCGAGGTCTTTTACCACATCAATGATATTTTCGTGGTCTATTACCTCTGTTCCGCCTTCACGCAGTTCATCAACCAGCGTGCCCGGAAGTTCCAGCCCTTTGGGAGAGATGGTATGGATGGTGGCATTATACAGGGACAGGGCGTGTGCCAGGGAATGAGCGGTCCGGCCATAGCGGAGGTCGCCAAGGAGGCCCACATTGAGTTTATCGATTTTCATGGATTGACGTATGGTATAGAGATCCAGCAGAGTCTGTGACGGATGCTGGCCTGCGCCGTCGCCTGCATTAATTACAGGGACCGAGGCAAATTCGCTGGCAAGCCTGGCAGCACCTTCTTTGGGGTGGCGGAGGATAATGGCATCTACATATCCGCTCACCACCCGGATTGTGTCAGCCAGTGTCTCTCCCTTGGTAATTGAGCTCGCCTCCACGGATCCCATGGTGAGAGACGATCCTCCCAGACGGGCCATGGCAGCTTCAAAGGACATCCTGGTTCGTGTACTCGGCTCAAAAAAGAGAAGTCCAAGGATCTTTCCTTTCAGGGAACTCTCACTGAAGTGGTGAGACTGAATTTTCCTGGCATTATCCATCAGGTCATCAATTTCAGCCCTGTCCAAATCCCTAATCGATATAATATGTGTCATGAAACCCCTCTCCACCCGGGCAGCATGCACACCGCCAGTATATCCCCGCCCGGGATTTACCCGTATTATCTTTGTGATATGATCGTTGATGAGATTTTTGGAGGACCCCGGGTTCTGGCAGGTCTGTACTCATTCCAGCGGTACCACTCTGGAATGCCGTGATATCAGGAGGTTAAACGAATCGTGCTTCTTATTGTACCGGACAAGGACCTGGGAAAATTCAGCCGGTGATCCATATGGAAGAGAGAGAATGGTTTCATTCGCAGGTCCTGTATGGAAGAATGGAAGAATGGCAAATACAGGCCTCTGCGCGGTTCCGTCGCATAACTTGAAAACGTGATTCTTCTCATCGCCCAAATCACCTGACATCACTGCCCCGACAACATTTATCCGTCGGTCTATATGGCTTCGAAGCGTGGAGAACCTGGCATACCGGGCCCCCCTGGGAATCCTGAAAGGTTCCCGGATCCGGTCATCCTTTCGAAGAATTGCGTATGAGTACTTGATGTCGGTATTGAGGAAACGATAGGATTCTTTGCCAATTGCCACTTTCTCCATTAATGCGGTGGGCCTGACAGGAGGCTTTTCCACAAAACTCCAGCAATTTTCCGACCTGCATTTCACTCCCCAGAAGAGAGGACACGGGCTGTATATGGAGAGCCCCCGGCTTGCTGCGGCATGAATGATCCGCCGCATACTGGTGGAATTGTCAAGGTCGGCCGGTTCGGCGACGATTATACTCCCGTCCCCGGAGAGCAGGGTCGATAAGCGGAGGAGAATATCTGCCGCGTATCCGGGATCAGTGCCTTCGATTTCATTGAGTACATTCTGAACTACAATCAGGTCCAGAGAAGTCGGGTAGTCTTCTAGGGACAATTCCCGGAGATCAGCCCGGAGCGGCGGATGAATGGCGATCCCGGGATAGTTCTGTGCATAAGGAAGGACTATCTCCTTGTACGCCTGAAGAAATTCTTCTGACCGTTCTATGGCATAAATGTCGGCTGAATATCCCCCAAGCACGGAGAAAAAATCCACAATGGCAAGAGGAACCACTCCCGGCCCGGTGCCTGCATCGAGTATTCGCATATGCGTCTTCATGAGTCCGTCCATGGCCAGGGTATGAAGGATATGTTCGAATTGAATTAAGTACACAGGTGCCTGATATGCAAGGTACCCGATAACGCTGTAGCCTTTCTGGTACTCAATATCGCGTTCTTTTTCCCAGTACTGCGCCTTTTGCAGGATGATTGCATGGCGAATTCTTTCCAGGACTGCCGGGTCGTCCCATGGTTTTTGAGTTTTTTGTTCAATATACCGAATTATTTGTGACTGGAGATCTTTTGGAATGGACGGATGCCGGAAAAATTCAATAATTTTTTCATTGTCAGTTTGATCCGGAATTAGTATATCATAAAGAGGTTTTTTTCGAATAATATAATCATCATCCATTCTTTGCGCGATAAGATTGAGATCAGTCAGGTGCGGGTTGAGAAACGAATAAAGATCGTCAAGTCCGGGTGTATCCTCGAGGTATTCCACTATCGAGGAGAGGGAAAATTCCTCTCCCATCGAAGATACATATTTTATGGTGGAAAGCACGTCCCGCTCATTCATTGCGAATAGATTGCATTGTGATAAAATTTGTATTTTTTGGCATGGCCATCAGCTCTTCGATATCGTAATTACCATGTCCTTACATAATGGACTTCCATTGGGAAAATATTTGGAGGCAGGATGGTTGAACCACTGGAAAAAACTAAAATAGAGATGATCCCGGAAGCGGAAGGCTATCGCCTCCTTGAGGATTACGCAATCCCGGTGCCGCAATATGCGATTGCACATAATCGCGAAGAAGCCATATCTATCGCTGATACGATAGGGTATCCGGTGGTGATGAAGGTCATCTCTCCCCAGATCGTGCATAAGAGTGATGCAGGAGGTGTTGTCATGCGTATCCAGTCCGAAGAAGAGGCAGCGTCTGCGTATGCGTCTATTATTGAAAATGTGACTAAATTCCGGGATGATGCAGAGATAACGGGGATTATAGTGGAAAAGGAGCAGCCTCATGGACTCGAGCTGATAATCGGGGGAATGAGGGATCCCGCCTTCGGGAATGTTCTCACATTCGGGACAGGGGGGATCCTGGTAGAACTCCTGCAGGATGTGGCTTTTCGAATCCTTCCCGTTTCGAAAGATGAAATCCGGGAGATGGTGAAACAATTCAGGGGATATAAACTCATCAGCGGATACAGGGGACGCCCGCCTCTTGATGAGGAAGCTCTGTACGAAATCCTTTTTCATGCTGCGCAGATGATGGAGGAAAATCCACAGATATCGGAATTTGATATCAATCCTCTCTTCCTCTACGAAAAAGGTGCGGTGGCGGTTGACGCCAGGATAATTACTGCTCCCCCATCCCCTGATGCTCATTTAGAGATGAAAAACCCGCTATCCCCCGGAGAGATGATCCCGGAGTCCATAGCCATGATTGGGGCTTCTTCCGACCCCAACAAGATCGGATATGCGGTGATGAGAAATCTTCTCTCGTTCCCTGGCAAATTATATCCGATAAACCCTCATTCCCAGGAAATCCTGGGGAGGAAAGTATACCCCAGGGTGGCGGATGTACCCGGCAAGGTGGATGCTGCGGTGATAGCGATTCCGGTCCGGCTGGTAGCAGGTGTGATGGAAGAACTCGGAGAAAAGGGCGTAAAAATGGCAATTATCTTATCTTCAGGTTTTTCAGAAGTCGGTCCTGAAGGGAAAGAGCGCGAGGAAGAGCTTCTCTCCATTGCAAAAAAGTGGGGAATAAGAATTATCGGCCCAAATTGTCTTGGAATCATCCTGCCTCATAAGAACATAAATACGACCTTCGATCCAATCACTCCCATACCGGGACATATCGGGTTCATTTCACAGAGTGGTGCGATCATCACCACCATTACTGACTGGAGTCTCCCTGAGGAGATAGGTTTTTCCGCAATAATCAGTGTAGGAAATCAGGTTGACCTTGGATTCATCGATTATCTCCAGTATATCGTTGGTGATGAGAACACCCGGGCAATTATTCTCTATATCGAGGAGATTCGTAACGGACAGGAATTTTTAAAAGTATGCAGGAGCATCACACCAAAAATTCCCATCATAGCACTGAAATCGGGATCTTCCATGCTTGGCAGGAAAGCGGCATCGTCACACACCGGGTCACTTGCCGGAAGCTACCAGGTCTACCAGGCAGCGTTCCGGCAGGCGGGAATCATACCTGTATTTTCAATTAAGGAGGCGTTCGATGTGGCAGAGCTCCTTGCTTCGGAAGGGTATCCGAAAGGAACGAGGGCTGTGGTAATCACTACCGCGGGAGGGTTTGCGGTTCTTGCTTCAGATTATGCGGAAAAGTATTGTATTGATATGATCTCTCTCTCCACTCCGCTGCTGGACGATCTGAATGCCATTCTTCCTTCAATATGGAGCCATGAGAATCCACTTGATATTATTGGGGATGGCGGGGCTAATCGGTATTCACAGGTTTTTGATATCCTTATCCGGTACCAGGATGCCTGGGATATCGCCATTGTAATTGCCGTTCCTTCCGCGATGCTGGACTCTTCCCATCTGGGTCAGGAAATTGCCAGGTTTTCCCGCTATACCAACAAAATGATCGTGGGCTGCCTTCTGGGCGGCGACAGTATGAAAAGTGGAGTCAGAATTCTTCGGAAAGCGGGTATTCCAAATTATTCAGACATTGAAAGTGCATTCAGGGCAGTGGGAAGAAGCCTCAAGGCCCAGCAATTCAGGATTAATCGACGATTTGAAAAATAATTTTAATCCCGAATTTTATTATTCGGTAGTATTCCAATTCTTATTTTCGTTTTTTCCAGAATGACCGACCTGAGTTCAGAAAAAATCTCTTTTGGATCCCCGACCTTTTTGAGATAATAATCTGCACCATTGTTCAACGCTTCAATAACCACATCTTCATTCCCTTTCCCTGTAAAAATGATGAAAGGGGTTCTGTCGCCGTTGTTACGTATCTGCCTCAGAAACTGGATGCCGTTCATCACCGGCATATCATAGTCCGATACGATGGTATCATAGTCCCGAATAGCCAGCTTTTCAAGTGCTTCAATGGCGGAGCTGCATAAATCGACCGATAATTCACCTTCCTTCTCCAGGAGAATCTTGGTAATATTGAATAGTGCCGGGTCATCATCGACAAGAAGAACGCTGATCACTTAATTCTCATAAAGTATTTGACTGGAATTTTTAATAATAATTTGTAATTTCATCTTCTATGAAATCAGGATAACTAATCCACCATTGTGAAAACATCATCTTATCCTTCTGTTGGTGAATGATCCGGTTTAACTACCAGGTTAAAGCATTAAACTTTCTTGTAATATATCTCACCACCTGCATAGGGGTATTTTATTTCAGGGTTCACACGACTAGGATATGGTGAAGCATGCCATGATACCCACTGCCGGAAGCATGGGTGATCATGATACCCACGGCGGCGATCGAAATCATGCTCAACCTGGCGTCACCATTGGACCTTCCGGGCCGAATTGGTACAATCATCAACAGGAGGGTATCTGGCGGTATCTTCCTGCTCGCAAAGGAGAATTTACCAATCGTTGGTATGCAGCACCGCACATAAGAACAGATCACCATCCAGGGTGACGCCGGGACAAGAATGTATCAGGCTGGAGGAGAAGAGAGGCAACCTCTTAAAGACCACAATCAAGATTCATTCCAATGCACACAATCACCAGGACTAATAAGAATATTACGTGAGAATTTGATCATGCCACTCCATAATTTCCGCACGCATTCCTTCAGACCTGATGCAGTCTGGCAATTCTTTCCTACTGGATACTGCGATTACCCTGATAAAAAGATCTAAATCCTGAATTTGGAGATTACGAGATCAATCCTCAAATATCTGGTATTTATCTGGTTGAGTACTGGGATTTAAGTAATTGCGAAGATCTGAGATTAAATCTTCTGCAGACTGGTATCGCTTGTTCGGATCTTTCTCCATGCATTTCCTGATAATCGGCTCAACTTCTGCTGCTTCGGGATTGAGTGCCGAGGGACGGGGAGGATCCTCTGATGTGATACGTGAGGTGACCCTGCCAATCTCGTCTCCTTCAAAGGGGATTTTACCTGTTACCAGTTCGAAGAATAAAGTTCCCAACTGGTAGATGTCGGTTCTCTGGTCGGTATCGCCAAATTTCTGGGGTGAGATCTGTTCGGGTGCTGCATATGAGAGTGAAAACCCGGTCAGCGTGGGAACTATACAGGCTCCCATTACTTTACTCATCCCCCAGTCGGTAATCTTGGGAATTCCATCAGGAGTCACAAGAATATTCTGGGGTTTTATGTCCCTGTGAATGATTCCTTTGCTATGAGCGTATGCCAGCCCTTCTGCAATTCCAAGGATGATTTTTGCTGCATCTCCCGGAGACATAGGCCGGGGGATGTCAAACAGGGTACGCTCAATATATTCCATCTCCACAAAGGGAACGGGAAGTATGTTCACTTCGGAAACCTTGACAATATTTGGATGATCAAGACCTTCCCATGCCATTATTTCCTTCATGAAACATTTTCCGGCTGTTTCATCAAAATGTATGGGTATTTTTAAAGCCACCGGCATGTCGTTTTCTCTCTTTTTGGCCAGAAATACTTTTGCGATTCCACCGGAACCGACATACCTGATATCGTAATATCGGTCGGCAATCTCTTTTGGAAAAGTATCTGGCAGCGGGGACCCGAAAATCCTGGTCTTCTCCATATCTTCCTGGTTCTTAGTCCCTGCAACTGCAATTTCTCCGGCTGCACCCTTGATCTGGCGGGTGATGCTTATGTCCTGCCACCGGGAGCATACGGAAGCCAGAAGTGATGCAGATATTCCCATCGCAAGTGGCGCACCCTGGAAAGACCCGAGGCCCAGGAATGCCAGGATCCCTATAAATACAAGAAATACCGCTGTGGCTGTATGGACCTTTATTGTCCAGGAAAATGGCCAGGCACGCCATGTACCAATTATGAGGACAACTGAGGAGATGCAAAGATACAGCATAAGGAAAAACAACGCTGCCCATAATCCCTGGTCTGATTCCAACAGTCCTGCTCCGGATGCCTCCATGTAATAATTAAGGGTGAATAAAAGCCCGGTTGCGGAGAGAGCGTAGGCTATGATTCCCAGACCCCTGTTTCGCAGACTGGGAGAATATCTGAACGCTTTACCGGATATGAGATCGCGGGACGCAAGTATCCCGCAGAGGGCCGTAGAAAGCAGGATTATCGCAATGGCACCTCTTCCCCCACTGAAATCAGCGAACCCCCCTGTGGTATTTTGCTGCTCCCCGGGATGCTCCGTCGGGGCAACAGTGAGGTTTCCGACAAAAGGCGGAATGATGACCAGTGTTGTAGGCACGTTGGTTGGAACGGTTGTGGTGGCAGCAGTAGTGGGAACCGTGGTAGTCACTGTGGTGGTTGGAACGGTAGTGGTGGCAGCAGTGGTTGGAACCGTGGTAGTCACTGTGGTGGTTGGAACGGTAGTGGTAACCGTAGTAGTGGGAACCGTGGTAGCTACTGTGGTGGTTGGAACAGTAGTGGTAACCGTAGTAGTGGGAACCGTGGTAGCTACTGTGGTGGTTGGTACAGTAGTAGTAACAGTAGTTGTTGGAACCGTGGTGGGAGGAATTGTTGCCGGAATAAGGAGTGCTCTGATAGTAACAGTTCCATCTTCGATCACCGTAACATTGGAGATCCAGTCTTCATATCCTTCGTATGTGACCGTAACCGTGTGCGGCCCGACGGGAATGTTATGAATCGGCAGCGCTCCCTTTAGCCAGGTGGTGCCGTAATATACTCCATCAATACTGACGGATGCACCCTGTGGATCAGATATAACGGTGATTGATCCGACCATGAGCTTGAAGGTAGCTAATATGGTGTGATTCGAATGGACGGGAGGAAAATTATAGACAGGGACAGGACCTATGGACTTCTGGTCCACAATTACAGTATCCACTTTGTACCCCGTGTTATTTATAATGAAAAAGATCGGAGTTGCACCACTTTCAACCCTTACATCGCCGAACGGTGAAATTGAGCCGCCGGCAGTGGCGGAGCTGGTGATGGTATAAAATTCATCTGCTAACCCGGATACCGGGAGGAGGAGAAGCAGAAGAATGCCTACTACCGTTGCATATCGAACAAAGGGTAGATAACTCATTTCAATCCGTTAATCGTCGAGTATGATGTATTACACTTCAGGAAGTATTACCAGAAGATGTACCCCTGTTGGTCCCTTCGCAAGCTCTAGTAAATCCCCGTCATGAAGGAGTGTGGGATCTCTCTTTTGGATGAGGCTAGAATTCAGATATGTGCCTCCCGTACTGCCCCGGTCTTCGATATACCATTTTTTACCCTCTTTTCGGAATAATCCGTGAGGCCTGGAGATCCTGGTGACGGAACTGTATTCGGAAGAGAGCACAATATCATTCCTGGGGTCGAATTTGTCCTCTTTATCGGGATCCATCCGCCCGATTCTTACTTCGGATTTTTTTAGCAGGAAAAATTTCCCGTCTTCAGGACCACCAAGAATGATAATCATAGGTATTTCCCCGGTTATTTCATCCTCAATTGCATCCCGAACATCGTCTATTTTCTTCTTGAGATCACTGTCCACCTGGGTGATACGCATATTCGAGAAGATACCAAGGTTCCGTACAACGGCTTCCATTGCTCCAGGGACAAGAGAATATTTCCATACAGGATGGACGCCTTTTGAAGTCTGCTGACCAAGGCCAACTTCCTTCCTTATCAGGCCCACACTGATCAGCTTGTCGAGATGTTTTTTTGTATTCTCATAACTGGTCCGAATTTCAGACGCAATACTCCGAACATCCCTGGGTTTTCTCTCCAGTATTTTCAGGATTTTTAATCTCTGACTGTTGCTGAGCACGTCCAGATAATCTGATAGTTCATTGAAATAATCGGGAACTTCTTCAAGGACGATTGTCCTGGAGTCTTCAGGAATATTATCATCCATCTTTGAGTCCCACCATGTATATAGAATCTGCATGAACTATCAAAAATATTCTGTGTTCGTCCCATGGAATATATGCGTCATCGCTATATCTGTCTCAAGCGAAAACGAGGTAAAATCGATTCCTGGAAAAAAAGCAGAATTTTTGATAAAAAATGATTTAAATGCGGGGCATATCGCGCAGATCTCTTAATCGATAGGAATCCATAAAAAGACGGGTGGATTTGGGGGAAAAATTGTGTGCTGATTTTTCATGAATAGTCGTTAGGGAATAAAGGTGGTCCAGGCATTCAAATGGCGAGACGTGTGAAAATGAACCGTCGATTTGCATACGCTTGGCAATCAATTTATGTATCGTGGGTGATTCACCGGGGCTGTCCCGGGCATGCACATTAATAGTTTCATGCGGGTATACCTTCTCAATGCCGGAGCGCGGGAGATATACTCCATTAACCCGGGAAGAGGCAGTTTCCACCCAATTGCGGCTTCGTGACCGGTGTATCCGTGAGAGAGTACTCGATACCCGGGAGATCCGGATTGTCGCAGGCGCGGATGCGGCATATTCTTACAACAGGATTTTTGGGGCGATAGTATGTGTATCATTTCCTGATGGGGAAATTCTGGAGCATGCAGTACAGGACTGCCCTCTGGCATTTCCGTATATCCCTGGCCTTTTTGCATTTCGGGAACTCCCCTCCCTGGTGGCTGCGTTCCATCACCTCACTATATTGCCTGATATCATACTGGCTGAAGGGCATGGGTATGCTCATCCACGTCGGTTCGGCCTGGCAAGCCACCTGGGTGTAGTGCTGGATGTCCCCAGTATAGGCGTTGCCAAGAATCTCCTTACCGGGATTGCAGAAGAACCAGGGCCAGAAAGGCGATCGATGGCTCCTGTCATGGAACACGATGAGGTTCTGGGTGTGGCAATCAGGTCAAAAGAATCTGCAAGACCCGTGTATGTATCGGCGGGCCATAAGACCGATCTGGCCCAGGCTGTAACAGTTGTACTTCAAATGACGGGGAATTTTCGCATGCCCGATCCACTCATTGCGGCTGACAGGCTGGCCAGGCAGGCAAGGAATGCCTAATCATGGTCCGGAATACAGAGCACCCGGTGCCCGCTGAGCAGCTCGCCTATTAAAACTGCGCGACAATAACTCCCTTATGGACAGGGAAGAATCATTTCAGCTTCTTTGCAGATACGTGAAATCGGAAGGATTAATCTCACACTGCCTGGCAACCTCGGCCATCATGAAACATGTTGCAGGTTACCTTGGGCAGGATGAAGGTTACTGGGAGACAATCGGACTTTTACATGATATCGACTACGAGATGGTAAATGAAGATATGTCGCGGCATGGAATCGAGGGTTGCAATCTTCTTTTAAAGAATGGATATGATGTGAGGATTGCAGAGACGGTGAAGCGGCATAACGATATGATCTTTGGAAAGTCAACAACGCCCGCAGATGTCACACTCCAGGCAGCCGATAATATATCAGGATTAATCATTGCATGTGCGCTGGTAAAGGGCGGACATCTTTTGCAAGTTACAAAAAAAACGGTAAAGAAAAAATTCAAGGATAAATCATTTGCCGCCGGGTGCAGGCGGGAGAAGGTAAGAGAAATTGAGCAATTGATGGATCTCGATACGTTCTTTTCCCTTGCAGTTGAGGCAATGATAGAAATTCGAAAAGATCTTGGACTTGAATGAAAAAAAGTGCACAAAATTGATAAAGCCGAAAGATTTGTCCACCTAATGGCTGGAATCCATAAGGTAAACTTATATATTGGAAGGTTTTATTGACACGTACCCTACCATAACGGAGGGCGATTAATTAATGCCAGAAGTTTCAAAAACAGAGATTGGCAGGCGATTTTTTAAGCTTCAGAAGGAAAAGAATGTCGAAAAAGCTATTGAAAGAATAAGAAAAAATATGGGCTCTGATTGGGCTTTGTATACCCCCGATGATTATGAAGCCATGAAATATGTTCTTGGCGAAGCCTGGGTATATATAGACCGGGAAAAATGGGATAAAATCTCATTTACCAGGATATCCCGCACCGATCTGCGTGAACTCATCCATATTGGCAGGCAGGTTCTTGACAATATCATAAATGAGCAGAGCGCAGTTGAGCAGTCTTCAGCCATCCTTTTACAATTTATTTAACATTTTTATTGCCCTGGTGGACAAATATTTATACTATTATGAAGACTTCTATTTTTTATACGCATCTCCCAATTCCGGGGATGAGCTGGAAATTACGTAAATTCGATAAAATTTGAGGAAGTGATTCTATTGAGATCATATAAACGGACCAAGAAGCTGTTACGTACGATGTACACAGTAAAATCCAGCCAGGGAAATGATGATCAAGACCATCTGGCTGATATTTTCGACAGGATTGCCAAAAAATCGGAGAGACATTAGTAGTGTAAGAATACATTCGTTCAATACATTATCCCGGTCTGAATATCTTCCACATCAGGATCTTCAATTTCAATGAGAAAAAATTGAGGATATACTCAGGAAGATGCGAGAACTTTCTCGGCCAGACTAGCCTTTCGCTTCCTTTCCAGAAGTCTTTTCACTTTCTTGAGGCGGTATAAATCCTCTCTTTCCCGTTCTTCAATAGTAATTTTGATATATTTTGCCTGGCGTTTCAGCTCCGGTATCAGCACCTGTTCAAGAGCATTGACTCTTCTCCGGTTCATCTGGATCTCTTCACCCAGGCGGCGGAGTGCGGTCTCGGTCTCAGCAAGAGTGATGATGAGATCAAGCTCGGCCTCATATTTCTCAGCTGTCTCATCAATACGGCCGCTTACCCCGATCAGGCTGTAGCCCCTATCCATTACACTCAGTGAAAATCTCTTTCTCTCAATGATCGGAACAGGGATGCCCATAATATTCTTGCCCCGTATATCAAGCGACACATGGCGTTTTGTGGCAAATGATGCAGATTTAAGTGCTACCGGATCGTCCACGGCCTGTGCAATCAAAAGCGACCGGTAGGCACTGTCAGCAACCTTTTCCAGTTTTTCCCTGGAATCTGATACCGACTCCATAATGCGGAAAAATTCCCGGATTAGTGCATCCATTTTTTCCCGCAGGAGATCTCTTCCCTGCTCTGCAAGTTTGATCTGGGCACGTTTCTTGATCATCTCCATCCTGGTCGGGTTGACCTGTTCCATGTGTATCACTCTGCCTTGTGTGAGGGATGGTATTTCTGGATATATTCCAGCTTTATTCGTTTGAGTTCTTCTTCAGGAAGGTTGGCCAGTAAATCCCATCCGATAGAGAGGGTCTGCTCGATGGACCTGTTTTCGTCTCCCTGTGATATGAACTTGCGTTCGAACTGTTCAGCAAATGAGAGATATTTCTTGTCCAGTTCCGTAAGCGCCTCCTCTCCAACAATTGCCACCAGCCGCCTGAGGTCTCTTCCATATGCATACGACGCATAGAGTTGATCCGCGACATTGCGGTGGTCTTCCCTGGTCTTGCCAACCCCAATTCCCAGGTTCATAAGGCGGGAGAGACAGGGAAGGGAATCGATAGGTGGATTTGCACCTCTTCGGAAGAGGTCACGCGAGAGAACGATCTGACCTTCCGTGATGTACCCTGTAAGATCAGGAACCGGATGGGTGATATCATCATCAGGCATGGTGAGGATGGGGATTTGTGTAATTGAGCCCGTTTTTCCTTTTATCCTCCCGGCCCTCTCATAGATGGACGCCAGGTCGGTGTACATATATCCAGGATAACCACGCCTGCCGGGTATTTCTTCCCTGGCAGTGGATATCTCCCGTAATGCCTCACAATAATTCGTCATATCTGTAAGAATGACCAATACATGGAGATTATGGGTGAAAGCCAGAAATTCTGCAACAGAAAGGGCGCAACGCGGGGTCGCGATACGTTCAATCGTGGGATCATCGGCCAGGTTCATGAAAAACACTACACGTTCCAGTGCCCCTGTCCGTTCGAAGTCCTCCATGAAAAAAGCAGCCTCTTTGTACGTAATACCCATGGCCACAAAGACCACTGCAAAATTTTCCCCTTCACCGAGCACCTTGCTCTGTCGTGCAATCTGGGCTGCAAGTTTATTGGCCGGCAGACCTGAACCTGTAAATATGGGAAGCTTTTGACCCCTTACAAGAGTATTAAGCGCATCGATAGCGGATACACCTGTCTGGATGAAATCAGAAGGTTTATCCCGCGCATACGGATTTATCGGCATTCCTGAGATGTCCACCTTGTCTTCGGGGATGATGTCCGCCCTCCCATCCCTGGGCTGTCCCACGCCGTTAAAAATCCTTCCCAGCATATCTTTAGAGACATTGATGGTGGGAGCTTCGCCGGTGAAACTGACTTTCGTAACAGAATTATCGATACCACTTGTCCCTTCGAATATCTGGACCACTGCCATTTCCTTGGAAATGTCAAGAACCTGCCCTGTTCTTGTCTCTCCATTAGGGAGAGTGATGCGTGCAGTCTCTCCGAACGATACACCGATGGGATGTTCTACAAAGATGATGGGACCTGATACATAATTTATCGTCTGGTACTCCCTGCTCATCAACGACGTCGTTTTCATCGTTCAGCCTCCATGGATCCAATCTTGGTTATAATCCTCGGACTGAGCTCCTGTATCTCATCTACGGATGTCAACTCCTTCATTCGGGCAATCTCTGATTTGAGAGGGAGTGCTGAAATATCTTTGAGAGAGACCCCTTTTTCAATTGCCTGGGACATAGCTGTATCAAAGGCGTGAATAGCCTTCAACATCCAGTACTGTTTATCAAGAGGACAGTAAGAGTCAGTATCACTATACGCGCTCTGCTGCAGGAAATCCTCCCTGATCATCCGGGTGACCTCGAGAATAGCCTTCTCACTTTCCGGCAGGGCGTCAGGCCCGACCAGTTGGACAATCTCCTGGAGTTCAACCTCTTTTTGTAAAAGATACATCATGCGGTTCCGCAACTCCTCCCAGTCAGGGCCTACATTTTCCTTGAACCATGTTTGCAGGCTGTCAAGGTATAGCGAATAGCTCTTGATCCAGTTCACTGAAGGGAAATGTCTCCTGTAGGCGAGGTTGGTATCAAGGGCCCAGAACGTTCCCGTGATCCTCAGGGTGTTCTGGGTGATAGGTTCGGAAAAATCTCCGCCCGGTGGTGATACCGCCCCAACAATGGTCACGGATCCAATCCGGTCATCGGATCCTATGCACTCCACTCTTCCGGCACGTTCATAGAATGCGGCGAGGCGCGTTGCAAGGTAAGCCGGGTAGCCTTCCTCGCCTGGCATCTCTTCAAGCCTTCCCGATACCTCTCGCAAGGCCTCACCCCATCTTGAAGTCGAATCTGCCATGAGTGCCACGTCATATCCCATGTCGCGATAGTACTCTCCCATGGTGATTCCCGTGTATATCGAAGCTTCTCTTGCTGCAACAGGCATGTTTGAAGTATTCGCCACAAGAACAGTCCTCTCCATGAGCGGAAGCCCAGTACGGGGATCAACCAGTTGTGGAAATTCTTCCAGAACATCAGTCATCTCGTTCCCGCGCTCACCACATCCAATATAGACTATAATATGGGCATCTGCCCATTTCGCCAGTGTCTGTTCCGATACTGTTTTTCCCGTACCAAAACCTCCCGGAATCATAGCGGTTCCGCCTTTGGTCAACGGGAAAAAGCTATCGAAAATTCTCTGGCCTGTAATGAGGGGCACGTTTGGATTGAGTTTTTTTGCGAAAGGCCTGCCCTTACGTACTGGCCATGTCTGCATGAGTTGGATATGATCTCCGGAGTCAAGAGTGCATACAGGTTCAGTTACTGTGAACTCTCCTTCACTGATTTCCAAAACAGATCCTTCCATGGAGGGCGGAACAAGGATTTTATGGGAAATATGAAATTCATCCACTGTGCCTATGATGTCTCCGCCGGCCAGGTGATCCCCTCGTTTGACTTTGGGAATAAAATTCCATTTTTTCGATCTGTCAAGACCCGGTATGAGAATCCCGCGCGAGATAAAACTCCCGCTTCTCTCCATCAGACCGGGAAGAGGTCTCTGTACGCCATCGTAGATAGAAGAGATAAGGCCTGGCCCGAGTTCGACTGATAGCGGCTTTTCGGTATTTTCCACAGGTTCTCCGATTGTTAATCCGGTAGTGTCTTCATAAACCTGAATGACAGCCTCCTCACCCTCCAGACGGATAATCTCCCCGCTCAATTCCTCCCGGCCCACCTTTACTACATCATACATTCTGGAGCCTCTCATCGAGTCTGCAATAACTACAGGCCCCGATATCCGAGCGATATGTCCTTTCACCATCTTCATCGCCTCAGCACGATATTATATCCAATGGCCCTCCGGAGAAGCTTCTCAATGTAACTCACCCCGCCAGCCCCTTTTTTCCGTACCGGAATTGGGAGAATAATGGGCCTATACGTTTTCTCAATCTTGCTCATCAGTTTGTCGTCTAGAACCTGCATGAAATCCTCATTCACTGCAACAATTCCCGAATCGTCCTGAAAGAGAAGGTCAGGAATGACCCGTTTGGCCTCATCAAGCCCATCCACTTCAATTACGTCAACCCCTGCCAACCGAAATCCTGCCGCTGTATCGGGATCAGTCACCACCGTAAATTTATACATTGATTAACTCCTCCTCCAGTTCTTCGTCAGAAACTTCGGCATATTTACACCGTGCAATAATTCGCAGATTGATGATTTCGGAATATTTTGCCCAGAGATATCCGATAACTATCGAGATACTCAGAGGATCTCCATCGTATGTGCGTGTTCCGTTTTTTATTATGAATTTGTCAAGTTCTTTTTCAAATGAAGATATTTGACCGCTTTTGAATACATCATCCGGGAGATGGGAGAGAAAATAGTAGGGTGTTCCGTCAAGTTGCTTCATTGCATCCGCAATGTTTCCTGTTTCGTACATCGAACTGAATTTATCCTCAAGAATATGGCTGCCCCCTTCAAGAAAAAGCCGTTTTGCGTCTTCATACTCGACATTTTCATTGATTACCCGGATCAAATTTTTTATGTTCACTACATCGATTTCGGCCATGATGAGAGATTTGATAATCCTGGCTTCCTCCGATCTTCCTGAAACGGTGTCGAGTGCATTCCGATAATAATACTGATCAATTGCATATTCGAGAATTGAGAGGTCTCGATTTTCTGCATAATCATCAAGGCATTCTGTGAGAGGAAGTGCATAAGGCTGCTCCCATGTGGCAAGAAGGTCTACCACAGCCCTTACATCAGGCTGCTTTAAAAGCTCGGTGATGGTCACCTCGTCCAGTTCCCCTGCAGGGATCAAACACTCAAGAATCTCATCCTGTGAAATATGAATGTTTTTTCCCCGTAGAATAGTCTTGATATTCTGTACATCCCATTTATTGAGAAAGATTAAAATGTATTTTTCTGCCAGTCTTCCTTTTACCAGGGAGAGTATCTTCTGGTAGGTGCGAATAAGGTTCCTTCTTAACGCATATTCAACGGCCAAAACGCCGGAATAGAGGACACTCGCCTCTTCAACCTCTTTTCTGTACGGAGTATTTTCAAGTTCCGTGATGATCGAAAGAATATCCTGTTTTAGTATTAGGGAATCATACGCCTTCCTGTCCAGGAGAATGCTGTGCATCCCCCTCACCCGGGCATTGATGTACCCATAATCCATTTCAATCACCAAAAAGGAAAGAGAATACCTCTTTTCGCAGCACAATCCGGGATTTCTTCAACCTTGATTCTACGGTATTGTACACATTTATGCGTTCATCGGGCAGTGCTACATTAAGACCCCCTGCGCAATTCAAATCAGGGGAAATCTCCGCCTTCAGAGAACCGATTTGATTCATGCAATGAGTATAGATCTCAAGATCAACAGGGTCAATATGTATAATAATCCGACCGCTGGCGTCACTCAGCGATTCGTTCAGCATTTTTAAAAAACTCTCCCGATAGCGCGGGTCTTTCCTGCACGAGCCGAGTAATTGTTCTGCCCTGGAAAACACTTCCTGGAAAATTCGTTCCTTCTCTTTTGCAAGATCTCCTTTAATCTCCTCTTTGAGCAGATAGAGCGAACGATTTCTTTCTACGTTCACCTGCTCAACAGATTGGGCTTTCAGGTCATCCCTGATTTTTTTTGAATCGTTCGTTACAACATTCAGTATTTCTTCTGCACTGAATCTGGCATTTTCAAGGATTTCCTTAATCTTTTCATCAGCGCTCAGTTCCATGGATTGGAGCAATTCATTAAATGGCATCGTCCTCAACTAATTCCCCTGATCTCAATCTGATTGAACTACGACCATGTATAAGGGGCCTGATGCCCCTGACACACATTTTTAACTCCATTACTAGATCATGATAAGGATCATAGCTGCAACCACAAAACCAAGAATAACCAGGGTTTCGGGAATTGCCTCTAATATAATAATTGAACTTGCAGTCTCGGGTTTTTCTGCAATGGTTCCTGCACCAGCTGTCCCGATGCGGGACTGCGCCCATGCGGTACCCATGGCACCAAAGGCAAACGCAATCGCTGCACCGATTGGTTTTTCCCATCCAGCCATTTGAACTACTTCTGCTACAACAGCAACGTCCGGCATATATTTTCACCTCCGTTAGTTCTATCATAACACTTATCATATATAAATTGAATATCTCAACATTAATGATTATTTTTTAAAATAGTTAACCATAAATTAATTATTGATTATAAATTCGATAAAATACTATTCGCTCCTTTTATGTTTCCCGAATGGGCTATACAGCACTCCTCCGCCCTCATAAAATTTTGAATAGAATTCAACGATATGCAGTCTCATCGAGTGTATTGAGGGACTGAACATGGCCAGAACCACATTGAGGGTATGGAGCAGTACAGCAATGATGATGCCAATTGCAGCAACTTCCATGGCCCCCCCGAGCTCATTGGCTACCATGGCCAGTATCACTGATGCCATCCCGATTGCCATGATCCTTGCATATGAAAGTATGTTGCCAATCGAGCTCAAGATCTCAATTGCCCCGAGAACGCCTCCCCCGTAGATTACCATGGGAAGCGATACAAGTAGCACAATCACTGACGGAAGGAAGAGCAGTTGTGGAATTACTCCGATGACCACCGCGAGCAGGAGCAGAATGCCCACGAGGACACCGATTGTCCCTGCCTTTTCAAACATGTGTTTTTTGCTTTTCTTGGCATAGGCATTCAGGATTCCCAGTCCCAGTCCCAGGAATACATGGATGACTCCGATCGCAATCGCCACGATGAGGAGCGGAATCATCGCCTCGATCCGGTTCCACGTAATGCCCAGGAACGTGAGCGGTTGAATCCAACCCATTTGTTCTCCAAAGTCTCCGAAAAATTCTCCGAATAGGAAACCAAAGAATATCGTGGGGATAGATGAAATAATCAGGATATTCGTAAGCTGTTGCAGCCATTCAACCGCTTTGAATGCGAATTTCATAGACAGCGCAAAGCCCATGATACATAATCCATACCCGATATCTCCGACGATGATGCCGAAAAAGAACGGGAAAAATATCGCGAATACAGGGCTTGGATCAACTTCCAGGTATTTGGGCGGGCTTACAAGTTGTGTGAAAAATTCAAAGGGCCGGACCCACCAGGGATTATCATAAAAGATTGGTGCTCCTTCCAGTTCTTCCGGGGGAACATCGGTTTCCGTAAGTACCACGCGGTCACCAAATGCATTATAAAGAGCTTTTTTCGTATTTTTCAAAGATTTTTTAGGGATCCACCCCTTGATAAGAATCGTGTGATTGGATTGACCAAATTTGCTGAATGCCTGAATCTCCTCTTCCCGATCTTCCATTATTCTCCGGAACACGGAAAGCTGCTGATACCAGTGTGAGGAGAGATTGGATAGTTGAGTATCTATCTCTGCCATCTCATCATCAATTTCTGATATATTCCGGGAAATGAGATCAAGTGCCTCATGGAGAGGCTTATTTGAATATTCCTGCGGTATCCTTACTTCATTTACATTCTGGGAAAAAAGGAATGAATGAACCTCTTCAGAATATTTCTTATTGAATACTGTGATTGCTGCGGTGGTTGTCTCGTCAAGATCTGCGGCGATAAATTCAAACTGGTTCCTCGTAATGTTCTTCAGAATAGGCCTGATAAGATCAAGTACCTCAATGAACTCGGTTCGTATGAGAAGGACTGTGACTTCAAATCCTTCCATTATTGGCAGTTGTTTTTCGAGAGGCTGAATTTTATCGATAATTTTTTCATATCTCTCGAGGGTTGTTTTCCGCAGTTCCAGATCACTCTTGCGCGTTGCGAGACTTCTTGTTTTTGTCTCGAGTTCGTATATTGCATCTGATGCAACACTCAGTAGTTCGTTCGTGCTTTTCCAGTGAAGATCCTCAAACTGTTTTTCCTGCTCGACTATATCATCCGGTTTTTTCGGGAGGATCTGGTATATGCCATTGATTTTCATCATTACTGATGTAAATTCATCAAGATTTGTCAGATCCATCTTGCTAAAGATGCTGTTCAAGGAAGAGAAACCAGATGACGCGTCCTGGAGGTGAATAGTCCCCTCCTGGTAGAGTACATCGATTATGTTCTGGTAATCTTTTTTTGGTCCTATTACAAGGACGTTACTCATTCTCTGCCGCATAGGGCTGCTGAAATGCTACTGATTCAATGATCTTATTCGCCGCACCATTAATCCGGGCTTCGCCTTTCTGCCTGAATTCTTCCTGCATGGCTTTTCCCTGGGATTTCATCTGTTCCATTTCCTGTTTGATTTGCTCCATTCCCTGTGTATAATATGCATCTGCGAGGGATTTCCCTTCGCGCTGTCCCTGCTCAATGATCTCCGAATGCCTCATTTTTGCAGCTGCAATGATGGATTCTGCCTCTTTACGGGTTTCATCCTCTTTTTCTTTCAGTTCCAATTCTTTTGTTCTGACCATTTCCAGAAGAGAATTATCTTCTTCCATAATTCACACCTATAAAAGTCCGTGTTTAGCCTTGACGAGCGATGAAACTCCATACTGCGGAACCGCATCTTTTTTTTTCGGCATTTTCCCCGATTTTTTCGCCGCGTCAGCTATTCGCCCTTCACACCGTTTTAAGGCAATCATTCGTAATTTCTCAATCATTTCAAGGTTTGCCGAGCGCATAACCAGGACCCATCCTTCCTGACAGGATCGCGGAATACTTGGTATAACAATATATATATTTATCCTAAGTAAATTAGTCAAATCTATAAAATAGGATAATATATAGTTATAGAAAATCTTATTATCTCTTCACTGCCATTTCAGATTCCCGGATTTGCCATATTAATTCATCTTCAATAATTTAGGGATAAACTCATGGATAATCCGAATAGAATGAAAGGTGAAACGACTGGTGAAGAGAATGTTCGAACGAATTTTATTTCCCACCGACTTTTCAGAACATGCCAAAAGAGCTCTGGACTGCATTGCCGAGTTGCCCGGAAGCAGAGAAGTAATTCTCCTTCATGTACTGGAGGATGCGAAACCTGAAAGAGAACAATGGGTCGAAGATGCTATTGAAGACAGCATCAGGCATTCACTCGATGAAGAGGAGAAGCAGCTCGAAAAAGCAGGAGTTTTGGTTAATTCAATCGTGAGACCTGTCACCACAGGCTCAATCGGTGAGGTGATCGTGGAAGTTGCCGAACAGGAGGAGGCATCAATTGTCGTCATGAGTGCCCGGGGAAAAAACCTGACAAAGGGAATCCTCCTGGGAAGCGTCTCTTCTCATGTACTCAGACACGCCGAAATCCATCTTCTCATCATGCGCGACAAGGTGATAGAGGGACTGACCGGAAAGACCTACCAGAAGTATTGCCCTATGATTCTTTCCAGGGTCCTGTGTCCCACGGATTTTTCAAGATATTCTGACAAGGTCATCCATTTAATCCGCGATATTCCAGGAATCGGCGAGGTGCTGCTCTTTCATGTCGTCTCAAAGGGAGAGGCCCGTGAAGAGACAATAAATCGGGAAAATGCCCTGGGAAAACTCAAAGATCGGGCCGAAATATTAAACAAGTATGGAATTTCCACACGGTATTTCGTAAATCATGGAAATCCGTCAACAGAAATAAACCGGCTTGCCGAAGTAGAGGATGTATCTCTCATATGTATGAGTTCCTATGGAAAAGGCTGGATCAAGGATCTGCTGGTCGGGAATACTGCTGCAGAAGTCGCAAAAAATTCCGAAAGGCCAATCCTTATTCTAAGAACTCGCCATTAATTCAAAATTTTCAGTGATTAATAAAGTAAAAAAGGAAAAACAGGAGGATGCCGGCTGCAATCCAGAAAATAATAATAATCTGAAGAATTCGCAAGAGCAAGACCGCTCGAACACGATTGTCGGGCCGTTTCAGCAGATCATGCAACCGGTTTTCAGGCATGGCATGTTTCCTTTATTTTATAAGTTGGATACAGGTCATCATTCGTGCTCCTGTATCAACTTTTTTGTCCTCTTTCTCCTGAAGAGGTCTTCCCTCTCCCTCTCATCCAGGTGCATTTCAATATATCGCCGTGTTGCCTGGAGCCGGGGTATAAGAATGTTTTCAAGGGCATTGACTCTCCTTCGGGTACTCCGAATCTCAAGCGCCAGTCTTCTCACTGTGCCTTCAAGTTCCGCAAGTTCCAGAATTATCCTTACTGCCTCTTCAAAAGATGTAGCCGCTTCATCAAGACGGGCAGTAGTGCCGAGGTAGCTGTATCCGCTCTGCGGATGAGCCTTTATGGATTCGGGCATTGTTATGCGAGGAACCCGGACTCCCATAACCGAACGTGTATCCATGGGGATATCGACCATTTTCTGCGCTGAAAGAGAAATTTCTTCCAGCCTGTTGCTGCCCAGAATCATCTTTGATTCTGATAGTTCTTTTGTGGCGCAATCAATCTTATCCTGGGCTTTTTCGACCAAATTTTTGTATGTATCCACATAACGAAAGAATTCAATCACCATTGCGTCCAGTTTTTCCTCAAGAAGGTCATGTCCCCGCTCGGCAAGAAGTTCCTGTTTTTTTAACTTGAGTAGTTCTATCCTGGTAGGCCTGATCCCGCTGATCGCCTTTGTTGTCATTCCTTCTGCCTCTGGTGGGCGGGATGATACAACTCTATCCACCGCGTATCGATCCGTTTCAATTCTGATTCTGGCAGGACAGAGAGGAGATTCCAGGCGATATCGAGTGTGCCCTCAAATGTCCGGTCCTCATAAAGATTCTGCTGCACAAATTCATGTTCGAAACGATCGGTGAATAAGAGGTATTTCCGGTCAGTATCCGTAAGCCCTTCTTCGCCAATCACCGCAACCAGGCTCTTGAGTTTGATCCCCTGGGCATAGGCGGAATACAACTGGTTATTGACATCGGCATGATCTTCGCGTGTTCTTCCTTTACCTATCCCTCCCTGCATCAGCCTTGAAAGACAGGGCAATACATTAATCGGCGGGTATATTCCTTTCCTGTGAAGATCGCGGGAAAGAACGATCTGTCCTTCCGTAATGTAGCCGGTGAGGTCCGGAACCGGATGAGTAATATCATCATCAGGCATCGTGAGGATTGGCAGCTGGGTAATCGATCCGGATTTTCCCCTGATTCGTCCGGCTCTTTCAAAAATGCTGGCCAGATCGGTATACATATAACCCGGATAACCCCTTCTTCCCGGGACTTCCTCCCTGGCTGCAGCTATTTCCCGAAGAGACTCGCAGTAATTTGTGAGGTCTGTAAGAATAACCAGAACATGCAGGCCACATTCAAATGCCAGGTACTCGGCGGTTGTGAGTGCAAGCCTGGGAGTAATAATCCGTTCGATAGCCGGATCATCTGCAAGGTTTAAGAAAAGGACCGCCCTTTCCAGGGCACCGGTCGAGCGGAAATCTTTCAGGAAAAAACCAGCTTCTTCATGGGTAATTCCCATTGCTGCAAAGACCACTGCAAATTCCTCTTCCTGTCCCAGCACTTTTGCCTGGCGGGTAATCTGTGCAGCGAGGAGATTATGAGGAAGACCTGCTCCGGAAAAAATGGGAAGCTTCTGCCCCCTGACCAGGGTATTCATTCCATCTATTGCAGAAATGCCAGTCTCAATTGAGTCACGGGGGAATTCACGGGCATAGGGGTTGATAGGAGTTCCATAGATGTCCCTCATTTCCTCAGGGATTACTGGTGCACCGCCATCCCTGGGTTCAGCGACGCCATTGAATATACGCCCAAGAATTTCCATAGAAAGCGGAATTTTCATGATTTCCCCTGAAAAACGAACGGAGGTAAGTTTTGTATCAAGGTCCCGCGTACCACCGAAAACCTGGACGATGGCTCTTGTGCTCCTGCTCTCCAGCACCTGACCCAGCCTCTTTTCTCCGCTTGGCATGGTGACCTGGGCCACTTCACCATACCCTATCCCTTCGACACCGTCCACTATGATAAGCGGGCCGACAACTTTGATGACAGTTGAATATTCCCTTGAATGCATCGGCAAATTTTACACCCCCAGGGTTGCGAATTCTTCGGTCATCTTGTTCTCGATCTCCGCAAATTCACTCTCTTCCGAATCCCGGGGAATGGTCCCCATCCGGGCAAGTCTGCTTTTTATTGGCAATTCCCTTACTTTCTCGGTTGTAATATCCAAAGCCAGCGCTTTTTTTGCCAGGTCAAAAAACCGGAATAACATAGTCATCATGCGATATTGTCGGATGGGATCGGAATAGGTGTCATGAGGATGAAATGCATACTGGGCAAGGAAACTTTCCCTGATAATTTCTGCCTTGTAGAGGGTGAGCTTGTCTTCTTCAGGCAACACGTCGGGGCCGACAAGTTTGACAATCTCTTCCAGTTCGTTCTCTTTCTGGAGAATGACCATCATCTCTTTCCGCATTATGTCCCAATCAGGGCCTGCATGGTCCTGCCACCATGCCCTGATCTCTTCACCGTACAATGAATAAGAGAGCAGCCAGTTAATAGCCGGAAAATGGCGCATGTAGGCAAGATCCGAATCCAGGGCCCAGAACACCTTCACAATACGGAGGGTGTTTTGCGTAACCGGCTCACTGAAATCACCACCCGGGGGGGAAACTGCGCCGATAACTGATATGGAGCCAAATTTATTACTTCTTCCACAAACAGACACCCGCCCGGCTCTTTCGTAAAAATCGGCAAGCCTTGAACCCAGGTATGCGGGGTAGCCTTCTTCTCCGGGCATTTCTTCCAGCCTTCCTGAGATCTCTCTCATCGCTTCAGCCCAGCGGGATGTCGAATCGGCCATAAGCGCAACGTCGTATCCCATATCGCGGAAATATTCTGCAATGGTAATTCCTGTATAGACAGAGGCTTCACGGGCAGCCACAGGCATATTGCTCGTATTTGCAATCAGCACCATACGCCGGATGAGAGGCTCCCCTGTTCTCGGGTCGTCCAGGGTGGGAAATTCCGTGAGCACATCAGCCATTTCATTCCCTCTCTCACCACATCCGATAAAGACAATTACATCGGCATTTGCCCATTTTGCCAGCTGGTGTTGTACTACGGTTTTTCCTGATCCGAAAGGCCCGGGAATCGCAGCGGTCCCGCCTTTTGCAATAGGGAACAGTGTATCGATAATCCTCTGGCCTGTGATGAGGGGATCTGTGGGATCGAGTTTCTCCCTTGATGGACGGGCAGACCTTACCGGCCACTTTTGTACCATTGAAATGGGTATACCCTCCTGTCCTGATTTGATAATGGCGATGGTATCTTCGATAGTATAGCTGCCGGCAGGGGCAATCTCACTGATATCTCCCGAAATTCCCGGAGGAACCATGATGTAATGGGTTATTGCGGTGCTTTCCTGGACACTTCCAAGGGTATCGCCACCTGAAACAGTGTCTCCAGCGGTCACAGTGGGCTGAAAGTCCCATTTCGTGTCACGCGAGAGTGCGGGAAGTGTTGCTCCCCGGTCAATAAAATCGGCCCATAATTTGTTGATCTCTCTCAAAGGGCGCTGAATCCCATCATATATATTTCCAAGGAGTCCGGGACCCAGTTCGACAGACAAAGGCATCTGGGTCCTTTTGACCACTTCACCGGGTGCGATCCCTGCTGTTTCTTCATATACCTGAATGGTCGCGATATCGTGTTCCAGTGTGATAATTTCGCCGATAAGTTCCTCGGTGCCAACTTTCACAATTTCATACATTCTTGCGCCCTTCATTCCGCTGGCCTGAACCACCGGTCCGGTGACCCGTATTATTGTCCCTTCGTCAGACATGTGCTCATCCTGCCCCTACCATCTGTATTCCAACCATTTTCATCAGTTCATCCTCAAATAGAGGTACAGCCTTCTTTCCTGTCCCGTCTCCTGAAACCACGATGATAACAGGGTACACCCGTCTCTCTTTTCTCATCATAATCAGCAGGGACTTTAGGTCCTCTGCAAAACGGTCAAGGAGGATAATTATCCCGATTTCCGGATCATGGAAATACTGTTTCAATGCATCTTCTGCCTCATCAATAGTGTGCGCAACCCGCGCTTTATGTACGCCTGCCAGTAAAAAACCTCTGACCAGGGAGACATTTCCAATAACTGCCAGTTTCATGTCAACACCCTGTCTGAGAGCAGAAATGGAGCGACGGTATCCGTATCGATGCCATCTTCAAGGGCATGTGCAAGAGCCCTGATATTTCTGATCTCGTATTTTTTTGCTACGATAAATTTGATAAGCGGACCGCCTGTCAGATGATAGTTTGATGAGAGTGCATTCACTTTCCGAAGCAGAAAGCGCTCCAGTTCGAGTTCCAGGTAATGCACATTCCCTGATTGCTCAAATATAGGAAGGATTGCCTGAAGCGATTCATAGTATTCACTTCCGGAGATCTGCTGTATAATGTCAACGATTCGTGGTAATTCAAGGAATTGTTTCAATCGCCATTCCTCGTACATCGCACCGCCCGGGAAGAAGAGTCGATCTGCACTCTCTGTTGTAATCCCCGCGGCACTGGCCCTGAAAAGAGTCATGAGATTGACAAGGTCGGTGTATGTTCCGCAAAATTCCAGGACCGGTCCTGCCAGGACATCGTCAACTTTGATAACCGATTTGTGAATTTCCTGGATAGCTGTCCGGTCCAGGGCATATTCAAGGGGAAATGTTATTCCGGTTTCCTGATAATCGGGTAATGCGGCTGTAAGTGCGTTCCCGTAGATACTTTCCTGAAGCTGAGATATTATCTCTTCCAGTGTTGCCGAATGTGACATGATGTCGATAAGTTCCGGCGTGATAAGCCCGATGGGA
The DNA here is from genome assembly GCA_035528475.1 of Methanoregulaceae archaeon. GTDB lineage: Archaea > Halobacteriota > Methanomicrobia > Methanomicrobiales > Methanospirillaceae > SD8. The sequence goes on along the minus strand of DATKYO010000070.1, from coordinate 28,065 downwards.
ATCATGTTCTGTTGAAGAGTTTCCGGGGGGAGTCCGGCATGCACGGATCGTACGGCAGATTTGATCTGTTCTATCTCCAGAAGTGAATGAAAAGCCTGAAAAAAAGGAGTTATGCTCGCGGGAACGGATTCTTCCAGTTGAATATATTCCTTGATATAGACCCGATCCAGCATATGATCAATATCGGTTGACCGTAACTCTTCTTCTCCCTTGATATCATAGCCGGACTCCTTTGTTTTCCCGAACAGCTCATGAAGCGTGTTTGATTCGGCTAAAAATTCCAGGTTGTCCGGATGAATATAGGGGTTACCTATCGCCTTCACCCTGGCTACAGGATATGAATATGCAGCGATATGGACAAGGATTCTGAAATATGCGATAAATGTAGCGAGTATGAATAGTATCAGGAGAAGAATTCCAAGACCTGCAATAAAGACCTGGTCCGGACTGATTCCCAATTCCTGTGAAAACAGCTGTATGATATCATCAACTGCGGTCATGGGATTTTCCCGGCCTCATCATTTGAAAGGATTTCTGCGACAGCAATGACCATATCCCTGTGCATCCTCTCCAGGCGAGCTTCAAAGGAATTATTTACACTTCTATCGCCAGATAAGGTCCTGAGTACAACACCACCGCTCACTTCGATTGGATGGTCTGATAAGGTGATGGATACTCCTCTTGCGTATCCTTCCCGGAGAATCTTTTTTATAATAGCGAAATCCCTGCGATTTGCAAAGAGAATTACGTTGTCAGATCCGATTTCGCGAATACTTTCAGCGATCAGATGTGTGAGGATTACGGAATATCGGGCGTCTCCCGGAATCATCATGAGTTGTTCATTCGCCAGATCAAAGCATTTCTGCACTATATTTTCCCTGGTCTCCCTGACGGTCTGTCGTGCCTCCATCCTTGCCTGGGCACGCATTCTGGCAGTAATCGCATCAACCTCGCGTTTTCCGGCAATAATATGCTGATCTTTTAATTTATCGGCCTCTTTCCCCCCCTCTGCCTGTATTTTCTCTCTCTCTTTTTCACCGGATCCAAGAATGGCAGATACCTGTGCATCTGCGTCATTCCTGATCTTTTCAATGATTTTATCAACACTCATGATCGTATCACCGATATTATACGGAAAAAATTCCAAGGCCGAACATAATCAGAATAGCAACCAGCAGGCCGAATATAGCAAATGTTTCAGACATCGCTGCAAACACAAGACTTCGCCCCATGGCATCGGGTCTTCGGGCAGTGGCGGCTATTCCTGACGAGCACGTAATCCCCTGTCCGATGGCTGAAAATCCTCCCAGTCCCACGGCAAGCCCAGCACCGATTGCTGCAATTCCAACCGCACTGGTCGTGATGAAATCATGGGTGATGATTCCCGTGAAAGCCATAAGAAGAATAGCCACCAGCAATCCGTAAATTGCCTGTGTCTCACAGACTGCTGAAAATACGACTCCTTTTCCGAACATTTCGGATTTTTCGGAGGTGGCTGCAATCCCGGACGATGAGGCGATACCCTGTCCAATTGCGGAAAGTCCTGCCAGCCCTACTGCCAGCCCTCCACCGATTGCGGCGAATCCCACTGCAAGTGTCGTGGTGACATCCCTGGATATCAGCCCTGTGAATGCCATGAGTAAAATGGCCACAAGCAGGCCGTAAATTGCCTGTGTCTCGCAGATAGCTGCGAATACAATGCCTCTCCCGAACATTTCCGGTTTTTCTGAGGTTGCCCCGATTCCCGCAGCAGCGGCAATACCCTGGCCGATTGCAGAAAAACCGGCGAAACCTACAGCAAGCCCGCACCCGACTGATACGACTCCTGCAGCAAGGGTGGTGATAAGGTCTCCTGTAAACATGCCTGTAAAAGACATCACAAGAATGGCCACAAGCAGGCCGTAAATTGCCTGTGTCTCACATATAGCTGCAAACACAACTCCCCGCCCGAACATATCAGGGTTCTCGGCTGTTGAACTGATCCCTGATGCCGCAGCAATACCCTGGCCTATTGCCGAGACACCGGACAGTCCTACTGCCAGGCCGCAGCCAACGGCAGCCAGCCCTACTGCGGCTGTCACCGTAAAATTCCCTGAGAGCAATCCGGAAAATACCAGCAGAAGTATTGCAACCAGCAGGCCGTAAATTGCCTGTGTCTCGCAAATTACTGAAAAAACTACTCCCCTGCCGAACATTTCGGGTTTATTGGCCGTGACAGCAATACCCGATGCTGCTGCAATTCCCTGGCCAATGGATGAAAATCCGGCTATTCCTGCCGCAAGCCCGGCTCCAATTCCTGCAAGCCCCGCAGCAACCGGAACCTCACCAGTAGTTCCGCCAAAAAATCCTGCAGAGAGAAGGATGAGGACTGCGATCAGGAGACCATAAATGGCCTGCGTCTGGGGTATGGCGGAAAATATCAATGCTGCGCCAAATTTTTCAGGTTTTTCAGAAGTAACTCCTGCTGAGGCGGCCCCGGTTATTCCTACCCCGATACCGGCACCGACAGCGGAGAAGCCAACTGAAATTCCTGCTCCGATTGCCATCAATGCTGCTCCAAGCCCTATTGGCATTATACATCACTTCCCACTAGCTGCGTATATTCTCTCTCTGCATGGAAGGGGGTGAATTTTTTCCCTCCTCCCGTGTAGAATTTTCCGAAAAATTCTATATATTGAAGGCGAATGGCATGAATTACCCCTCCAAGTGTCTGGATAATGAGATTGAAGATTTGCCCGCCAACAAAGATCAGGACCGCCGGGAGTATCATCAGAGGATGGATGCCGGCAATTAACTGGGTAAGGATATTAATAGTCATGGCGATGCCGCCTGTTGCAAGCGAAAGGGCCATGATGCGGACATAGGAGAGCCAGTCCCCCAGAAAACCCGTGAGACTGAAAAAGCCCATAGGTCCCCTGTAATAAAATATCATCACAAGCCCGACTGCAATCGCCGCATAGGCGATGTTTATCAAATATCCGGGAATTACGGACCAGCCGAAAAAACCTGCCAGAAGAATTGCTGCAGCAGGCTGTATGATGAACCATACTACTTGTTCAAATACCACTTCCCTGTATGCACTCTTTTTAAGATTCTGATAGAGTGCAAGGAAAATTCCGAGATTGATATGAAGAATTCCAATAATAAGGGAGAGCTGGAAGAAAGTAATCGGGTCTTTTAATGGCTCAACGATGGCAAAAGGAGGGGATATCCCGGCGTATCGTACCAGAAAGTCGCCAAACCACCCTCCTTGAAGAATGCCGAATATTGTCGCAGAGATACCACAGAATATGAGAATATAGCTCATATCGTGAATCCCTGTATCCTCTTTTCCAAGCCTTGTGAAAAGAAAAGCGCCGATACAAAAGAGGATGATTCCATATGCTGCGTCGCCCATCATGAGGCCGAAAAAGAGGACAAAAATTGGTGCAATAAATGGTGTCGGATCGATTTCATTGTAGCGCGGCCTGGCAAATGTGGTGGTGAGGAGTTCGAAAGGCTTCAGCCAGCCTGGATTGTCATATTCCACGGGAGTATCTTTCTCATCTTTTGGAGAATTTTCGGAATGAACAAAAATGCATCCGTCTGTCGATGTATTCAATACCTGCTCTGTTGGTTCCACCGCATTCGCAGGCATCCATCCTTCCATGAAAGTGACATTGTGGCTTTTCCCGCAACTTGTGAGGAGTTCAAGTTCTTCTTTCCGGATTTTTAATTCCTCGTAATGGGCTTTTAAGCGTTCTTCCCATTCCTGTTCAAGGATTGTGAGTTCCCGGATAAGTGTTTCCCTGGCATCTACAAGCCGTTCGTATTCGGCATGCTCTTTTGCGAGGGCTTCATCGGGCATGCCGGAGCACGTGAGATCGATTGCATGGAAACGGGGTGCACGTACATGTTTTTCCAGCCTGGGCTTGCTGGAAATGGTTGTTGCGATAAGGACAAGTCCTTTTTCTCCTGTTTTATGATATGAGATAATCAAATCGTCGATTCCTTCATCATGTATCTCGCGGATCAGTTCCTCTGACTTTTCAGGATCAACCACGCCAATCATTATTGAAAGGAATTCCGAATCTCCGAGATAGGAGAGTTCGAAATTAATGGAGTGCAGGAGTTCGATAGATTTGATATTTTTTTCTATCCTGGCAAGATTCTCTTTGATTTCAGTCAAATTGGATTTGATTATCGGGATTCTTTTGAGTTTCTCAAGTACGCTGTCGAGTTCCGAAAACAGCTCCGCCAGTGGACGACGATTAACTGGGAGGCGTGAATGAGATGAAGGGGTGAGAAAATCATGGATAGGGCGGTTCTTTTTCTGGGGAATTTCATTAAACGCTTCAAAAATGCGATCCAACGTCAGTGTGTATCCGGATATATGATCGAGATGGGATGACCGTTCATTTTGCCCGAGGATATTGCGGATAAAACTTTTTTCGTCCCTTATAGGGATAATCTGCAATATTCCGGCTTCATGCAGTTCCTCAATCAGAGTACCTTTACAGGAGTTATGGACTCCTATTGTCACTCTTTTCATACGTGCTGGATAAAACACAATCCTCACCAGTAACCCATTTTACGATATGTGCCACAGCACCACTCATTCTTTTCTCATATTCCAATTGCAGTGATTCTGCAGATTTTGTTGCTTCAAATGCAATTTCTGATACCTGACGGTCAGCAAGGCTAATCTTTTCATCCCTATAGATATCAATTTCATGTGCAGCCTGCTCCAGTGCCGTTTTTAACCGTAACTCCACCTGTTCCTTTGCCTGAACCTGCAGCTCTGCTGCTCTCTCTCTGGCGTTCTGGATTTGAGATATTGCCTCTTCTTCGGCTGCTTTTATCTTATCAATTTCATCTTTTATCATATGTCAGCGAAAATGTAACTTTTTAAAAGAAAAATATGAGATATGGTATTTATGCCTTGTGAAAGACCCTTTCGGGAATTTCAGGTATAAAAGACTGCATATTCTCATGATTCATAATAAAATCGAATAAGTCTATTATTTTTAATAAAAAAGCAGTGGTATCTCAATACTTTTGGTTATCTGTAACAGCCAAGTGATTGACCTGATTCTATGACATCGGCGAATTACACCTTGTCATCTTTTCATGCCTATCTGGAAAAATATATAGGTAGGTAAATTTTTTGTTTTATTTATGATTAATAAATTTCATTTGTTGTATCCATCGTCCCGGTCTGTAAAAAAAAGGAGGTCAGGAGGTCACCCTGGTCTGGGCCTGCTCTCTTATGAACGAGAGAAGGTAATAAGGTCCTCCCACACCTCTTCCAGTCGATCCGCTGCCTTTCCATCCTCCGAATGATTGAGCACCCGGCCATGCCCCCGTTGTGGCCCCTCCCGACCTGTTTGAGTAACAGACGCCGAATTGTATATTATCGAAGAAATACTCGATCTCTCCTGGATCTTCGGAAAATATTCCTGCAGTGAGCCCGTATTCCGTATTATTGGCTTCGGCCAGTCCCTCCTCTAATCCAGTGAAGGTGTCGAGGATCAGGAACGGTATGAAAAGTTCGTCCTTTACAAGGTGGTTGCCACGGGGTATCCGTTTCACCACGGTAGGCTGCACATAGTACCCGCGTAAAAGTTCATCACTGGAGAGGATCTCACCGCCGCAGAGAATCAGTCCGCCTGCGGAGCGACATTGTTCAACAGATTCTTTGTATGTTTCGAGGGCTTTTCTATTGATGATCGGCCCCATAAACGTATCCTTCTGCCTGGGGTCTCCAATCTTTAAATCTCTGACTTTTTCCAGAAGAATCTCCTGAAAATCATCAAAAACGGTGGATTGTACATAGACGCGTGAAACTGCGCTGCATTTTTGCCCGCTGTATCCAAAAGCGGCTTTGATAATTCCATCCGCGGCTTTGGAGAGATCAGCCCTGGCAGTTACAATACATGGGTTTTTACTTCCCAATTCGGCAACAAGCGGTTTTACAAAAGGAGATCGTGATGAGAGTTCCTTGTCCAGCCACATTCCAACCTTGCGGGATCCGGTAAAGGCGATCCCCCCGATATCAGGATGCCCTGTAACGGTCTGGCCGAAAATTTCTCCAGGGCCTGTGAAAATCTGGATGGCAGATCCGGGAACACCAGATTCCCTGAAAGCCCGGAATAGTGTGATACCGGACAACGGGGTCTCACTTGTAGGTTTGAATACAACAGTATTTCCTGTAAGAAGAGCAGCTCCGATCATGCCGCCTGCCAGGGTGATTGGAAAATTGAACGGTGAAATGACTGCCCAGACTCCATATGGGCGCATTAAGCTGATACAGTTCTCACCCTGTATTTCAGACTTCATCGGGTGGGTATATCCCTTGTTTTTTTCATAGATGTCACAATAATACCTGAGCATGTCAATGCCTTCACTGACCTCTGCCAGGGCTTCGTAGCGGTTTTTCCCGGTTTCGTACGTGATCAGGGCTGAAAGATAGAATTTATAGCTATTCAGCCAATCAGCTGTTTTTCGGAGAATCCCGGTCCGCTTTTCCCAGGAAACCTGTCTCCATTCAAAAAATCCCGATTTTGACTCAAGGATACTTTCAGTCACTTCTTTTGTAGTCCCTTCCTGGAAGTATCCAAGGATAATCTTATTGTCAACAGGGGATCTGACTTCGAACTCATTTTCAGTCCAGTACTCTTTTCCGCCGATGAACAAAGGGTGATGCCGCTCAAACTCAGTCTCCACCATTTCCAGGGCTGCATCATATTTCCCATGGATACTTTCATCGGAAAGAAGCGTAACGTAGGTAATTTTTTTCGATTCAGGCATAATTTATCACCTTTCCTGTACATTTTAGAAAATACGTGAGTTGCGCGCCCCAGGCAAAGTCCTGGCATGCTGTTTTCATCTCCGAAAAAACAGACCGGAAACAAAACATCACGAAATTTCCTCCAGGCAGTGATCGAGGATCGAGATTCCCACGTCGATATCCTCTTTTTGGATGATGAGGGGAGGGCAGAACCTGATGACCGATTCACCGGCAGGGAGGAATGTCACACCATGTTCGAATGCCCGCCGGAGTATCATGTTTCTTTTTTCTCTTGCAGGAATTTTAGTTATCCTGTCCTCTACAAGTTCAATTGCAGACATTAGGCCGATCCCTCTCGTATCGCCGATAATCTCATATTTTTTTGAGAGTCCGGATATTTTTGAAAGGAGATATTCTCCGGTTTTTGTCACTTCACTTCCAAAATCGGGCTTTTCCATGTGTTTCAGGATCGCGAGCCCTGCAGCGCAGGCTAGGTTGTTTCCTCCGAATGTACTGGCATGGGAACCTGGGGACCATCGCATAAGTTCATCGGAAGCGATTGTAACGCCCATTGGTATGCCGCCCCCGATGGCCTTTGCCATGCACACAATATCAGGAACCACTCCACTATGTTCACTGGCCAGGAACTTTCCGGTGCGGTAACAACCGGTCTGCACCTCATCACATACCAGGAGTATCCCGTGCCGGTCACAAATTTCCCGTAATTCACGCAAGAAGTTTGCGGGAGGTATTACATACCCGCCTTCACCCTGTATCGGCTCGACAAATATGGCTGCCACTTCATCCGGAGCCACTTCCGTCCTGAAGATCTCTTCATGCATGTACTCGATCACGTCCACCTCACATGACGGTGATGAACTGTTCAGGGGGCGGTAAGGGTTTGCATAGGGAGAATGAATTACGGGAAGAAATGGGCCGAAATATTTTCTCTGGATAACTCTGGCTGCGGTAAGGCTTAATGCACCCATTGTACGTCCGTGAAATCCACCGTAAAACGAGATGAAATATTTTCGCTTTGTCGCATATCTGGCCAGTTTGATTGCTGCTTCAATACTCTCCGCTCCCGAATTCGAAAAATACACGCGATCAAGGCCTGCAGGCATGAAGCGTGTAAGTTTTTCCGCAAATGTAACAGGTAACTCCGAGCAGAAATCGAGGAATGCACCATGTGAGAGATACTCTGCCTGCGTTTTTACTGCCTGCACCACATCAGGATGGTTCCAGCCCAGGTTCATGACCGCAATTCCCGCGGTAAAGTCCAGGTACCTGTTTCCGTCCACATCCCACAGGTTCATGCCGCGTGCTTTCTCGAGTACCAGGGGATATTCCCTCACCATTGACTGGGAGATTACCCGGGAATCCCGTTCAAGGATGGCCCTGGCCTGCGGACCGGGGGGACTGGTTGTGATCTTGGGCTCCATGCGGAATGGTTGTGATCTTTCCAGTTATAATTATCGCTGGCATCCTCCCGTGATATGTGTATTCCAACCGAAAATTTATCAAAAAGCAGGCGGAAAAGTAACAGCATATTATTTTCGGGTTTCATTTGCGCGATTGACAACAACTCGCATATATAAAAAATAATATATATATATAAATTAGCAAATTATAAATAGTATAATAGCTTATCGGGTTGTGCCTCAGAGGGGACAGCTGAGGGTACGTGCCATGGTGCAATGAGTCCGTATATCAAAACGGCTGAACGATATGCGGGTGACGAAGACATTGTATCAGGGGGCCGAACAAATGTTCGGGAAACATCATTGCCTTGATAAAATGAATTTACCATTCAAAACGGCAGGAAGAATGGTGGGTGACGAAGACATTGCATCAGGGGGCCGTAACAGGGTGTTTGAGGAACATGATGCTGCGATACAATGAATCCGCGACACCAAAACGGCGAAAGGATTGCGGATGAAAAAGACATTCTATTGCGGGGCCGACCATGTGTTCTGGTGAAATCCTCTCATGGGGCAATATTGTTCCCGGTATTTTCATTCTATGTACAGATTAGTATGGTATTTCACCCCTCTCAAAAAAGATTGACCATTTGGTGGAATGTATGGAGAGGATCTTTACCCCGCCGAATATTGTTTTGAGCAGATGCATTGAGTTTGATCCATGCCGGTATAATGGCGATATCATTCGAAGTCCAATCGTTCACAAGTTAAAAGCGTATGTTCATTTCATCCCTGTCTGCCCCGAAATTGAGATAGGGCTGGGCATCCCAAGGGAAACTCTTCGAATCGTGAGGATCGAAGGAGAAGATCACCTTATGCAGCCCGGGACGGGAAAGGATGTCAGCAAAGAGATGACCAGTTTTGTGAATAAGTTCCTTGACTCTCTTTACGACATAGAGGGGTTTATTCTTAAAACCAAATCTCCCACATCCGGTTTAAAAGGTGTCAAGGTGTATCCTGCCATAGGCAAATCCGCTCCTATAGATCTTTCTGCAGGTTTTTTTGCGAGGGAGATCATCAGGCGATATCCTTTTTTTCCTGTTGAGGATGAAGGAAGACTACGAAATGTGCGAATCCTCGATCATTTCCTCACATCCGTTTTTTGCCTTGCCGAATTTCGGGAAGTGAAAAATTCCGGGGAAATAAAGCGTCTTGTAAAGTTTCATACGAGGAATAAGTACCTGCTCATGGCACACAACCAGACCCTTCTTCCCAAAATGGGAAAAGTTGCGGCCAATCCTGAAAACCTGACCTTTGTCGAGATTACCGATTCATACCAGGACATGCTGTATAAGGCACTTTCGCGTGCACCGGGTTTTTCATCAAATATCAATATACTCCTCCATGCCCTTGGACGTATTTCCAGTGATCTTTCACCCGCTGAGAAGGGATTCTTTCTTGATTATCTCCAGAAATACAGGGAGGGGCATATATCGATCTGTGCTCCGAAAAATATGATCAGGATGTGGATAATCAGGTTCGAAGACAGCTATCTGGCTGAACAGACTTATTTTGCTCCTTATCCTGAGAATCTCATTGAACCGGATCCGTATGAAACAGACCGGGGAAAGGATTTCTGGGATAAATCATGAGCATGTCTGCCTGAAAGTCAAAAAACCACAAAGAAATGATAGGGTAGCATCACAGGAGGCTTCCGCCCTGCCCGGAAAGGCAGGACATCCACCATGGATTGAACGTTCATTATCGGTGATTTAGTTGGACACTAATACACCTGCACTAAGATGGATGCGAAGTACTATTAAACCTTTTGCATTAGTAGAAGGGCACATAATGGTGCAAATTTGACTTAAAGGGCTCATAAGACCTCGATTTCGCATTTAATGTATTCATAATGATATTTTAAAAAACGAGCAGATAACTCCTGTGACGGCAGGATATTGTTATATTTCAGGTCTGTCAATTGAGGGTAATTTCAGTTCCCACGGAGAAATTTTTACTGTATTTTCTCAAGTACTTCCTAAAACTTTCCAATAACTCTGATCAATTCAAAGAATTTTCCTATGAAGTTGTAGGGCATCCAGGACCATCCATCACCACGGATCGATCAACTGGAACAATGATCATGAAAATTTCGGACAAATTTTGAGATGATAGAGAGATTCTTCGCCTTTTGAAAAAAAAGCGATTTCAGAGCGATTTATCGAAACGAGAAAGGGAGGTTTAGATGGGGGGGTTATGTTTTATCGTTGTTCATGGGATGCGAAAGTCAATTTAGTAAATTTTTAGTAAGGCGCCGCTTAAAATACCAACACTCCATTTTTGAAGTGAGATACTTCTAAAAATTTTATCGTTTATCCTGCTTCCAATTACCTGCTGTTAAAGTTAATGTTATGAAAATTAAGTTTTAACAAGGTATTTCATGTAAATAATTTCTTTGGAATGAGCTTATGAAAAGTGCCCTAAAAAAAGAAGTAATAACGAATAATATCCTACTATCTTGCATCAATTAATCTTTTAACACTTCTAAGTCCTTCCCTGAACTCCTCGATATATTCCTGCATTGAAAGACTCCCGTCCGGAAAAGGGCAATCGATATCCCGGAGACGTTCAATGGTGGGGTTCGAGGGAAGAAGAAGGTCAAGCGGAATTCCCGATCTCTCGCTCCCCCGGATCATCGCTTCCCTGAAGATGCCGATGCAGTAGGCAATTCGTGTTTGATACAGATCCTTTGTCTTTTTCAGGTAACCTGCTATCCTGTAACTCTCGATCTCCAAAAAATCATTCAATATCCTGCCATCATCACATTTCCCCAACATATAATGGTAACTGGCGTAAGGATACATCAGTTCAAGTTCGGCTGGTACAGTACCACAGGTGCCAAAAATGACAAGATGGTAATCGTCCTGCCTGAGTACAGAACCGATCACCTTTCGAAACAGCCTGTGGCTCGGACTTGTGCTGTACGGTTTTTTCACGGCACAGGGAATGAAAATTCCTATCTCCCGGGGAGTGATTATATATTCATCGATAATCCACCGGTATGCCTCTTCGAATTCCGGCAGGTAGAACGGAGGATCATCTAAAGTGCCATATGAATATGCATCTCTGGGTAGCATGAAAAACCAGGCCTCTTACCAAATCCCGGTGCGATGAAATGGTTGTTCTAGTGTTGATCTGACAGGATATTGATACTGCCGGATACATTTATTGATAAGTGAAGAAAATACAACTAATTTATCTGTGAATAAGGTGCCTGGGAGGGGATCCGCATATTCAGAGTTAAGTCTTCGCGAATGCTGCAAAGTGAACAATATTACCAGAAAGGACTCACTCTTGTATCGGAAGGAAGATTGGAGGAAGGACTTGATGCTTTTTCAAAAGCTGTCAACCTAAATCCGAAACATTCGTTAGCATTTGTACAGAAATGTACGATACTCCAGGCTCTTTCAAAAAACCGGGAAGCCCTGGATTGCTTTGAAAAAGCATCTGCTCTCCAACCGGATAACACATATATCCTCCTGAATCTGGGATTCTTTTATTCATCCCTCGGTCATCACCGGCAGGCGATAGACAATTATTCAAAGGCACTGACAATTGATCCGAATCTTAAGAAAGCCTGGTCCAGCAGGGGCATGTGCCAGTATGAGATCGGGAAATACCGTGATGCCGCAGATGACTTCGATGTGGCGATCAAGATAGACCCGGACGATGCAGGGGCATGGGTCGGTAAGGGTATCAGTTATGCCCGTCTTTTAGAATTTCGACAGGCAGTGGACTGTTTTGCACAGGCTCTAGCCCTGGAACCCGGAGATCCTATTGCCTGGTATAACATGGGACGCAGCTATGGATTCCTGGGTCAGCATAAGAACGCCATCGACTGTTTTGGAAAGAGCATCTCCATTTCGCCCAATGATCCCGACACCTGGTTTAATATGGGAAAGAGCCACGCTGCCTGTGGAAGCCAGAAATCGGCGATAAAATTTTTTGACCATGTGCTGGAATTACAGCCTGACTATATTGAGGCTTATATTGCCAAAGGGTTGAGCTTTCATGCCAGTGAGGACTATGAATCTGCAATTGCCGAATTTGACAAAGCGATTACAGCTGATACTAACAACATAAGGGCATGGCTGGGAAAAGGTGAGAGCGAGTCGGCAATGGGCTCATTCGATGAAGCGATAGAAAGTTATAACAATATACTCGCTATTGACCCGGGATATTCAAGAGCATATATTGACAGGGGAATCAGCTATTTTGCCAGTGACAGGTATCATGAGGCTATCGAATCCTTTGATTCGGCAATAAGGGCTAATCCAAAGGATTTTTTTGCATATTACAACAAGGGCCGGACGTTGTCTGCAATGGGGAAAGACCAGGAGGCGATCAGGCTCTTTGAGAAGGCTATAACGATAAAACCTGATGATGCTGCGAGCTGGTATAATAAAGGGGTGTCATTGAATAATCTTGTAAGGCACGATGAGGCAATACACTGTTACGACCAGGCAATAGAATTGGCGCCTGCTGATGTTGATGCATGGTATAATAAGAGTGTAAGTCTGCTCCAGCTGGGGCGGCACCGCGAGGCAATCCAGTGTTTTGATAAAGTCCTCAGTCTTGATCCCACTGATATCGGTTCATTACTCGGCAAAGGGGTAAGCCTTGACGATCTGGGCAGGAACCGTGAAGCGATACTCTGTTATGACAGGGCACTTGCCATTGATCCCGATAATCCAGGCATATGGTACAGCCGGGGATCCAGCATGGAAAAACTGGGATGTTATTCAGAAGCCCTGGAATGCTTCGAAAATGCTTTGAATAAAAATCCGGGAGACTTAAATGCCAGAATGGCCAGGGACATTTTAATGAAACAAAGTTGATATGGGCCTTTTGAACCTATTGGTTTCTTATAAAACCCTGGTTGATCAATTCGGTAAGCCAGCGGTCCAGAAATGTGATCAAATCATTTTTCACTTTCAGGTCAACCTTTCCAGGCTCCGGATATACAACCTTTCGGCCGGATCTGTCCTGGAAGGCCATAGGTTCGGCAGTTTTTCTCTCGGGATACACTTTTATCTCAATATCCGGATCGGCCACCACCACTCCTTCGATGATAGGGTTTTGTGAAAGAGCGTAGGTATCATCAGAGAGGCGGTCAATACAGAGAGGCACATGGGGTGCATTCTCTATGACAGCGTAATTTTTTATGCCAAATACTCCGATTTTATCAAGCTTATCATATATTGAATGGTATACATCGCTCATCTTTCTCACCGAAACCGTATTAATTACGAATAGTTGAAAAACCAGTCACATAAATGTTGTGTAGTACTGGTGGGGGGGGCACATGCCTAAAGTCTCTCATCTGTATATATCAGGCGAGATGTTCCCTGAATGCAACGATTTTATCGTAGGCAATGGCAACGATCAGGCCATTTAAAAGCGCAGTAATCGCCATAATCAAGCAAATGCCTATAATAAATTCCTCTGTTCCGGAAAATTCATTTATGATTTTTACCTGGCCGAAAGAGACAGCGAGACTGGTATACGCGATTCCGCTGGCCAGTGTGGCCGCAACAGCAGTCAGGAAAGGCGCCCCCCATATCCGGTTTTGAAACACCATGAAACTTCCCAGGCAGACAGCAGCGCCGAGGGGTTCACTGACCAGAAACGCAGGATCGAATAATGAATGACTGATAAGTGCTGCCACAAGGCCGAATACTACCCCGATTGCAAGGGCTTGGAGAAAATCCGGCATGATTACGATGATGGCCAGGCAGTAAAACGCAACCAGAATATTCGGAATGATCGGGTTTTCTGTGCTGACAAGGAGGTACCGGACAATGGCGCCGATGCAGAGCAGAAAGAACATAATCGAGAGGTCCCGTGAGTTGATTATATCAAAAAAGCCTATTATTTCCTGCCCTGATATTAGTGTTCCCCTCATTAGTACTTCAGAGAAGGCTGGCATGTTCGGCGAGGATCCTGATTCCAATCAGTATCAGAATTACTCCGCCGGCAATTTCCACTTTCTTTCCCAGAAGATTTCCAAGCCTGCTGCCGAGAAATACACCGGCTAATGAAAAGACAAATGAGGCGATTCCTATTATTATTGCTGAAATAAGTATATTAGCCTCTAAAAATGCAAATGTAAGGCCGACTCCCAATGCGTCCATACTCGTTGCTATCGAAAGGCCAAGAATGGTAAACACAGTATAGTGGTTCACCCGTTTTTCTTCCTTCCCTGATATCCCTTCATATATCATCTTTCCACCAATGAATGCGAGGATGACGAATGCAACCCAGTGATCATAACCATATAAAAGGTCCATAGTCCCGGTACCGGCAGCCCACCCTATGAGTGCCATAAAAAACTGGAATGTTCCGAATGAGAGGGCAAGTATGAAGGCCAGCCTGACTTTCCTGCCTGTCGCTGCTGTTCCGGCCGCCAGGGAAACGGCAAAACAATCCATTGCCAGGCTGACAGCAATGAAAATTATTGTGAATGACTCCATTGTATACTTATATTTTCCATTTCAGGGATATTGTAATTTACACTATCAAAAAAATAATAATTCAAAATAGATGTAAGATTCTCAACACGATCCACAAGCAAGGAGATTACCTATCATATCCTGAATCATTTGACTGTTTGCCCGGCCATGCAACACAGACCATAGGTCCATGTCCCTCGGTATATGACGAGAAACAATCAATTCATTATCTGTATCCAATGGCACATCCTCATTGGGATACTCATTATTGCAGGTGGGGCAGATTGACCCCTCATCAAAAGGGAGACGTGAATATTGATCACAATTTCATACATTCTTGATTTATTCACCCCTGATTGAGTATTTATGCAAAATATAATTTATGCTAAAAAATAAATAAAAAATATCGGCATATCTCTAATTAGTGCCTGATATGCCACTTAATTCCTAAATAACTAAAATATCCGGCGAATTATGCATGAAAAAGTATTTTAGAAAGTGGAATTAAATTTTGACATGCTATAGCATGACAAGGGTGAACATTATTCAATCTTCGAGATATGATGCAGTTTATCGGCATTCAATTGCAGAACCGGAAGAGTTCTGGGGAGAAGCAGCCGAATCAGTGTACTGGGACAAAAAATGGAAAAAAGTCCTTAATGGATCTAATCCTCCTTTTTACAGGTGGTTTAACGGCGGAATTCTTAACAGCTGCTATAATGCACTTGATGTCCATGTGGAAAACGGTCGCGGGAACCAGGACGCTCTCATTTATGACAGTCCGGTGACCGCAACGATAACAAAATTCACTTACCGTCAGTTAAGGGACATAGTCGCCCGTTGTGCGGGAGGATTGGAAAAACTTGGCGTAGAGAAAGGGGACCGGGTCGTGATATACATGCCGATGGTTCCGGAGGCTGTCATTTCGATGCTGGCCTGCGCCAGGATAGGTGCCATTCATTCGGTGGTATTTGGGGGATTTGCTGCAAAAGAACTGTCCACCAGGATCAATGATGCCCGGCCGAAAGTGATTTTATCAGCATCCTGCGGCATCGAAGTAAACAGGATTATCCAGTATAAACCACTTCTCGACGAAGCAGTCGAAATTTCCCAATTTAAACCAGAGCACTGCGTAATCCTCCAGCGTCCTCAGAGCATCGCCACGCTCAATCCCGGACGGGACATTGAATGGAAGGAATTTATGGACGCATCACCGGCAGATTGTGTCCCCCTCAATGCAACCGACCCCCTCTATATACTGTATACCTCCGGGACTACGGGGATCCCCAAGGGTGTCCTCCGTGACAACGGAGGCCATATGGTGGCCATGAAATGGAGCATGAAGAACATATACGGGATGTCACCGGGAGAAGTATTCTGGGCGGCATCAGATGTGGGCTGGGTAGTAGGGCATTCATATATCGTGTATGCACCACTGGCCATGGGGTGCACTACCATACTATACGAAGGGAAATCGGTAGGAACACCTGACCCCGGGGCATTCTGGAGGGTAATATCAGAGCATAATGTCCGGGTGCTCTTCACAGCACCCACTGCGTTTCGCGCTATCAAGAGAGAAGATCCCAAAGGCGAATATATTGGCAGGTACGACCTCTCCGGCCTGCGAATGCTGTTCCTGGCAGGCGAAAGATGCGATCCTGATACCCTGAACTGGGCGCACAGCCGTCTTGGCATTCCTGTCATCGACCACTGGTGGCAGACGGAGACGGCATGGGCAATAGGAGGAAATGTTGTCGGCCTGGGTATGCTTCCCGTGAAGCCGGGCTCCTGCACCCGGCCTGTGCCGGGATATGATATCAGGATCCTTGATGACAAAGGCAACGAAGTGCCCCGGAATACCACCGGAAATATTGTAATAAAACTCCCGCTTCCGCCGGGGTGCCTTGTCAGTCTCTGGAAAAATGATCATGAGTTCATCCGCTCCTATCTTTCGGTTTATCCGGGCCATTACCTCACCGGCGATGCAGGATATTTCGATGATGACGGTTATCTCTGGATAATGGGGCGTACTGACGATATCATTAATACTGCGGGTCACCGGCTCTCTACAGGTGCCATGGAAGAGGTGCTCGCCTCCCATCAGGATGTGGCAGAATGTGCGGTGACCGGGGTTGCTGACGCGATAAAAGGCGAGATACCACTGGGATTCGTAGTCCTTAAAGCCGGCGTGCAAAGGAACAGTGATGAGATTATCCACGAACTGGTAGCAATGGTCAGGAAAAAGATCGGGCCCATCGCATCATTCAAAGTTGCAGTAGTGGTAAAGCGGCTTCCAAAAACGAGATCCGGTAAAATTCTTCGCGGGACGATGAAGAAGATTGCTGACGGAGAGGATTTTCGCATACCTGCTACTATCGATGACCCGGCGAGCCTTGATGAGATCAGGCAGAGTCTTGCAGAGATTGGATATCCTAAAAACTGAATATTTTTGATAAATGATCGGGGATTCAAAGGACATTTTACAGTGCATACATATCCTTCCTTTTATATTCGGCAGGCAGGGAATTTTCCCGGACCAGAAACTTCCATTCTGGGATTTTATCGAATTCACAAGTCTCATCGGATCAGGAATTAAGAACCATGATCGAATATGTAAGGACAGTTGCGAATGTCACCCAGGCCAGGTAGGGAACCATCAGGAGAGCTGCCTCTTTTCTCACAATCCAAAACGCCCATATGGTTGCCGATATGAAAAGCCACAGTACCAGGATCTCGATAAACCCAAAGAGTGGCGATTCCAGTCCGAAGAAGGCGAATGACCATCCGGTATTCAATATCAGCTGAATAGCGAACAGCCCTGCCGCCAGTTTTACCTCTCTTTTTTCAAACCCTTCCACCCATACAAGGTAGAGAGCTATCGCAATCAGAATGTAGAGAATTGTCCATACAGGCCCGAACACATAGGAAGGCGGATTGAACCATGGCTTGGTCAACTGGTCATACCATGAACCCGCACTGGTGATAGTAACCAGGGAGCCGAGAAATCCTGCAGTCAGACAGATTACGATAGAAAATACAAGGAAAACCGGGGAACGTATTTTCGGAATCGAATATCCCTTCATGGTTTCTTAATATGAAACAAGCGACTTAATCCTTATGCCCGGTAATCCTGCATTTGTTGTGGTATGCAGCCGGCTCAAAAGAGCACGGGCGAAAACAACTGTCCGCGAACAGGAGTATATTTCAGTATACAAGGAGATTCTCGATCAGTTTTATGTTGACCGGTGTAGATATCGGGGGGACAAATACCGACTTTGCGACTGTAGGTGATGAGATCACCGCATACAAAGTCCCGAACGCCGAGGGATTCGCCGGGGCTTTTTCAAGGGGAAAACTGGAGGGCAGGCTGGCTGTGAGTACTTCGCAGCCATTGAACCGCATATTGACGGGAGATCCCATTTCGGTTCATATTCTCACTGTTCCCGGACCCGGCTTATGTTGCCACGACGGGATGAATGGGGCGGTCAGCCACCGTGGAGATATCGTTGAAAAGATTGATCCGGAAGAGATTGCAGACTGCATTTCCCGGAACAGGCAGGATGCCCTGGCCATAATCTGCAAATTTTCCATTCGGAACTCCTCCATAGAAGAGGAAATCGCGAAAATAGCCGGACCCTGGTATCCTGAAGAGAGAATTGCCCTCTCTCATTTCCTGGGAAGGATGAATTTTCCCGCCCGAATCATTACTACGGAACTGAATGCCCGCCTCAAGAATACTGTCTCCACCCAGGCAGAGATCATTCGTCGCACACAGGGTGATTTTCTCTTCTTCAAAGGTGACGGTGGGCTGGCATCCCCGAAAGAGACTATACAGTGTCCTTCGCTTCTCTACAATTCAAGTGCGGCTGCCGTCGCATTGGGTGCGCATTATCTCACCGGTGAAAATGACTGCCTGATCGTGGATATCGGCGGAACCACCACAGATCTCGTCCCCATCAAAGAAGGGAACCCGGTTATGGAAATAATCTTCATCGATAAAAAGAGAACAATGATCGAGAGTGTGCGTACGCATTCTCTACCCTATGGAGGAGACTCGGTTATCCGGGAAACACTAAAACCGGGTCGTATTGGAAATGCCCTGGCCTTCGGCGGCCCTGCACCCACTCTGACAGATGCCCTGAACTGCACCGGGGAAGAGATTGGAACACATGGACTTTCAAAATTGCCGTCAAGGGCAATGGCAGAGACGATCGTGGACAAATACGTTGCTATAGTGGTTGAAGCAGTAAAAGTAAAAAATCCTCCAAAATTGATTGGTGCCGGTTTTCTGTCCCCTTATCTTATTCCCCGGATCGGAAAGGAGGCGGGTGTCCCTTATACTGTCCCCTATCATGCCGAGTGTGCGAATGCCATAGGAGTGGCAGTGTCGAGAGTGAGTCTCACCCTCTATGCCCGTTTCGATACCGGGCGCAATATGGTTGCATATAACGGGCAGAGGGAATTCTTTGAACACACGGATGATGATGAGGAATTGATTAAAATCTGCATTGATGAAGTCAGGAGGCGGGCCCTGGAATCAGGAGCATATGCTGATGACGTTCGTGATATTCGTCTGCAGTACTTCAATGCGTACGACGTTATCCGCGGAGGATACAGGGCTGAGAGGATTACTGATATTATCGTTCAAATTCCTCCCGGGATCACTGCGGAGACACGATGACAACCGGAATAGTATTTGATCCCCGGTATCTTGATCATGAACAGTCTCCTGCACACCCGGAACGAAGAGAACGCCTTTCTTACACCATGGACCAGTTGCAGGAAGAGGGGTTGTGGGATCTGGAATGTATACGACTTCTCCGTCCCTTCCCGTCATCAATTGACCAGGTGATGAAAGTACACGATATCGAATACCTCACATTTTTACGGGAATCAAGCCGGACGGGGGGTTTCATCGATTTCGATACCAATATACCGGTGAATTTATTTGAATCGGCTCTACTCGCTGCAGGCGGGGCCATCCGTGCAGCGGATGCTGTGATGTCCGGAGAAGTAAAAAATGCCTTTGCAATGGTCAGACCTCCCGGGCATCATGCACACAGGACCACCGGTGCGGGATTCTGTTACCTGAATAATATGGCCATCATGGTGCGGCATCTCCAGGAAATGGGCATGAAACGCGTTCTGGTGCTGGACTTGGATGCCCATCATGGTGACGGGACGCAGGAGATCTTCTATGACGATCCCGACGTGCTCTTTATTTCAATTCACCAGAGCCCATTTTACCCGGGGTCAGGCTCCATAGAAGAGACGGGGTTTGGGAAAGGACAAGGATTTACTGTGAATATGCCTGTTCCCGGGGGTACATCGGATATGAGTTATCTCTACCTGCTTGAACACCTCATAAGGCCTCTTGCCGAGGAGTTTGGACCTTCATTCATCGCTATTTCTGCAGGGCAGGACATTCACTTTACCGATCCCCTCACGGGACTGGCACTTACGGCTTCGGGATACGCTGAAATGATGAACAGGATGGTTGATCTCTCTGAAATTCTATGTGGGGGCCGCCTTGTTGCTGTGCTTGAAGGAGGATACAGTGTTGAAGGGGGTCTCCCCTATACAAACCTGGGAATCATAGCCGCACTTGCGGGGCTTGACATATCATGTATCAGGGAGCCCGATCTATATCATGACTGGCTTATCCGGGCAGTAGACCCGGGGGCACATTCAGAAGTGCTGGAGAATTTTTCTGCTCTCAAAAGCCTGCTTTCCCGTCAGTGGAAATGTTTTGCTAAAAAATTATCCTGATCTTGTTCGATTATTCATTTGAAAGGTTGCTGGCAATCCCGGAAACGTTCATCCTTATATATGGGATGATATAATGTATCGGGATTACGAAACTTTGGAAACAGAACCATGCACAGCGGTATTATAAAAATTGGGCTTATACAGACGGAAGTAACGGAAAATCCGGACGCGAACCTGGACCGCACCGTAGTACGGGTAAAAGAGGCAATTGATGCAGGGGCAAATATTATCTGTCTTCAGGAATTGTTCCGTGCCCCCTATTTTCCCCAGCATGAATGTACAGATAGTGACCGGTATGCCGACACTATCCCCGGAAAGACCACCCGGATTTTTTCAGACCTGGCAAAGGACAACCACGTGGTACTCATCATCCCACTCTATGAGCGCGACGGTTCAGGGCATTATTATAACAGTGCGGTGGTGATTGATGCCGGAGGGAATATTCTCCCCCCCTACAGGAAAGTGCACATTCCCTATGATCCGCTGTATTATGAGAAGAACTATTTCAGGCCAGGATCGGGCTACCAGGTGTATGATACCAGGTATGGCCGCATTGCTGTCCTGATCTGTTATGACCAGTGGTTTCCGGAGGCTGCCAGGGTTGTTACCCTCAAGGGAGCCCGGATGATATTTTATCCAACGGCCATCGGGTGGATAAAAGGTATGGAAGAGCCCTGCGAAGGGGATTGGCAGGATGCATGGGAGACGGTGCAGAGAGGCCACGCGATTGCCAACGGAGTGCATGTAGCAGCGGTGAACAGGGTAGGTATCGAAGGAGATCTGCAGTTCTGGGGAGGATCTTTCATTGCAGATTCTTTCGGGAATGTGGTTGCCAGGGCAGGGAGCTGCGAGGAAGTACTGGTCGCTGAAATTGACCTGGGTATGAATGAAAAAGTCCGTGAAGGGTGGGGTTTTCTCAAAAACCGCCGTCCGGAAACCTACAATATACTTACCACACCAGTTTCGGCGATAGAGGCGATAAAACCGGCGGAACTGCTGGTGCAGACACCCCTGTCTCAAGGATATCATATGCCGGCGGAATGGGAGAACCATGAAGGGATCTGGCTTGCATGGCCTCATGACAATCTCACTTTTCCGCAATTAGGTGATGTCGAGATCACGTATTGTGAAATTATCCGGTCCATCTGCCGGACAGAACAGGTGCATCTCGTCGTCTGCGATGAAGAGATGAAGGCACATGTCATTTCCAGCCTTGAGAGGGAAAGAGTAGACCCCGGACTGGTTCACTTTCTTGTACATGAATATGCGGACGTCTGGTTCAGGGACTATGGCCCTATATTCATCGTCAACAAGGAGACAGGATCACTGGCCATGGTGAACTGGAGATTCAATGCATGGGGAGGCAAATATCCGGAGCTGATTGCTGACGACGCGATTCCATTCATAATTAATTCCTACCTGAAAATACCAGTCTTCACGCCGGGTATCGTGATGGAGGGCGGCTCAATCGATGTGAACGGGAAAGGCACCCTTCTCACCACTGAGCAATGCCTCCTCAATCCCAACCGTAATCCAGGCCTTTCCCGGGAAGATATAGAATATTACCTGCAAGAATTTCTGGGAATACGCAACGTCATCTGGTTGAAAAAAGGGATTGCGGGGGATGATACCGATGGCCATATTGATGATATCGCCCGTTTTACCGGTGAAAACACAGTCCTTTGCGCTATCGAAGAGGATTCAACAGATAAGAATTATGACGCTCTACAGGAGAATTATCGCATTTTGAAAGGATCCTGCGACCAGGACGGGAACCCGCTGAGTGTGATTCCCGTTCCAATGCCAGGAATTGTGGCGGATGATCAGCGTTTTCCTGCCAGTTACATGAATTTCTATATCGGCAACGAGATTGTCCTCGTTCCCATCTTCGGGCACAGGAATGACAGGATCGCGCTATTGAGGATTGAGGAGGCATTTCCAGGCAGGAAAATTATAGGGATTGACTGCTCATCACTGGTAGAAGGCATGGGTGCAATCCATTGTATCAGTCAGCAACAACCGCGTCCTTAGCGAAAAAACCTTTGTGAGGTTGACTGCCCGGGAAGTTGTCTGAATGTGGTGTATTCCGGTGTGCGCAGTAAAATATCTGTATCTTTGCAGATTATCACAGGTTTATATCAAAATCGCCGGATATCTGTGAAAAGAGTAATTTTACACTGAAATTTTCGGAAATACGCTGAAAATGATTGTGAAGATGGGGGTTTTGATCAGGAGGTAGTAGTGATCACACCTTCACATTCTGTCTTGGGGGTACTATCTGATGACTTTAGATGCCGGATGCTTTCACTCCGGCAAATTGTTTTTTCTGGTGAATAGTATTAAACATTTCGGATTATATCGGAGATTGCAATATAAAGATGCAGATTTACCCTCCTGATTCGTGACGAAAGTATTTCATCCAATCCAAAAACAGTATTTATATCCTGAAAATAATTTAAGAAAGCAACGGGAGTTCCCGAATGAAAGAACGCCTAAAATCATTTAACGTCCGGTTTGAACGCCCGGTAATGAAAGAGCTCTCGGAGGGAGGGTATGCTGCAGTGGACATGCATATCCATACCAATCATTCGGATGCCCCTGTAAAAGTTAAAGCTGCGGTCAAAAGGGCAAAAAATATCGGATTTGGCCTTGCAATTACGGATCATAATGCGATAGGGGGATACAAAGAGGCAGTCGACTGCAACGAAGGGGTGCTCCTGATCCCCGGTTTGGAGGTAAGCGCACGTGAAGGCCCCCATATTCTACTGTATTTTTATTCTCCGGATGAAATGGAGGAATACTATGCAAGATATATCAGGGATAACAGGAGAAAGAGCCCATACATGGCAATTCGTCTCTCTACTCGTGAAATCCTGGAAGGAGCGGAACCATATCACTGTATTGCAGCAGCAGCACATCCTTACGGGTATCTGATATTCAACAAAGGACTTCAGAAATGCATCGATAGTGAATATCTGCCAGAAGATCTCATAAATGCCGTTCAGGCTGTTGAAGCGGTAAGTGGCGGTATGCCAAGATCAGAAAATATCAGGGCTATTCACCTGGCAGAGAAGCATGGCTTGGGAATCGTGGGAGGCACCGACGGCCACCTGCTCTTTGATATCGGGCGTGTTCTCACCTGCTCCCATGCCGAAACCCCTGATGAATTCCTTGACAATATCCTCAAATTAGAGAATTTCATTATAGGGAAAGAGAAGCATTTTCTCGAGAAAGGATTGATGGGATCCATTGTGCTCACCAGGTATGTACGGTATACACTGCCATCGCTGGCTATCCATTATGAACAGAATATTCCCCGGATACAAAGATATTTCCACCGGATACGCAGAAAAAACAGGAGATGATATCCTGGACGAGAGGTTGCAGAAATACTCGTCGATAAACCCTCCAGATAAAATAAATAATATAAATGATTGATAACTGATATATAAGGGGAGATTGCGATAATTCCTGCAATATTCTTTCCAGGATTATTTGTATGGATTCAGATGATATAAGGGGATATGTGGCCAGTCTTGAGCGCCGGGTCGAGATTCTTGGCAATGAGAATGCTGCACTTACCGTCACTATGAACAAGCTGATGATGGAGAACATGAAACTGAAGTCAGATATCAAGGCGTTCGAAAAGAAAATTGCCGAGATTCAACGTCCTAATGTTGAAAGGACAGTAAAATTTGATTAGATACTGTGGAAATTCACTTCTTGTTATTCATGCCGGAAGAAGATCTTTTTCACAACGTATTTTTTCATAAAACCAGCTGGTTGAAGGAATCCTGTTTCATATCTTTTTTATAAAAGGAACTGAAGGCCGGACAGGGAGATTCGCATCTCCAATAATTCGAAACAAGATGTTCCGATCTCTATTAATACGAGGCGGATTATGAAAAAAACCTGTGATGTGTGTGGCAAAGAGGCGATAGGGATACAAATCCTTGGATGCTGCAGTTCTTCTGTATGTGAAGAGCATGCATTGGCTCCTATGAGAGATATGAAGCCCGGAGAAAAAAAGGAATGGGGTGGATGTTTTTTCTGGCGATATGAATAGGAGAACACGCATCATCATGCATGTGGACATGGATAGCTTCTTTGCCTCCGTAGAGGTAAGGGAGCATCCTGACTTGAAGGGAAAGCCGGTAGTGGTGGGTGCCGACCCCATGGACGGGAAGGGTCGAGGCGTGGTGAGCACGGCCTCATATGAAGCCCGGAAGTTCGGCATTCATTCAGCAATGCCGATTTCAAGGGCATATGCCTGCTGTCCTCATGCAGTTTTTCTCCGCCCTCATTTCGATCTCTATACCAGATCATCGGCGAACGTGATGCAGATCCTCGGTAAATATGCGGTAAAGTGTGAACAGGTCAGTATCGATGAGGCGTATCTGGACGTAAGCCATATGGATCGCTATGAAAATGCAGAAGATTTGGCACTGAAGATAAAAGACGAGATAGAGCAAAAGGAGGGGCTGACCTGCTCGATAGGCATTGCGCCTATGAAACTTGTGGCGAAAATCGCATCTGATTTCCATAAACCCGACGGCCTTACCATTGTTGAACCATCCGGGGTCATGGATTTTCTCTCACCACTGCCTGTTGAAAAGATACCTGGAATCGGTAAGAAGACCAAAGCAGAACTTGAGGATCTCGGTATATATACCATCGGGGATTTGGCGGCTTACAATATCCAGGCTCTCATCGCAAGATTCGGAAGGTGGGCTGTACCCATGCAGAACCGGGCACGGGGAGTAGATAATGAGGAGGTAAGTTCCAAGGAAGGATACAGGTCCATCAGCCGGGAAACGACATTCCCGGATGACACGGAAGATGAATCTCTCCTTTTCATGACAATGGATGATCTGGCAGCCGATCTTTATCAGGCAATTGCAGATGAACAGCTTCTTTTCAGAACAATCACTGTGAAGGTGAGATATAAAGGATTTGACACTCATACAAAGTCAAGAACCCTTGAAAAATATTCAGACGATCAGTACATTATTCACTCGGTCTCGCGGGAACTTCTAAAGGATTTTATGCGGGGGAAAAAGATTCGCCTGATTGGCCTTCGTATTTCATCACTCCGCTGCATCGATCCGCTCCAGAAAAAAATTGACGAATTCACCTGAAATCAATAAATTATTGTGAAATCGCAAAGACTTTTTTATAATTCTTAAGAAAAGGAAATACAAGAGTTTCTTGCCTGAATAATTTCTTATGCATCATACTCCTCCGCTCTGCAATTCAACTAATGGTGCAGTTTAAATACAATTGACGGCATTATCCAATTACTGGCATTCTGGAGGTCATTATGCAAAAAATCACGGTATATATTATTCTAACCCTCCTCATCTCTCTGGGATTTATTTTTCCTCTTTCAACTGCACAGGTAACCGGAACAGGATGGGTGAGCATCAGTTCGAATCCTTCCGGGGCCCGGGTGCTCATTGACGGAAACGAGATTGGATATACACCCGTCTCACAGTATCGCCTCAGTGCTACCGAACACCTGTACTCTGTTCTTAAAGACGGCTATACGCCGGCACAGAAATCATTTTCCGTAACTGCCGGACAAACCACGACACTCAATATAGAACTTGTTCCCCTTTCAGGTCCGACGACCAGGACAACCATACCTACCATTCCAACCACCATCACTATACCCCCAACAACGCCGGTACCGTCGGCAGGTTCAATCTATGCCACAACCTCACCGTCAGGGGCATCTATTTATCTCAACGGAGTATTCCAGGGGAATTCGCCAATCAACATTCCCAACCTGGCACCCCGGACCTACTCGGTCCTCGCCCGCCTGGAAGGGTACAGCGATTATGCCAGTTCTGTCACTGTTTATTCCGGCCAGCAATCCAATTTCTATGCTCAAATGCAACAGTCGCCGATTCACAGGGATTATGGGTATATTAGCATAAGTTCCAGTCCATCGGGCGCAGCGATTTATGTTGACGGGACATATAAGGGAATAACCCCCGTTACAGTTACCGAATTTCCGGGGAACCACGCTGTCTCTCTTCAGCTTTCAGGATACAATACATACAGCCAGAACGTGTATGTCACAGCCCAGACAACCCAGTACATCTCCGCATCGCTTTCACCGGTGAGCCAGGGCGGCTCAATCAGAGTCTCTTCTTCTCCGGGCGTAGCAAATGTGTACCTTGACAATACATACAGGGGACAAACGGATTCATCAGGGAATCTTGTGATATCCAACATTCCATCGGGAACATATTCCGTGAAAGTGAGCAAATCCAGGTACACCGATCAAACATTCTCTGTCCAGGTCAGGAATGGGCAGGAAAGTTATGTGGAAGCGCATCTCTCCTATATTGGTCCCACAGTTGCACCTACTACTCCACCGGCACAATCGGGGTCACTGAGTGTGAGCTCCACCCCGTCAGGAGCCCAGGCGTTTATAGATAACGTATTCAGGGGATATACACCCAGTACATATGACGGTCTTCCAGTCGGCATGCACAGCCTGACACTCAAACTGTCAGGTTACGAGGACTTTGTCACTACGGTGCAGATTAACCCAGGCAGCACGGCTACGGTTCAGGCATCACTCTCACCGGCATCCACACCCACCCAATCGGCTCCCTGGCCGATGCTCGGAATATGTGCGATGATTGCAGCCGGATGCATTCTTATCAGGAGGAAGAGTCAATGAAATGGGAAAACAGCATTGTCACGAAATTCACCGTATTGTATCTCATCATCGTCCTGCTTATGTCAGGTGCGGCAATAGTTGTGGTCAATAATGCCGCCCAGGATGCAGCCCGTGGTGCGATCAGGTATAACCTCCAGAATTCAGCGGGAATCATGGCCACCCAGGTAAATGCCACCCAGGTTCTTTTATTTGCACCTGGAGATGAAGGGTCGCCGGAATATATCGCAATGGCTCACCAACTGGAATCGATGCGGTCTAATAATGATTTTATCACCAATGCCTATATCATGAAGGTTGATGACGACCAGAGAATCGAATTTGTGGTTGATGATTTCTGGCTTGGAGATCCCAACCAGTCGGCGCTGATAGGTGAGGTGTATGATTCTCCTGATAAGGATGAGATCTTCATGGCACTTTCCGTTCCCACCGCATCCAGGGATATATATACCGACAAATGGGGAACATTTGTGTCAGGATATGCCCCTGTCAGGGACAGTAATGGAAATACGGTGGCCGTGCTTGGAATTGATGTAGAGGCATCCCGCCTGGTGGCCAGCAGTAAGGGATTCGGCAACATTTTGATCGGGACATTTCTCATCTTCGTGATTGCAGGAGGAATTGTGGTATTCCTGTATTCCAGATCAATTGCAGGGAATATTTCCCGGCTCACAAGAGATGTGCAGAAGATAAAAGATGGCGAGAGGATGGTTGAGATTGACACCTCAGGAAAAGATGAAATCGGGGAACTTGCAGGGTATATCGCCGGTTTGGAAGAAACATTAAAAGATTAAATTTTTTTCCCAAAAATATTACATTGTATGACGCTTATCCTCTCCATTATATGAATGCCGGGATCACCATAAAATCAGAAGAGCAGGTGAAAAATGAACTCGAACAGTA
>DATKYO010000069.1:0-18792 GCA_035528475.1 Methanoregulaceae archaeon | reverse complement strand
TGGCGCGGTTGCATATGAGGAAATCCTCCCGGGCATCGACCTTGTATTCAGAGGAGACCAGGGATCCCTCAAAAGGGAGTTTATCCTTGCACCTGCAGCTGATTCAGGGTCCATTGTAATGAAATACAGTGGTCAGGAAAGGCTGTCCCTGGGGACGTCGGGCGAGCTTGTGGTTACCACGCCTACGGGAGTTCTGACCGAGACCTCACCGGTCTGCTACCAGGAGATCAACGGGAAGCAGGTGGAGGTGGCCTGCAGGTACGAACTGATTGGTGAGGATATGGTCGGATTCGTGCTGGGAGAGTATAATGGGGCATATCCTGTGGTCATCGACCCTTATCTTGATTATTCCACCTATTTCGGGGGAACCAGTGATGATATGGGCTACGGTGTAGACGTTGATGATACGGGAAGCGCTTATATTACCGGTTATACGGAATCTACCAATATCGTCCTCCCATTGATCTCGATCTACCAGGAGAGCCTTGCTGGTGGAAAAGATGCCTACATCACCAAACTGACCCCTGACGGAACCCAGCTGGCCTACTTTACATATATTGGCGGGTGCGGCGATGACTTCGGAATGGATATTGCGGTCAACCCAAGTTATGAGGCCACAATCACGGGATATACCTACTCGGCAGATTTCCCGAACTTGAGTGCCTACCAGCCAACGAAATCCAACCTGTCCGATGCGTTTATCACCCGCCTGGATTCCACCGGCGGGGCACTGGTATTCTCCACGTTCCTGGGAGGAAACAAAACCGATCAGGCATATGGTATCGTGTTGCGTTCGGATGACCAACCGGTAATAGCCGGTCTGACTGCATCAACAGATTTCCCTGTGGCAGGCGCTTACCAGGCTGCACTGGCAGGAGGGACGGATGCCTTTGTATCACGGATCTCGGGAGGTTCTACTCTTGTATTCTCCACCTACCTCGGCGGAGCGCAGAATGATGCAGGATACGCAGTCGCGCTCGATTCATCAGATAATGTCTTTGTGACCGGGACTACCAGCTCGTTTATATTCCCGACATCGGCCACCGCGTTCAGGAAAAATCTCCGTGGGAGCGCCGATGCCTTCATCACCAAATTTGATTCAATGGCATCAAGCCTCACCTATTCCACATACCTCGGCGGTTTCGGATATGAAGGAGGCCGGGGAATCGCGGTGGACATGGCCGGTGATGCCTACGTTACTGGGTATACCGATTCACCATCTCCACCTCTCGCGCAATCTTTCCCGGTGAGTCTTTATGCGTTCCAGAAAACGTACGGCGGCGGAAAATGGGACGCCTTCGTCACCAAGATGAATCCCACGGGAAGCGCTGTGAATTACTCGACTTACCTCGGAGGGAGAAACGAGGAGAAAGGTTATGCAATTGCGGTTGACAACCTCTCCAGGGCCTACGTGACCGGATACACAATCTCCCCCGACTTCCCTACCGAGCGCCCCATCCAGGCAAACCTGATGGGTGTGGTTCCGGATCCGTTTATCACCCAGCTGGCAGCGAACGGAAGCATCCTCGAATTCTCCACCTATTTCGGAGGGTCCTACTATGACGAGGGGCATGCCATAGTCGTTGATGATTCCGGCAATATGACATTGACAGGATATACACAGTCCCTGGACTTCCCGGTACTGAACGCCTATCAGTCGCAGCTGGCCGGTTCACCTGCAATACGTAATGCGGATGCGTTCATCACCAGGATAGCAAGAATACTCCCTGTGGCAAACTTCACCGCAGACCCGACAATCGGGTTTGTCCCACTCGCGGTGAACTTTACTGACACCTCGACAGGATCCCCCATCACATGGGCCTGGGAGTTTGGTGACGGCAACACATCTGCCGACCAGAATAACACTCATACTTACGAGGCAATCGGTAACTACACGGTCAACCTTACGGTGTGCAACCTGGACGGGTGCAACAATACCTCATACCAGTATATCTATGTGGGGCCGAACCTGATACCGAATTTCACCGCAAATGTCACAAACGGTTGCAGGAACCTCACCGTAAACTTCACTGATTGGACAACGCCCGCATTCGGCCTGGGGTCACCGACCAACTGGTCCTGGGACTTTGGTGACGGGAACATGACCAATGTCACCACAAACGCCAGTATCCTGCACACCTACACACAGGCCGGTGTGTTCAATGTGACTCTCAATGTGACCAGTTTCTTCGGCACAAATGAGACCACGAAGTTCGATTATATCATGGTGAATGAGACACCAATTGCTAATTTCACCACGAATGTCACGGTCGGGTTCTCGCCGCTCACGGTGCAGTTTACCGATAACTCGTCAGGATATCCTGATACCTGGTACTGGGAGTTTGGTGACGGGAACAACTCAACTCTCCAGAATCCGGTCTACACCTACGTTGCGACCGGAGCCTACAACATCAGTTTCAATGCAAGTAATGGCTGCGGCTATAACTGGTCAAACGAGACGTTCTATATCAACGTGGGACAGCAATTGCTGGCCAATTTCACCGCAGACAACACAACTGGCTACAAACCTTTCACAGTAAACTTCACTGATTACTCCATGGGGAATGCCACAAACTGGTCTTGGGACTTCGGTGACGGAAATGTGACCAACCTGACCACGAATGCAAGCATTCTGCATACCTACACCGATGCAGGGGTTTTTGACGTCAGCCTGAACATATCCAACATCTATGGATTTGACGTACTGACCCGTACAGGCTATATATCAGTCGCCATTCTGCCCAACCTGACATTCGTGCCCGACCCGGTAATCATTCCAACCAACGACACGACCCCCATGCAGATCTATCTTGAGATTGCTGAGTTCGGGTTATCAGGATACAACATGTCTGTCTTCTTCGACGATACCAGTGCAGCGAACATTACTAATGTCACGTTCCCGCCATGGGCACTGAACCAGTCACTGGACAGCACCCTGCCTGCACCGATTATCAATATAAAGGCTGCTGATATCACCGGCCAGGTGAATCCGGGAGACACGAATATACTTATGCTCTCGTTTGACACCACAGGCGAGGCCGAGATGAATACCACGATTAACATCTCGGTCAACAAGATGAGCACCGATACCGGATCAAACCTCGTCACCCGTACTATTCCTGGCCAGGTAAGAGTAGTCACGCTTCTTCCGCTTCCTGGATTGGTCGTGCCACCCACGGACCCTGACGGCGACCAGCTCTACTGGGACTTAAACGGAAACGGGGACATTGACTTCGCCGATGTGGTGCTCTACTTCAACTACATGTGGTGGATCGAGCTCTACGAACCGATAATGCTCTTCGACTACAATGGAAACGGGATAATAGATTTCAATGACCTTATTCTCCTCTTCAACAAGGTCTAATCTCAATTTTTTTATGATGATCATGGCATACCACGAACTCTATCCGGAAATGGGGCATAATAACGGTGCGATTAAGCATATCCGGCTATTTTATGCATTGCATTTAAATAGAATAAAGAATAACCCAAAATTACCGAGCATTCGCCAGGAGAGGGATTCAATTCTCTCAATCGGGCAAAATACACACAAAGAGAGGTAAATTCATGTCAAGTAAAACAGCCATCCCGATTATCACCCTGCTTATTCTGCTTGCAGCCCTTGCAGGCGGTGCACAGGCCTCAACAGTTACTGCCAGCGGAGGAACTATCAGTTCTGTTGGCCAGAGCGGGGATTTCCCCATCACTGTAGATACATTGCCCACCGGCCTTTCAGGATTCAACATCACAATAAGTCTGGGCGACCCGTCAAAGGCTGAGATTGTCGCAGTCACCCTTCCTCCCTGGGCACCTAATATTCCGGGGATTCAGCAGAACGGTTCAGTTCCTGCGGATTCAGTCTGGATAAAAGTGGCTGATTTCGGAAATGTGATCGGAATCGGTGCCACCAACGTAAACCTGGGGACCGTGACTATCAGGGGTGATGCAACAGGGACCACCACGTTGCAGGTTGCGTTGACCCAGCTGCACAATGAACTTGGAAACCAGATCCCAGCAGCTGTAATTCCTGGTATTATTACCATCGGAACTCCCACGACGGTACCGACCACGACACCGACGACAACGG
The DNA here is from genome assembly GCA_035528475.1 of Methanoregulaceae archaeon. Taxonomy (GTDB): domain Archaea; phylum Halobacteriota; class Methanomicrobia; order Methanomicrobiales; family Methanospirillaceae; genus SD8. The sequence continues at coordinate 14,705 of DATKYO010000069.1, read as the reverse complement.
CGACCACGACGGTACCGACCACCGCTCCTGCAGGATTTGGAACTGTATTCGTCACCTCCTACCCAACAGGGGCGAGCGTGCTTGTGGACGGAGTGGTGAGGGGGAAGACAAATGCAATCCTGCCTGGTATCTCCGCAGGAGTGCGGACATTCACCGTTATGAAGGATGGCTACCAGACGGTGACATTCCCTGTAAATGTCCCTGTAGGCGGCATTGTCACTCCACCCAAGGTATACCTGGTCATAGGTACATCTCCTACAACTGCTGCGACCACCCAGGTGACGACCGTCCCGACAACGACGTCTACCACCGTTGTCACAACGGTACCGACCACTTCGCCAACTACGTCCGTCCCAACTACCTCGCCGGGAGAACCGCCCGGATCATCGGGGAGCCTGTGGGTAATTTCAATGCCTGTAGGGGCAGCAGTGCAGGTAGATGGAGAATTCAGGGGATATGCTCCAAATATTGTAGTGGGGCTTGCCCCCGGGAGCCATGAACTGACAGTCTCAGTAGAAGGGTACAGGACAGAGGTCCGGACATTCAGTATCTTCACAGGGCGGGTCACCTATGTACCGGTCTTCCTTATTCCGGATGTGGGACAGATAGCTTCATTTTTCTAATGAAATCGGATACACATTTTTTTCACAATTTAATTATCGAAGAATAAGCGCAGGTAATATACCCATACCGTAAAAAAAATTTACTCAGTCTTGCTCTTCATGCCGGCAAAAATACATTGTCCATAGGATATGCAGCCGTCACCCAGGGGATATTCGACATTCATTACCAGATCCAGTCCGGCAGCAATTACTTCTTTTCGGATGGTCTCACGTATGGCCCTGTTGTAAGCCACGCCACCGGAGAGAGCTACACGGTTGAGTCCCAGGTCGTTGGCAGCATGTATGGCCAGGCCGGCGATCCCCCTCGCAATATTGAACTGGAATGATGCGGCAATGTTTCTGATCTGGCGGATATCGTTTTTTGGTGAACGATTCAGTTGTTCCAGGGCTCTCCGGCAGAGTGATGAGGTGGAGAGAAGTTCACAGTCCCCGTCTCTTCCATACACAAGATCCCAGGGCTGCGGCGTTCCACCGGTGGCATGCGATTCAAGTTTCATTGCCGGCTCCCCGTCATAGGTACGTTCCCGGCAGATTCCAAGAAGAGCCGATGCCGCATCAAGTACCCGCCCCGTACTGCTTGTGCGTGATACATTGATCCCCTGTAAAAGCTGTATTTCGAGCACACCTGTCTCGATATCGGTCCATCCGCGGGAGGACAGAATATCGAGTATCTCTTTATCGGGAAGAATCCCATAGAGCATCCTCTCAGGGAATCTTGTGGCAAGGTCGCCTCCCGGCATGGGGACGGTCTCCAGGTGGGCTACACGCCTGTATTCAGGGGCCTGCCCTGCAAATATCTCCCCACCCCATATAGTGCCGTCCTCTCCGTATCCTACACCGTCGATGGCAATACCTATGCAGGGTTCCATAGTGGTCGCCGCAATATGGGCCTGGTGATGCTGGACTGGTACCAGGACGGCTCCGTATTCTGCTGCCAACTCGCGGGCATAGCGGGTGGAGAGGAACTGGGGATGAGCATCATGCGCTATACAGTCATATCCGGCGCCTAACAGATGACCAAACTTTTCGATGGTCTCCTGAAGATAACCATAGGTCTGGGGATTCCGGACATTTCCGATATGGGGGGAGGTAATGCAAAACCCGTCTTTATATATGGTGATATTTGAGTTGAGTTCCGGCCCCACTCCCAGAATACAGGCCGCCCCCAGGTCGATTTTTTCCCGTTTGGGTGCAATGCCCCTGGACAGTCGTATGATATATCCGTCCCTTACCACGGAATCATCGCACCGGTTCACGATGAGCCGATCATGTGTAAGGAAAAAATCAACGTCACGGTTCATCTTTGACATAGCACGATCTATGTCGGTGATCATGGGATAGCCCGGGACATTCGCGCTGGTCATGATCAGGAGTGGGTGGGACAGGTGCCTGAACAGGAGGTGATGCAGTCCGCTATAGGGCAGCATGCAGCCGATTGTATGAAGATTACTGATCGAGGAATGGGCGGCATGGTCTTTCTTTTCTAAAACGACGATAGGCCTCTGGCAACTCTCGAGCATCAGGCGATCCGCCGCCGACACATGGGTAATTGTGTCCACGTAATCAGGCCTGATCATAATGGCAAGCGGCTGTTCTGATCTCCCCAGTCTCCCTTTCAGCTCCTTTACCGAGTCTTCAATACAGGCGATATGAAAGCCGCCGATTCCCCTGATAGCCACTATTGCGCCGCTGTCAAGGAGATTTGCCGTTTCTTTTAGCACGTCACAGCATTCGACATGTTTCCCGGCCGAATCGAGGAGAGAGAGCCCGGGACCACACGATGTGCAGGCAATAGTCTGGGCATGATGCCTCCTGCATTCCGGGTTATTGTATTCCTCCATACATTCAGGGCACATCGGAAATTCGGCCATTGAAGTCCTTTCCCGGTCGTAAGGAAGACTTTGAATAATACTATACCTGGGGCCGCAGTTTACGCAGGAAGTGCACCAGTATCCCTCGTATCTACCCATTTTCCTGCCAATATCATCAAGGCAGAGATCACAGGTGGCGATGTCGGGGGGGATCATGCCGGAGAGAGTCCCTTCACGGCTGGGAAGGATCTCGAAACCCTGGGGGAATGGCCCTTCCCAGGGGATAACATTCACACTGTCGATCCTTGACAGGAACGGGCCTTCCCATACCGTTTCCAGAAACTTCTCAAAATTTTCTCCCCTGGCACGTATTTCCACTTCACTTCCGAGATTTTTCACCCAGCCGGATATATTGAATTTCTTGGCATTTGAATAGACAAAAGGCCGGAAACCCACACCTTGGACGATACCTCTGACAATAATTGTGCCACTTTTCCACATTAGATTCCTGCGAAAATTTATTGGATTGTCGCGCAATATAATAATAGGGTTTTGCGATTGACCGGTCATATCAGGATAGTCAATGATCCAGTTGAGCTTGTTCCACTACTTATTACCTTTAACAATGCTCACTTCAAGGAGATCTATGATCTCTTGAATAAGACGTGGATGACCGAGGATGAACTATGCCAGCACCTTTCCATGGATGGTGTCAGCCAGTGCCTACTCATTCTCCAAAAAGGAAACCTTATTGAAGAGCAATGGCGGATGCCTGAGCCTGGAAAGCATCCCGTGAAGGAATTCAGGGCAATTTATAATAAATTCAGGGCGAATTTCCAGTGTAATTTCACCGATCTGTCAGATCTTATCTACATTTCAATATCGAATGACGAAAATCTCCGCAGTATGGTGGAACGGGTTGAAGAAGAATTAAAATGCGGGAATAGTTCTATCAATGACATCGCACGGAAGTTTGGAGTCAGCCCTGTATTCATCAAGGGTCTGGCCAAGCGCATCCCTCATCTTGATGTAAAGGGACAGGGACTGGTGCTGCTTGACAGGAGTCAGTAAGGATCCTCTGTATACTATTTTGAGGAGTAAAAGGGAGGTTACCCGCCTTCAAATCCTCGTTGAGATTGCAGAGCACCAGCCGGCGGTCAGGCAGCAGGAAATAGCCGAGAAGATGGGAGTGACTCCCCAGGCGGTCTCAGAATATATCAGGGAGCTTGTTGATGACGGCATGGTGGCCGCTCATGGCAGAGGGCGATATGACGTCACCCGCAACGGAATCGAGTGGGTGCTTCAGAATGCCGAGGCGCTTGAGGCCTACGCCCGGCATATCAGGCGCGATATAATCCAGCAGGTATCGACATGGACAGCCATTGCGGCCGAAGATCTCAAAGAAGGCACTGAGGTAGGAGTGTACATGCAGGACGGCTGGCTGTATGCCTCAAGGGCTCAAAGGAGCGCGATGGGCATAGTGGTGATGGATGCCGCCGTTGGAGAAGACGTAGGTGTCGCCCGTCTGAACGGGATCATTGACCATACAGAAGGGGTCGTTCATGTCTGCAAGGTTCCCCGGATCCAGCGGGGCGGATCAAGGAAGGTGGCCAAGGACCGGCTGGCAGAGATGATATCCAAAGTGGGCATTGTTGCAGCTGTGGGCCTCGAGGCCTATATCGCGCTGTTGCAGGCCGGAAAAAAGCCGGATATGTTCTTCGGGGCCAGGGAAGGAGTGATAGAGGCGGCATTTCATGGAATTGACTGTGCCATACTCATAGTGGACGAGGAATTTACCGATTTTCTCAAGAGGCTGGAGAACGTGGGGCTGACCTATCTTATCCATGACCTGATCGCACCATGATGGTGATTGTCCATCCCTACAAAGGGAATTATAAAATTCTCTTTATCGAAGAGAAACGTTTGAGAGGGGTGGGAATTACTGAGATCACCTCCACACCCAAAGGGGACCGGCCGGTTCACTACAGGCTTCGGTGGGGCAACAAGAAACAGTTCCGGAATACGCCCACTAAAGATCTCATCATGGCCTTACGGAAAGCCCAGGTTCGTCTTACGCGACGTGACGTTTTATTTGAATCATTTCTGGAAAGCTTTCAGATCCCGTTTTCATACGTGAAACTCTGCCGCATCTGCCTTCTGGGAGATCGGGTCACTCCCATTGATCGGAAAACCTCGGTCAGGTACGGAAAAGGTGAGCAAATCTGTTTTGAATGCGCAAAAAGGGAACTCCGGCGTGAGATGGCTCATATGGGTCGCGTCGGCAGGCAGGCAGTTGGGCACCTGGAGGAACTGCTGAGGAATTATCGCGATATGGATCGCGTCTTAGCCAGTATCCAGCCTGATCAGATGCAGATGTCTCAGACACTCTTTGACCGCCTGGAAGCCCACCCCGTGCAGAATACACAAAAATTGGAGGAGCTGCCGCTTCCGCGCGAATTTGTGGACCTGTGCGGGATAGAGAGCCTGATGCCTGCCCAGCAGATGGCCGTGGATGCAGGCCTGCTCTTTGGCAAAGACCTTCTCATAGTATCAGCCACTGCCAGCGGAAAGACGTTTATCGGAGAGATGGCCGGTTTTAAAAACTTCCTGGAAGGAAGGGGCCAGATGTTTTTTCTTGTACCACTGGTCGCCCTGGCGGTCCAGAAATACCAGAGATTCGAGGAGCGATACGGAGGAATTGCCGATGTGGGCATCATGATAGGAAAAAGCCGGATCAACCTGCCGGAAAACCGGCCTGTAGGCGATCGGAATGTCCATTCACCCATTGTCGTAGGGACCTATGAAGGGGTGGACCATATGATCAGGAGCGGAAAAAAGCTCTCGCAGGTGGGCACGGTAGTCATTGATGAAGTGCAGATGCTGGAGGATGAGGACCGGGGACACCGGCTTGACGGGTTGATAGCCCGGTTGAAATACCTGGCGCCAAAGGCCCAGTTCCTGTACTTAAGTGCCACAATCGGCGTTCCAAATCTCCTGGCAAAAAAAATCGGTGCTACACTGGTACGCTATGATGACAGGCCAGTTTCGCTGGAGAGATACCTGGTATTCCTTGAGCATAAACAGAAAATTCCCACAATTAAACGCCTATGTAAAGTAGAATATACCCCTGTATCAAGCAAGGGTTTTCACGGCCAGACTATAGTCTTTTCCAATTCCCGTGCCAGATGCCACGTAATTGCGGATGCACTGGGGCCCGGTTATGCAGCGTATCATGCCGGACTCACATCAAAGGAACGGAGAAATGTAGAAAACCTATTTCTAGCCGGAAAATTAAAAGCAGTTGTCACCACGGCCGCGCTTGGGGCAGGAGTCGACTTTCCGGCATCACAGGTCATCTTCGATTCACTTGCCATGGGTATTTCATGGCTCTCCGTCCAGGAGTTCAACCAGATGGCCGGTCGGGCAGGAAGGCCCGATTATCATGACCTGGGAAAAGTGGTTATCCTTGCCGAACCCGGAGCCACATATGCCCGCGGATCATCGGCCACTGAAGAAGAGATGGCGATGAGGTTATTGAAAGGGGAGATGGAGGAGGTAGCCCCGATCCATGATGTCGAGAAGAGTTCAGAGGAATATGTGGCCAATGCTGTGGTATGCAGGGGTGACAAAGAAGCGCTGAATGCCATCTGCAACGATATGGTGGGGACCATGGAGACGGTTCTCCCGATTCTGGTTAAGCACAGGCTTGTTGCTGAGACAAACAAAAAAATTGAACTTACCCCACTTTCCAGAGTCATGGCTGAGCATTTTATCGGGGTGGAACGTCTCCTCAGAATCCTGTCACTGATCAGGAAAATGGATGAACCTGTGGACATCGCTGCCGAACTGGAATGCGGCGAGCAGGATGAAGATGTTCACAGCCCTCCTAAAAAGAAACGGAAAAAATAGAAAAAAAACCAGCTGCTGCTACTTCTCAAGCAGTTTTCGTACCATTGTTAGTTCTGCAAGTATACTCTTTTGAATCTCTGCTTCGTTGCCGCTCTCTGCAAAAGTCTCCACCGCCCCGGGAGGGCCAGAATGGATATGCCGCATGATTATCTCCCGCAAATTTTCCGGATCTTCAATTCCGGCCAGGACCAGCTCCGCAGCTGCCTGGGCAGAATATCCGGCAGTCTGTATACGGACAGAAGAGACCAAAAAGAGGCGTGACAGTGGCCCCTGAAGGATATCGACATTTGTAACCCTGTTATATGGCACAATTCCCGTCTGCTTAAACCACACCCCGCGTTTCCAGTTAATTTCCTTGTCTGTGAGGATATAACGGATTGTCGAATAGTATTTGGGTATCCACCACAGTGCGAACAGGACTATCGCCATGATGGGGATGCCAATTAGCAATGTCACCTTCGGGGAGATGAACAGTGCAATTGGGATTAACCATGGCAGGATTCCAATCCATACAATAATAATGAGATAGAGGTTGTAAAGGGACCTGAGTCTTTTCGAAGGGACGAGGCTTTTCCCGGATTCAGGAAGATCCTGATTCATGTTCACTCCTATTACTCTTTATCCTATAAGGGTAACCCGGATTCATTTTTTACGACTCTTCTTCAATAATGCAGACAAACCGGTCATATATGGGGTCACGGGGGTTCTCTTCCACTTCTACCTGCCGATGCCGCGATTCTCCCCACTGCTTAACCATGGCTGCTTCCCTCTCTGTGCCGACAGTGATGAGAGACCTGTCGGTAAGGGAGATCAGTTCTGCAGTGATCATCTCCCATGAGTCAGTATTGAAGTCATTGAACTCACCGAACATGAGTCCCAGCCCGCTCTCTGCCTGACCCGTGTACCTGCTGGCAATCGAGGCGTCGATGCATATGGTAAACTCCGGCCGAAGCCTCCCTGTATGAAATCCGAGCGAGAGAAGCGACTGATCGATATCAAATGATACGGGCTTCATTCCCCTGTCGCGAAGTACGAGTGAGCCAACACCTGACCCGCAGCAGCAGTCCAGGCATGCCACTCCCTCCTGTTCTCCCCATATTTCTTCCAGGAGCGAATCGATCATCCCCGCACGGCTTGGATTCAGGTCTTCCATTGCCGGGCCTACAGTCCGCTTAATGGCAAGGCTGTAATATTCACACAAAGACTGCTCCCATATGTCCCGATCCTCCTGGTAGATATCTCCTCCCAGTCCCTCAAAATATTCAATCAGGGTGGCAGTGGGGCGCCGCAGGTGAAATGAGCCGGCAATCCACCCGTCTGTGGTCATGACCGCAAGTGCAAGCGGATCTGACTCTTCATCGATCAACAGCCTTCCCTGATCCCCCTCGAGGGTTGTCATGAGGTCCGTGAAGTGGTCATCAATCAGGTCGGCATAGGATGGCTCGATAAACGAAATCGTATCCACCCCAAAAATTCCAGCAGGAGTATATTCCGGATTCATCTCTCTCTCCATCAGGCTCCATATTTATGGGAGCGGTTGGTCAGGTCCATAAGGATGGGCATAAGCGAACCACCGCAGATACGGTGCTGCCCCCCTCTGGCACATGACAATTCATCAAAGCGATCCACGTCATCAACCCGCACCCCTTCTCCCCGGATGAGGAGGGGGACAGGGTCGGCGCTATGATCTTTTATACTGCAGGGCGTGCTATGATCTCCGCAGAAGACCAAAAGGCAGTCTTCCAAAGCGGAAAGATGACCCAGTTCAGTATCCACCTGCTCTATAAACTCTTTTTTCCGGACAGGATCCCCGTCATGTCCAGCCTCATCAGCCCCCTTGATGTTCAGAAGGACAAAATCAACGCGTTCCAGTTCTTGAATTGCAGTCGCGATTTTTCCTTTCAGGTTCGTATCCGCCGATCCTGTGATGCCTTCCACTTTGACATGGGAGAGCCCGATTGCAGTCCCTATCCCTAAAATCAGGGTTGCTGCCGATATAACGCTTCCTTCTATTCCATATCGTTTTGAAAAAGGTTCAAAATGACCCATCTTCCCTGCACCGCGGATGAGGATCATGTTGGCCAGGGGTACTCTGATGCCAGCCCGCTCGATGTTGAGCGGGTGATCTTTAAGAATATCAACAGCCTGCCTGACAAATTCATTAAGGACAGCCGCAGTTTTCTCATTTTCAGGCGTTTTTTGAAGTTGCCTGAACAGGGAGGGTACCACACCCTCTTCCTTCGGATCATTTGAGGAGACTTCTGCCCCCAGGCCTTCACCCCTGAAAGCCAGTGCAGCACGGTGCCCTGCACCGGACCGGAAAATGCATTCAACGCCATACCCAGAGAGATCCACACCTTTCTGGATGGCTTCACTCAGGGGGGCTGTGTGCGGTATCCGCCCGGCCCGCCTATCGATCACTACCCCGTGGCTGTCCACAGTGGCATAATTCGCGCGAAACCCGATCATGCCGGGTAACATATGAATTCCACTCCCCTCTGCTTCCAGGGGTCCTCTTCCCGTATAGTAGTGTTCCGGCGGATATCCAAGTATGCTCAGATGAGCGGTATCGGATCCCGGCCGTATTCCCGGTCCAATGGGATCCATAATTCCGCATATCCCTTCACGTGCCATGGTATCCAGGTTTGGCGTGTATGCAGCCTGTAAAGGCGTCAGGTTGCCGAATTCAGGGCAGGGGCGGTCAGATACGCCGTCGAGGATACACAGCAGGATTTTCCGTGCAGTCATCCAGAAGAGATGGGTACCATTCGGTATTATGCTTCACTCTTCTCCACAGGTATTTCGAAAAGTCCGGAATAAAAAATAGTCTGGAGAGGCAGATAACCGCCTCACGGGGAGGCTGGTCCTGTTGCCGACTCCTTAGAGAACCTTTGTTTTGCCTACCTTTGACTTGATGATCTCAACCCTGCGGATGGGGAAAATCTGTTTTATTGTCTTGAAAACTTCCTTTGAGATTTCACCGGTCACAATGCCATTTATCAGGTCATTGAAATCGCCTTCCGCCGCGTGGGCGAGGACCTTTTCGGAAATAGCGCCTCTAATGGCATGTGCCTGGCTCAGATTTGCCCTGGAAAGGGTATAGCAGGTCACGGTGAGTACGACTTTCCTCGCGTCTTTTGTTGTTATCGGAACATGGCAGTCGATCCGGGAAGTACGGCGTTTCACCATTGATCTCAGATAATCCCGGGTCAATTCGTGCCCCAGAAATTCAGTATATGCGGAATCTCCGGCTACGCTCGCGATCCTAAATCTCATCTTCACATTCTGCTTGGCATAGTCATTTATGATCTCGCCAAGGGTGGTCTGCATCACTCTGCCGACCACATTCTCTGCATCATTTGCGATGGTATCGCCGATATATACCTTGCCCAGGTTATCCGGGGTATAGACCTTATACCAGCTCTTCGTCTTCCATCCTTCAACTCTTCTTCCAACTTGTTTCTTTCTTGCCATTGTATCACCATTCAAAGGAATCTAAATACTTCATCAAATTTATCAACAATTTCTGCCACTCCATTGGGCCAGTTTTCGATATCAAGTCCTTTCTGGGCCAGAAACGCTGCGGTCCACCGCTCAAGGCCTATCCCTGAACAACCGGACCAGCATTCGGCGCCGCTCTGTATCTTGACGGAAAAGCCCTTCGGATACTTGTCCCCATTGATGCTCACGTTCTGGAACTCCAGCCAGCTCTTGCTGTACGGGAGATATGCCTCATAATCCATGGTGCCTATCCTCTCGCCGCACTCGCACCCCTCGCCGGTGTCGATCATCCCTTCCTGGGCCATGAACCAGGGTGTAACCTGGGCACTGCGCCACTCAAGCTCGAGAATGTCCTCAAATACGTGATGGTAGGCCTCGTGTAGATCGTCGGCAATCTTCACCGTCTGTTCTGCAGTTCCCAGCCATAATACTTCTATCCGGTGGAATTCATCCACTCGTTCAATGCCATGGATGCCCCCGCTCTCATACCGGTGTGAGGTTCCGCTCCTGTCAAAGACCCTGATCGGAAGACAGTCGTTTGCAAGCGTCTCTCCCTGGAGAAAAGGCCAGAATGGGGGGCATTGTGCATAACACAGACCTCCGATCGGGCCGTCAAGCCGCTTCCTGATCTCCTCGGTCCACACCTCGCCCGTCACCTTGAAGTAATCTCCGATATCCTCCCAGTAGGCTGGATCACGGGTCTTCGGGGTGCAAACATAGTATATCTCCGGATACACCCCTTTCGCATGTCCTGATCGCTTCCATACGTCCCAGGGAACAAGCTTGGGAAAGATCATCTCGGAGAAGCACATGGGCCTGATGATTTCTTCAAGCACGATTTTTTCGAATGCCCTAAAGAGCTGGACCGACTGAGGGCCGTGTATCCATTGCCCCCTTGACCACGAATGCTTGATCCAGCCTCTTTTTACCATTTCCTCGGTAGGATCGGACTCGTTAAATCTCGGTTTGATGCCACTCTCAAAGACCAGATCCCAGTGTTCGCCCTTTCCTCCATAGGTGGCGGCCTGTATCTTCTCCTCCACCAGGCGCACCAGCCGGTCTGGAATCTTGTTCTCCAGATCGGATTCGGTTACTTCCAGAACCAGTGTGAGTGTTCCGTCAACAAGGGAGGATTCCCTGATAAACGGTAGTTTGGGAATACGGAATTCTTCCGGGAAGTCACCCGTGATTTTGATAGAAAATTCTTTAATTTCTATCTCCCGAAGCCCAATCCTGTGCCTGCCCATGACAGGGGCAATTTGCTTCCTGAACCGGAACAGGGCATCATGGACACGGGTATAGGGCCCGCTGGCAAACTCAAGCTCCACGGAATTCCCCATAAATTGAGGATCACCTGTGATCTGGCCCACATTCTTCGGATCAGTGACTGCTTTTGGAACCCCTTTCCAAAAAACGACTTTATTAGATTCTTCAATTGCTCCTTTAAACGCTTCCTGAGCATCTTTTCCAATCTCTCCACTAAACTGGAGTTTTGTCTTCATTTTAAAGTCAGACCACATAGATCCTCCGCTACTGTGAGATTCATCAGGTAATCATCTACCGAGGCGATGACCGACCTGAGCTGTTGGCCCCTGACCACTGTGATCACCGCATCCTCCCCTTCGCCGGTATGCATGCTGGAAAGGTTGTCCGGCTTCACTGCTCCGGCCACACACTCAGGATGCCTGTGCCAGGTCCGAATAGTGCCTTTGATCTTCATCATACGGCAAGCACCTGATTAAGACGTGTCCGGAACTGATCCAGCCGGGAGCAGCTGATGGTTGCACCAGCCCTCATGCGATGCCCTCCACCGAAGCCGCCACTCTCCGCTGCAGCCTCCCTTACGACCTCGCCGAGATCAATTGAAAGGCTATCGGGAGAACGGGCCGAGATATAACAGAGATCTTTTGCCTTTGCCGAAACAATGACCGGATTTTTGGTTATGCAGTCTCGGAAAAGGGCATCGGCGACATCGCTGGCCACCGAGACATCTCCAACCTCGAAAAAGCCGTCCTTTCCTCCCTTCTGGAGGGTATCCCTTATTGCCTTTACGACCCTCGCCCGGTGATGGACTGCAGTCTCCCACGCTTCAGCCACGCCGCCAGGTGACCTGAGGCAGAGCGATGCGGCCAGTCCCCCTCTCCCGCATTTTCCGCAGGCGTCCACTATCGCAGCAAGGGAGTGAGCGTCGGGGATGATTTCACGCTCCAGGGAATACCGATCGCCATAGAGGTCCATCAGGGTTTTCATAGGGGAATATGGACTTATCCGAAGCACGATCAATGATACCAGGGTATCTATTTCGAGATTTTCACCCTTTAACGCCCCGTCTATCAGGTCGGCAACAGCCACCTCGTCCCCGCTTATCTGGTGGAGATAGGGGTTAATAGCCGAAATGAGGCGTTCATGAGCATCCCTTCCCGGGAGCCTGCATCCTTTTTCCAGGGAAATGATTCCCTGTGCCACCGCTTCGTTGAATATTTCAAGGTTCGGCCCCTCCAGTTCCTGTCCGTCCCCGAGGATTCCGAGCATTGCAAGACCTGCCAGGTCCCGGTTGTCACCCAGTTTCTGGGCTACCAGGTATGAGGTACCTGAAGACGATAGTTCACGATCACCATCCACACCGAAAATTCGGGGATTTACATGAAGTCCGCCTTTGAAGCGGGGAAGGTGATGGTCGATTACAATTACCTCTTCAGGGAGATCCTCCAGCCCCGAGCCGAAATCGCAGAGCAGGACGCTTTTATCCGGAGGAATATCTCCGCTATTGATCCTTGACCGAATCCGCAGGCGGAACTTCATCTTCCTGCGAAGCATGGCCAGGCAGAGGATGGAAGCTGCGGCTATCCCATCGGCATCATGATGGGCATATACTTCCACAAATTCCTGCCTCTGCAGGTGATCTGCGACTTGCGATGCGGCTTCATTGAGGGACATGCATCATCTGGACAGAAGGATTTCGGCAGTTTCGGGTTTATAACTCCATCCTTTCGGCAGCTTGCCGGTTCCGACATAGTATCGTACCAACCGGCGGACCTTTGACTCGGTCAACTGCAGCTGTCGTTTATTATGCACATCCTTCTTGTTTTCAGAGAGATGCTTCCTTAACCCGAGCGCTTTCTCCATCAGGTTTCTCAAATCTTCGGGAATCTCTGGTTCCAATCCCTGTTCGCGAATGATCTGACCAATACGCTTTCCGGTAATCAGCTTCACATCAGGAACTCCGTATCGGTCACGGAGTATCAATCCTATCTTGGCGCTGGAGACCTCTTCCTTTTTAAGATCATAAATGATCTTTTTGATTGCTTCAACATCGGTATTGGCCCATTCAGGGGGTTCTTTGCGGTATGGCCGGACAGATCCTGAATCGCCTCGCCGGCGTGCGTGCATTCTTGCCATTTTTCATCTCCCATATATAATGTAAATCCGAAAAGAGTCATCTTTGCCGACTCTCTGTAATCCCAAAGCCCAATTTCTGGGGGCCGTGCCGGGAGCGGCACGTCGGATTTACATATGCCAGCACTTCCAGTTATGGAAAGAGTGCTACTTATCATTCGGTTGAGTATGTAATAATCTTATCGTAGCCGTCAATGTGCAAAAAAATGAAAAACCGGCTTATTGCTGGCCATACATATTAATCAGCCTGATAAGCTCGGATAATCCTTCCATCTCCATCATGAGAACAGCCTGTTGGTTCATTCCCATACTGGTCTCGGCGTCTGCGGTGAGCATTTCAGGCCCCCGCATGACGTTCCTGTCCACACCGTCCCTGGTGAGTACCGTATGAGCGTTCCGGTCATGTACAAAGGCCCGGCCTGGAATAATTACCAGTTCGTCCAGATCGGCGGTATCCAGATCTTCCAGGTCCTTCTCAGTGATCAGGCACGCAATCTCTTTTGGTGCGGTGACCACTCTCGCACCACTTCCGCATGAATCCAGAATTTTCTTGAGATATGGGGCGGCAACGGACCCTGTGATTACCGTGGCCTTTCGAGTAACTCTGGGAAGTTTTTCCAGCAGATCATGTTCCTGCAGTATGGCAAACGGTGATCCTATCCCCGGGTCCCAAAGCGGTGTGCCGCTGATCTTCATCGTATGGCGACTGGACAGAGATGTCACTATATCACGGAATTCATCAACAGAATGGACTTTATGTCCTTTAATAAGGGGTGCATTTCCAAGAATAAGACCTTGATCCGCTCTGTTCGCAAACCGCATGAGGATAAGCCCCTTCGCCCCCCGATCTTCCAGCCAGCTGCAGGTCTCCTCCAGCACCTGATCGTCATTGACCCCGGGAAGGACCACTGTCGCTGCATAGACATCGATCTTCCCGCATAGTGTTTCCAGGACTTCCAGGCTGGCCTCGGGAGTGGGATCATGCATGTACTGCTTCCTTAGTGAGGGATTGACAGAAAATACAGTGAAGGAAATCTCGGACAGTCCGTTATCGATGAGAAACCCGGCAATATCAGGATCATCAAATCCCTTGCCACTGGTGTACCCGATATGGAGCGGGGCCTCCATGCTGGAGAGAAGTTCTATAAGGTCCCTGAATCTCGGATAACAGCTCGGGTCTCCGCCGCCACTGATGGTCACTCTGCTCACATCATCGTTCAGTGTCTGCAGAGTGGCCAGGATATCATCGCCAATCTCCCTGAGTTCTTTAAACCCGGAGTAATATTCCCTTACACTTCTGCTGCAGTAATCACACCCTTTTTTATAAGGAGGGCAGTAGCGGCAGCCGAAAGGAGCGGTTTCTTTCACGTGCTTAAAGTAGCAATAATCGCAAAATCCCCGGCAGTCAATTCCCGGCCGCCCGCCGATGTCAACGGTGAGGTGCGCCATTCAGGAGAATATCGGT
>DATKYO010000068.1:0-6151 GCA_035528475.1 Methanoregulaceae archaeon | reverse complement strand
TCAGTTCATGCCAGAAATATAAAAATCACCTGAGTCTTGAAATTTTTTAGTTTTTTGCAGAGGGATCAATCTCGACAATCACCAGGTTGCAGGAGAAATGCTTAAAAGACAGTTTCATAACGCTCTCCGGGGCGTTGCTATAAGTTTCCATTAAGCCGCCGGTACAATTCTCTCAAGTCTGCTCTTGATTTTTCAGGAACGGCAGACTCCCCCCATACTACAATACCCACCATAGACCCTTGAGAAATTTACATAAACCGGGGGCTTTCTGATGAGAAAAAAGGAGTTATTTAAGCCTGATATAGACACTGCCTTCCTTGGGTGGTTTTGTAAACGCGCCCGAATCTTCAGCGGGGGGAATACCGGCAACATACGCTATGACTTTTATCTCGTAATCCCCTGCCGGGAAATTTGTCACATCCAGATCTATGGAACGAGGGATCTCAATACCGTCGGTGGGAGGGATATTCGATGTGCTGCCAAATTGTACAAATGGTTGATTTCTATAGGAATACCAATACGTCTCAGTTACCGTATCAAATCCTGTATAGTTCAGGTACCAATGCATGTAAACACTCTCATTAAAATTCCCGGATTGGGGGGTAAGGTCGGTAACAGAGAGTATTCCGCTTTGGAGACCAAAGGGGATAGTCTCATTAACAGATATGATGAATGTAGCGGGAAGGTTCAGGCTCCCGGAACCCCCATTGTATGAGATTTTGGAATTTGGACCAAATAAATCAATTATCCCCTCTTTATTCATTCTAAGACGGAACGTTGTTTCCCATGTTTCCTTAATATGAATTGTACCAATGGTAAAATTGAGATTGAAGTCATCATTCCAGTCATCAGTCTGATTTACTACCGACTGGTTACCATCCGTCCAGATAATGCTGGTCCGTCCATCGGAATCTATGTTATCTTTTGTATGATTGACGAATGGCCCGTTGGCAATATAGGAGACCGTGTCATTTCCAGAATACGTGGTATTGTTGTACACATAGGCCACATTCTGAAAGTCAAGATCCATGCTGGTATTGACTCCTGCAATTTGTGAAAGATTCTGATAAATATCCACTAAGAATTCATCAACCTCGAGTTTTGAGAGTGCGCAGTAAAATTTGCCATGCGTCGCATCTGTGAGTTCTCTCAAATTCGTTACGTCGTCATTTGTGTCTAGACATGAATTTAGAGTTGATACATACAAA
Source organism: Methanoregulaceae archaeon (assembly GCA_035528475.1). Taxonomy (GTDB): domain Archaea; phylum Halobacteriota; class Methanomicrobia; order Methanomicrobiales; family Methanospirillaceae; genus SD8. The sequence goes on along the minus strand of DATKYO010000068.1, from coordinate 4,943 downwards.
ATCGAAAAGACACGAATGTTGTTATCTGTCCACGTTGCCTGAACCATCTGATCACGGTCATCGGAATTTTTTGCATAGCTGTTCGCACCAACAGTAACAATAGCGGGGACTTCATTGGGATCTCTCAATGGATTATTTACGATTTTGTCAACTGCTGCAAAGACTGAATCTTTTAAGGTTGTAGCATTTCCACCAAGACCCCCACTCGGGGTTAAATTTGAAATTCCCGTTATTACATTTTCACGATTATAGGTTATATTTGAGACTAATTGCCAATATATGATATTCTCCCAGAAACCGTGCGTAACAAGTCCTACCTGATCCTGGGTACTCATGTTGTTAACAAAAGTTACTGATGCATTTTGTGCGTTTTCCCACCGCGTTTTCAAATTCGTGCCATCGCTGGTTGCAGCCAGATTGGAGGTTGCATCCAAATCCAGCACCACCGTTATGGGATTCTGTACCATACTATATCCGTCACCCGTAATTTGTATGGTAACATCAACGGTATCGTTCACATGAACCGTTTGAGGCGTAACATTCACTACTACACTGAGATAGGCAAAATTCTTCCATTGCACCGTAACCGGAGTGGAGTAAAGGTTCCCTGTCGTCGAGTTGATATATGTAGCATCGACCACACATGATCCTGTTGCTGAAGCACTATAACCGGGATCGCTTGTGTCAGTAATAATTGAACCGGGATAGAATGTTACCATTGCAACTCCGTTATCGGTTGTAGCTTTAATTGTGTCTGGAGCTATCGATTGACATAAGGATGATGAGTCGGGCGTACAACTAAAACTCGGATTGCCCGTTATGGTGCGGTTTTCATTTAAGGGATTTGATATTTTAAAGGTAACCTCTTTCCCATTTACCGGATTTCCCCATGCATCAGTCATGCTTCCTACTACCCTTGCCTGTTTTGTGGTCGAGGAGTCTGTTTCCCCGCTCGCCATAGTTTCCGGGGTGACTACGAGGATGAGATCGGAGCCTATACCGGAACTGACAAAATTTGCGATGAGGTTCTTTTTGAGACTTGGAGTGTCATTGGCAATTGCAGTAATATTGGCGGTAAGAATGGATATTTTGGGACCGTAATAAAATTTTATTAATCCAGTATCATCTGAGAAATGCTGAGTTGGTGTTGTTTCTCCAGATAAATTTGTATTTATCCATATCGAGCTATTTCCTATGGGATTCGCATATTTGTCATAGAGATAATAATCAAGAGTAAATTTTGCTTTGTTATCTGCCGGGAGAATCCCTCCATGGGAGATAGTTCCCGTCATGGAATAGGGCTCAACATCCGCCATAGCCTTAATCCATGCAATTTGAGACGTTATTTTTCCTTCGAAATTGTCCATCAGAATTTTGTTGTCACCACTTTTCGTAGTTAATTTGACGTAGACAGAAAATGTTCCGTTTGAGTCAAGAGTACCAAGGATATCCTGCTTATTCCCAGCAACAACAAAATAGGGTTCAGTCGGAGAAAGTGCGCTACTCGCATGGAGTTCGACATTATGGGTATATGACGGGTTCCGATTATCGATAGGATTTCCCCACTTGTCAAAAATTGCTACCTTGAAGGGTACCTGACTATTAACGGTTCCTTGCGCTGGATATGTAAAAAGCGGAGGGCTTATAGTGAAGTCATAAAAGGGACTACCGTGATCGATATTCTGAGGAATTGTTTCGGTTATGCTAAATGGCCCATCGGACCCAGAATAACTTATCGATGCAAGTATTGGGGCTGTGCCACTTTTGGTGCCGACGGTAAAAGTGCTGACCGCTTTCCCGTTTGAATCAGTGGTGACAGGTATGGAGCTCATGGTTCCATAGACGGGATCAACCGAGAAAGTTATTGTAGCTCCTTCGATGAGCACATTTGATGTGATATTTTTTACAGTCAGCGTGTAGGCAGCAGATGAACCACTGCCGGCCACAAGCCATGACGAATTTCCGGTAACATCCACTTGTATTACCGCCCCCACCGTCCCCACCAGAAACAGCAGACCAATAATAATTAAAATCACAGCATTCGCTCTCATGATAACCTCACGGGTAAAATGATTATATGGCAAAGTATATAAACATTTTTATTATCGAAAACTTTTAATTTTGGTTTGATTGGCAAAATTTCGCATTAAAACACCAGAAAGCGGGATTTTATGACGATTATTCTCACATCATGCAATAATTTCCCTTAACCAAATCTCCAGATCGCGGTAAAACGCAAGGGTACATGCCGATCACCACTTTGAAAATCATGGTGATACGTCTCCTGAAGGAATGAAAACTCCTGGCCGCCTTTACAGATATTTATTGCGCCGCAGCCATTCGACCTGCGGGCCGGTGTACCGGTAGATGATATCACATTTTTCATCCTGGAAGTGCCAGGGGATGATAATGAGGATGTCCCCTTCACGGATCCAGACTTTCTTTTTGATCTTTCCCTTGATTCTCCCCATTCTTGCCACGCCATCGAAACCGCGGACACGAATATGATTTGCACCCATCATCAGGTCAGCGCACCCGAACATCTCCCGGTTTCGTTTCTGGGGCAGTTTTACCCTGATGATCTCATCACCCGGAGGTGCGCCCGGATTTTTATCTGTCAGTACTACCACTCCTTTTTTTTCGTTATTCTGATGCAAGTTTCAGATGCTCAATTTTTTAGCCTTAGAGAAAATATATTTTTTCCTTTCGCCGATGGCCGTTATTTAAGGAACTCCAAGTAAAGAATCGTTTAAAGAGCTTGGGTTTTATGATTTTTTTGTGAGTCCGGGGAAATGTTGGATCAACAACAGAATAATTTCCTGAATAAGGGGAATTACCTGCAACGGAAAAGAGGTCAGCCCACCAGTCCCATTGTCATACCAAGAAGGATGAGCATCCCTGCACCAAAACAGGAGATGAGCAATCCTGATACACGGTTGATCAATCCCAGGTTTTTCACACTCATGCGGGAACGCACTGAGCCGACAGATCCGCAGAGAAAGATCCACCATACCGTTGATCCCAAAAAAAACCCGGCAACAAATTCCACTGCAGGCAGAAATGTAGTCCCGTGAATTACAACCCCGAACCCAGGCAAAATTACCAGAAAGAAAACAAGAGTCAGTGGATTTGCAATCGCAATGGCAACCATGGAAAAGTAATCTTTAAAGAACGTCTCATGCTCACTCTTTGCACTGACACCTGCAGGCACCGATAAGAAAACCCGGATACCGATGAGGATCAGGATGATGCCGGCAAGGAACCGGAAAAGATTGTGCTGGGCGATGATCAGCGAGGAGATAACAGTAAGGCCAAAGACGGTGATCGCAGCATAGAATGAATCAGCAGTCGCAACACCAAGACCGGAAATGATGCCGTGGAGTCGCCCGTCTGCAATCGTCCGCTGGATGCACAACAGTGAGATCGGGCCTACCGGTACGGCAAGGGTAAGACCGATAATGATTCCCTGGATAAAGTAACTGGGATCCACGCGGCACCTTAAAGGATATGATACATTTTTTCAGAGCCGTTATCTGGAGTGAACGATGTGTTCACCACAATTCTTCCGGACCTGACCCCGTCATGAGGTGAGATTATCTTACTACTACCTGTTGATTGTTTTCTGTCATCAAGGTTGCATATACAATTTTTTTAAAGAGTGGAAAATACCGATGAACGGAGCCGGGCGATCACAAGGAGAGAGCAACAACGAGGTGTCACCTACCGTATTTCCACCGGTATCATGAACAAATCCTTATTCAGGATACAGGTATATGATACATTATGCCAGCACCCATTGTAGGACGAAGGTTCGGTGTCGGAGATATCTCCCTGCCCGGCAGGGACAGGACTAAGGGTATTAAAGTACTGGGGATTTCAGGTTCGAGCCGGCAGGAGCCCGGGATGTCCAAATCAGAGCGACTGTTGCTGCGGGCAATTGAACAATACAAGGCTGCGGGCTGCGAAACTACGTTCCTGCGGCTAAAGGATCTCAAAATCTATGAATGTGAAGGGAACTACTCAGAAGATCCTTCCTATTGTACCTACCCCTGCCAGTCTTCGATGAAATATGAAGATGATGAGATGCAGATAGTGTATGATGCGGTTCTTGCCTGTGATATCCTCATTCTCGCCACACCTATCAGGTGGAACAATCATTCGGCACTCGTGCAGAAGTTTGTCGAACGGATGAACTGCATCGAAAACCAGTATTCATGGTTTGGCAACCGGATGATAAGGAAGAAGGTTGTGGGGCTGATTATTATTGGGCATGTAGACGGGATGCAGCACGTTGCCGGTAACCTGCTGAACTTTTTTGCCTGGCTCGGTTTTGCCAGCCCGGAGGTTTCGATTGCATCGTGGGTTGGTGAAAACGATGAAGACACAACAAAAGACTGGGAGCAGATAGAGAGGAACAAATACACGCAGGAAGACCTGGATAATTTGGTCTCAAGTTCTCTTTTTCTGGCATCCAATCTCAAACACGGTTGGAAATAACTTTTTTTTAATTACCCGCTGCCTCCACGGCTTTTTCTGAGCTGTTCGAAGAGCCGCCGATCAACCTGACTATGCTGGCAACTGACCGATGCACGTTTTCAATGGTCTCCTCAATCTCTGTGTATCTCCAGACCAAAACCATCAAGGGATAGTTTGGATATCGTTGTGTAGTACTATGCATTTCGCCGGGTAACGCACAAATGCGATGTACTACTGCTGGTATACATGGCACCCGTACTGTTGTGCATTGAGAGAACTATGCGGGCAGGACCGACTTTGCAAACGAGAGGATCGTTGCACCCTTCGCATCTGCCAAAGTAAGCCGGTCACCTTCGATGGTGAAGGTCTTCATCTTGTTAACGAGTGCAAGGTAGGTGCTCTCCTGCTGCATCACCCCCGGTGTACCGCAATGCATCTTCGTTGACCCTGCCGGGCCTATCGAAAGC
>DATKYO010000067.1:0-18666 GCA_035528475.1 Methanoregulaceae archaeon | reverse complement strand
CTCTGCCCGAACTCGTCCAGGACAAAAAAAGGTGTGAGATGCAGACTGAATGGCAGGCTCATCAAAAGCCGAAGTAAATACCAGCTCCGGGAGTGGAAAGCCCTCCGACAACAGATTCTGGCCCGTGACCAGGAGACATGTGTTATCTGTGGACGAAATGAGCTGTTGCACATCCACCACATAGATATGCAGGTACGGAATGATCATCCACATAACCTGGTGACCCTCTGTGAGTATTGCCATGCCAGGGTTCATTCCATGATCCGAATGGATGAATCCGGCCACGAACTGGCTCACAATCTTTCTGTGGCAGCTTCCCGCAACATGTGATCTACAGGAACAGCATTCACCGCAACACCCCGGGAAAATCCGATCCTTTTTATTTAACAGGCGATGATATTGGTCCGAGAGGCATTGTTTATTCCCGGTAGTTCCCCGGGGCCACAAAGAATACCTGGGAAAAACCAACTCTCTCTTTTCATGAAGATGAAAATTATCGTCATCTCTCTTTGAACAGGGGAATAATCACTTCAAATATGAGCGTGATAATCACGTAGAACACCGCTGCGGTTCCGAGGGCATAGACAAAGAAGAGTATCGGCACATAAAGAGTTGCGATCAATGTGAGGTCTATTGAGAGAAGGAAAAACAAGGATATCAAAAATATTACCAGTGAATACCCGATAGTGGTGAATATTATCTTTTTGATCCGTGTCGTACGGCTGATATAGACCAGAAGTGTTGAAAACACCACAATTCCCAGGCAGAACGCCACCACTGAAAAGATCACCATAAACATCTTCGGAAACTTGAGTGATATCCAAAGGGAAAGAGAAGTAATCATCACAAAAAGTGGAATAATCAGGACCAGCCTTTTGAAGGACTCAATTCCAATAAAATAATAAAATATTGGTTTATCCCTCGGTTCGGCAAAAGCAGCCCATAGAGCGGTAAACGATCCGACAAATGTGATCAATACCGATGAAGCCACACAAATTTCCTGAAGATTGAATTCAATTCCGAAAATATGTACCATTGCAGCCTGTTGTCCCGGTTCCGGTAACAAAACGGTTAAAAACACAGACAGAGCTGCGAAAAGCGATATAAAAATAAACAGGAACCAATTCGCCCGTAAAAACCGACCAAGCTGGAATTCTGGATCATCTATTTCAATAAAAGGAACCGGCGACATCAATTGGCGAAGAATATCCTCTCGGGGTTGATAAAATTTTCTTAATGTTCCTGCAAGATACCTCATAACCTCAATTATTCCATATTATTCAAAAAAAAATGCTGATTTTTCACATTTAAGAAGAAACTCTTGCTAGGTTTTATTTGCAGGAAAAAATAACCTTCACACAAATGGCTGGAGTGATCCTGCTCCTGCCGGGTGATGGCAATGATCTCGATACTGATAGTGGATGATGAAGTGCAGTTTCTGGAAATGACCAGGATGTTTCTGGAAAAAGGAAGGGGCATCCGGGCATATACAGCAACATCGGGAGTTATGGCCCTTGAAATGCTCAAAGAACGCAAATACGATGCCATTATCTCAGATTATGCCATGCCCGGAATGAACGGCATCGAGTTTATGAAACAGGTCAGGGCAATGGGGGATGATACACCTTTCATCATCTTTACAGGGAAAGGAAGGGAGGATGTTGTCATTGATGCACTGAACTTCGGTGCTGATCTGTATATGCAGAAAGATGCTGATCCACGCAGCCAGTTCGGCGAGATAATGAGCCGGATAAAGCAGATAGTCTCGACAAAAGCCCTCACTACTGATGAACGGAATCAATTTTCCAGATATGCCTCTCTTCTTGGGTGTTTTCCCGGAATGGCGTATTACAGCCTGATCAATCAGGAAGAGAGAACTGTGTATATCAGCAACGGGGCCTTTTCATTAACCGGCTACGCACCCACGGATTTCCTCGGCGACGGAAAGATTAGTTCCAGGGAGCTGATCCATCCTGACTATTTACAGGTAGTCGAAGCTGAACGGCAGAAAAGTATCGCGGATAACCGGCCATTCAGGATTATTTATCCCATTATCACTGCATCAGGAGAGGAAAAGACAGTCCTTGAGACCGGACATGGCATCTACGACGAGCAGGGAAGTGTGCAAGCTATCGGGGGATTTATAATAGAATTCAAACGGTAATCTTTGTCAATCCTGCTAAATTCTGAATTCAGGCCTTACCCGCACCTTTTGCCGACAGCAACCTGAAATTACCGAGAGGGACATTTATCTCAAACCGGACACCCTTTCCGAATATTCCGGTCTCCTTTATAGTCATCCCGGTAATGGCAAGGATCTCTCGGGAGAGGAAAAGACCAAAACCCGTATTTTTCCCATATCCCCGCTTGAATATGACCTCTTTTTCGTTGGAGGGAATACCTTTCCCATTATCCTCATAGATCAGCTTCAGTCCACTCTCATCGCGGTAGGAAGTGAGCCATATGGTGGTCGCATCCTCACCATGGCGGAGTGTATTATCCACAAGATTATGGAAAACATTCTCCAGGAGCGGATCCGCATAGATTTCCATTTCTTCGAGATCAGAAGTGATATGCACTCCACCGAGGTCGGTAGAAATCTCAACGCGGCGGGCTATATCGGTGAGAGATTGCCATTGTGGGGACTGGATGCCAATGTCCTGGTAGACACGGGTGAACTCTAACTGTTTCTTGATCGTCTGGGTAAGGATCTCTACTTTAGAGAAAATTTCTTTCTGGGCGTCATCCTTCGGATCCTCCTTTAACAACTCAATATAGAGGAGGAGGGCGGTGAGCGTGTTAAGGATATCATGCCGGGTGATGCTGTTGAGAAGGTTGAGTTTTGCGTTGACCCTGCGAAGCGAGTTCTCGTCCATTTTCCGATCAGTTACATCATGCGCAGACCCGAGCACCAGGTGTTTTTTTCCGAACATTAACGGAAAATGCCGCATCTCCGTAACCACTTCCCTTCCATCCTGACGGATAATGATCAGTTCCTCGGGGCCTGTGGGTTCTCCGTCCACATGGCGGGCCAGCAGGGATATCCCACGCGGCATATCACGCTGGGCGATTATCCCGGATTTATAGAAGTTCTTACCCATGAGTTCTTTTTTTGAGTATCCGAAAAGATCCTCGGCGACACGGTTACAATCAACAAAATTTCCCGAGAGATCAATAAGAAAATAAGCATCTGGGGCATATTCAAAGAGAATTTTCAATCTCTCTTCGGAATTTCTTTGCACTTCTTCTGCCAACAACCGTTCTGTAATATCTTCTCCAATGGACGATACTCCGATTCCATTGCCCTCTGAATCACGCAGGATTGTGTTGTTCAGTTCAATCTGCCTCAATTCACCTTCCCGGTTCTGTACAGGGCATGAAAAATGCCGGCCTTCTTCTGCCCCTTCAATTAAACGTGAAAATAATTTTTTGATGGAATTCTTCTTCCCCTGCGGGAGGAAGAGATCAAACCAGTTCGCACCGATAACCTCTTCCCGCTCCCTTCCAAAGAGATCCAGGAAAAAATCATTGCAATACAAAATATTTCCTTCAATGTCTGTCTGGAATGCAACAAGCGTGAGATGTTCCAGTGCTTCCCGGAACCTTTGTTCACTTTTTCTAAGTTCCAGTCCTTTCTTGTGCTTTTGTACCGCCTCCCTGATCATGGAGAACAGTTCCTGGAAATTCATCCGGGGGTCGCCGCCTTTCTTGAGATAAAAAGCCGCACCGAATTTCAAGGCCTCGATGGCCACTTCTTCCCTGCCCTTCCCGGTAAAAATGATGATCGGCGTCTCGTCACGCCTGGCCTTCATCTGGCGAAGAAACTCAATGCCATCCATGCCGGGAAGTTCGTAATCAAGAACGATAGCATCGTATTTCTTTGCAAGAAGTTTATCCAGGGCATCAGTTGCAGAAAGACTTGCTTCGATCTCCATATCCCCCTCTTTTTGAAGGAAGCGTCTGATCAGATCCAGCAGCCCGGCATCGTCATCGACCAGAAGAATGGACATCATATGTACTCAATCCTGATGAAAATTCAGGGAATTATTCTCCTTTATACGCTCATAAGAGTATCGCCATTGTCAACAGTATTAGGGGATATTATTATTCCATACGCCTGTTCCCTGGGTTTATCCATAAAAATCAGGATGATCTACCGGCGATATACATGAATTCAATGGTGCGAGTATCTCCGGAATCAATTTCCGGAGTTAATTTCTGGAAACGAAATCTACAGCATAGTGCCTGGGAATTGGGCCATACTGATTTTCATACGCTTTTTTTGAGAGAGGTGAATTCTGAAGCATTCTCAGCGTGGTATTATATACACTCGGGCTTCTCTTCCGGTCAAGGCTGTCCAGGAGATTGACCAGGATTGCAAGCCCTTCAGCCCTGTACTGCTCCTCCATCATGTCAAGAGCGGAAAATGCAGACAATGCCCTTACCGTACTGTATTCATTTATCGGCGCCAGTCGAATAAGAAAATCGGATACGAGCCTTCTCCCTTCTTCTGTCTGAAGTGAAACTTTTCGGTTCATGGCGAAACGACCGATGAGGGCCCTCTGCTCATTTGCCTGATCTATATGGAAACCAGGGTGGGAAGCCAGATCCCTGACCAGGCTGGCCGCATCATCACTTGAATTCGCTGCCACCACAGAGAGGAATGTCTCCCATGATACAGGATGACTCCCTGCCTCCTTCTGGTAGTGTTCAAGGATATCCATCCTATCAGGTGCACTGCTGTTCATATAAAGGCTAAACGCAACAAGCCTGTCAGTGGCCGGTCCGGATCGTTCGAACTGTCCCTTAATCAGGGCATGAACCGCCGGGTCGTCAAGTGTGGCAAGTACGGATAAAATCAGGTTTTTTACCTGGCGATTTCTTATCTTTCGCACTTTCGTTGCAAGGTAATCCCCCGGAGGAATAGGATTATCATACTTGTGGTAAAGCCGGAGCAGCCCGTCCCCGTATCTGTGTGCCACCGCAACGAGAAGTTTTGTTTTTGCATCATACAATTCCCTGTACATATGGGCATACTGCGGATCTTCCACGGATTCGAAGATCGTAAGAGCCTGTGCACCGACTCTGCCCATATACGACTCATCAGAGAGCAGCTCATAAAACAGGTCAACAAATTGGGTTGACGGCTCATGACAGGAACCCGAAAGGAGTCCCAATTTTTCTTCATCCACAATGGCATACCATGCCATGAACCTGTTCACTGCATCAGGGTCTACCCTGGCCGCAAGGAACAGAGATTCCGAATCGGACCGATGCTTCACCTTTCCATAGAATGAATATCCGGTATTTAGTGAGAGAAATGCGGGTTCATCAACGCCGCTGATAGAAAAAGATTCGCGTTTACTACAGATACGCTTTACATCCCTGTGGATTTCGTTTCCCTCTTCGTCCACAAGGGCATATGCGAACGGAAACTCCCATACCGTATCATCACCCTGCGATGACTCCTGGAAAAGATCAAGCGACAGAGTTTTTATCAGGGGATCATACGACGAATGCACTTCAAGGATTGGAAAACCGGTTTTCTTGAGCCAGGACTGAGCCATGCCTGAAAAATACTGGCCCGATGCATCTTCCATGGCGCCGATCCAATCCTGACTAGAGGCATTCCCGTGCCTGTACCGGGCGTGGTAACGATGGAGACCTTGTGCAAAAAGCTCTTTACCCATCAACATGGCAACCATTCTCACATACTCAGGCGCCTTGACATAAGTTACCCCTGTGATAAGCTCATTAGGGTCATTAAATCCGTCCGGCTCAATAGGCATTGAAGCTGTTCCCTGGTCCAGTGCAAAGGTTCCTCCTTCAGGCGAAAGGAATGTAAGCACTGTCCGCAGACGGGAATAATCGCTCCCAAACAGAAAAGAGTGGTTATGCTCTTCCACGCATACAGTCACGGCTTCATTAAGCCATATCTCAAAGGGGCTTTTACCCGTCACTTCCGAACCATTCAGATTATGGTAAAATTCGTGTACTTTTACCGCTACCATGTACTCAAATCCCCCATCGATCATCTGGAGAAAAGGCATGATCCTGTTGGTGGAAATGGTGGTGTTCCCGACATTCTCCATTCCGCCGAAATCTGAATTCTGCATTCCAATTTCGCGATAAACACTTCCGGTATACGCATATCCGGGGGTGATCTGATAAACAAGGTCCAGTAGCCTGCGCCGGATAGCCTCCAGCCGTGCGCTGTCTGTACCGCTCTTAATCAGTAAATCGCGTTCCTTTACTATGTGCCACAGGTCCATACGGAGATCCGTCTTTTGAAACTGATCCGGCCCGGTGAAGAGATAGACCCATAATACCGCATCAGCCAGGATTTCAAGAGCATGTGAGGCGATCACAGGATCGGATCCGGGAGGAACCAGGATTTCGAGGATGAAGCGATGACCATCGGGATATTCAAATTCTCTTTGGAAACTGGCATACGTTCCCACCCCCAGGAAAAATAGATAGGGGGCCATAGGAGTCAGCACATTTGCATAACGAATAGAGTCTCTTCCTTGCCCTGCTGGTTTGCGTTCTTCCACAACGTCTCCATTGGATATGATATGTGAATATCTCCGGTCGGCGATGATAGTGGTGTTATACGTGCATTTGGCAGTCATATCATCAAAACAAGGGACCAGCCGCTGAAAGCCCCATTGCTGGCACTGGGTGATCTGTGTCGGCGGCGCACCCTGCGGTGTCCAGTCATAATACAGCCCTTCAAGCAATGTATACGAAGGTCTGCATGTGGATCGGGTATGGATTGTCACCCGGCTATTCACTCGCAGGGGAGCATGGAAATCAATGATAAGCATGGCTTTATCACGTTCATAGCGCCAGGAAAGCGAACCTGCATCGGCACTGACCTCATGGATTTCCAGATCCCTGGCGTTCAGCGCCAGTGACTGTAAGGAATTTTCGCCAACCTCTACCATCATCCGGGAATCGACAACCGTGTGATCGTCCCACACATCAAATGCCAGGTCCATATGCAGAACCCTGACCGGCAATTCCCCGAAATCTCCGGGATAATACACAAACTCCCTTCTCATACCCCATCTCCGCCTGATACCATTCATTGGCACAGACCCGGTATATCCTGATCGGATTATTCCCGGACCGGCGTTCCCAAACCTTCCCTTGACCATCCCAGTCTTTCAAGAAGGTGGGGTGTAGCGTCCAGCGGCCTTCGGCCTCTCCCCCGGGGCTGGATTACCAGAGTTACCGCATCGGCAAGCCGGACCATCGAACCACCCTCTCTGCATATCGGGTAATCTTTATTGAAACGGCTCAGGGGCAGGGCGAACCGGTCCAGAATCTGCTCTCTGCTCCGGAGCTTGATCCTTTCCAGTCCCATCATATGTTCAAAGATTGAAACATCCAGGAAGGTGCTGGTCATCCAGTCTATTTCGCAGGTGTAGCCAAACAGCCACACGATATTGGAACTCCTGATGGTTTTGATAAACTCGTCCACATTGGACCCGATTGAGCAGGATCCCAGCACCACCCCTTCGATATTCGAATAATTGGCCGCATTTTTCAGTTCCCGCAGAAGAGTCGAGACCTGCATGCCCTTCTTGGATGCCAGGCCGCCGAACATACGCTGGTAGCCGTGAGCAGCCACGTAAAGATACAGCCTCTGTTCCCGCGTATGGGTCAGGTCGTCCCGGAGAGCCCTCTTAAACCCGTTTTTCTCGTAAAAGTTCGAGTAATAGATATTGGAATCCCCCCTGTAGTTTTCCATTCCTTCAAAAAAAGGAAGGACCGATGGTCTTTTCGGCTTCTGTTCGGGCGTCCACCATGGACCTTCCAGAATGAGAAGCGCTGCAGGAGCAGATGAACTGGTCACTCAGTATCACTGGATTCCGGTGTGTTCTGCGAGCCGATAAAAATAGAGGTTTGTTCAAGCTCAGCCGGAGTGGTATTCTTTTACCTGTGCAAAACGCCTGCCGCCACCCAGAAGTCTGTTCATGTCTTTAAAGGAGAGAACAAAGAGGCGATCCTGGATCAGTGCAGTGAGTTCCTCCTTTTTTGGATGGATAACAGGGGAGAGCCATGCTGAACCTTCCTGCTCTCCCCTCTCGTTCACCACCTCGGCATGCTGCTCCACCATGAGAGAGGGAAATTCTTCGGGAGTAATAAAATAACTGGCCCCCGCAATATCCATAACCAGCCCCCTGCCGCACCTCCGGGCAGTGCCGGCCCGCGTATAGGATCCTTTCTGTTTCTGCCTCATGATGTCACCACTTCAGTATAGGTCATACCCCCATGTATAGATGGCGTCAGACGTTAAATATGGCTTATTTAAAGAAAATAAGGAATATTTGAGATTATTAAAAACGACGCCCCATTGCTGCAATCATCAATCCGGAACCGATCGAATTCCGCATTCCGGTGAGCCGGGATACAAATGGTCCGTTACCCTGTCAGACAAATGTACGACAATCTGGTCGGACAGCCGGCGCAACCCCCCTTCAGACAGCCCCAATATCAAAAATTATCTGCAATTTACAGGAGTTTTAAGAAAAGTTTATATGGTGTAATAGACAACATCAAAAATGAAACCATCATGATCCGGTGGAGGTATAGGCATATTACATGCTGATACTCTAATTGATGGATGTCTGATACTCTCGTGCATCAGTTGTATACCCTGTCTGGATCATGCTGGTCAATTTTGCAGGAATGATTCTCCAGGAGTTATTACAAGATTAATTGATCCTGGTTCGCCATACTTTACAAAGGCGGATCTGACACTATGAATTCGCCATACTCTACACTATGATAACGTATGCAAGGAACGAGAGAATAAAAGCCAGCAACAGCACCGCAACACTGAGCGGGGGGATCAGGATGAGCACAGTATTTAACGTACTTGCCAGCTGTGTGATCCTGTTGGAGCCAAATATTACAATCTTTTCGACCAATGCCGTGCTTCCTGCAACTTCGGCCGGTGCAATGTTCTGCAGGGCATTTTTTATCCCTTCCTCGACATAGGGCAAGAACTCTTCAGGAGGAATTCTCATACCAACAGGATTCTTGCCGCTGACCGTGTTGACAACATGTGAATCTGTTGTCATTACTTCCGCATCATCGACAAAACAAAGCACGTGGTCGCGAATCTTCTCCCGCACACCCGCCCACATATTGTTCCCGTCGAAGAGGACATATGCAGTCGTCTGCTCTTCAACCCGGGTCACCATGATCTGAAGACCCTGATCCCCGAATCCCTGCTCCCTTGTAAAAGGAAGTTTTATATGTGAAAAACCCATGAAAAGTTGATATTTAGGCATCGAAGGGCCGAAATCCATGGCGTGGGCACTTGCGTTTAAATATTCCATTGCCGACTGTGTTGCAGGCTGTATATTGGAAATGTCGCCGGTAAGGCAATTATGGGCATCCACAAAGGCGATATTGGGGTAGGCCCGGTGCCCCTCTGACATTATGGTCATACCGACATTGAAATCCAGATCTTCGGTCCTTTCCGGTGACCTGGTGCTGACAATAAGAAGCGTATTCCCAAGCACCTGGTAGAGTATTGAGACCGATCCGTAACAGAACCGTTCCGACATGGTCGCCCGGTCCTGATACATTAGATCCTCAACCGGGCCTTTCATGGTGGTGATTATCTTCTTTATCTCATCTTCCGAGACCAGATTAAAATCATGGGTCGCCGCGCCGTGCGGTACCATAACCATCTCTTCAAACGCTGACTGGAGACATTTTGGGAGATTTCCTCCCCCAATTTCCCCGAGAGGCCCGGGATGCACATTCGGAACAGTGAAAATAAGGGCTCCTTCTCCATTACGCCTGAAAAAGAGGGAGACCTGGGGGACATAGACCTCTTCGCCAATTTCCCGGAAAAAGTCCTCCATCTTCTTGGAGCCATCGGTCAGATGAGCAAGAAAGGAGTTGAGAAAGTCGAGAGCCCTGATATTGAACAACCTGTACAGGGGACGCTCGATAAACCAGATGAGAAGAACGAATCCCAGGCCGAATACCAGCTGGAGTGTAAGTGCCAGAAGGACGAAAGATGATTCGAAAAGGAAAGATGCCAGAAAAACCCCCGTTATGCTCTGGAACAATGCCGGAAGTATCATGTGGGAAATGCGATAATCGGCAATTGCCACAAGTGTCAGCAGCCGTATTCCCAGAATAAAGCCCAGAGAAATCGAATAATAGAGGGAAAGAAGATCGATGGAGATGACCATCCCGGTGAGGGTGATGATCACACCCAGGACCGTGCAGGCAAGGGCCAGGAGCGCAGACCTGTTCCAGGTCATCGTTCGTCCGAGCAGCTCCACATAGGGTTTTGTGAGGATAATGGCAATAATGGCGGGAATGGTAAAGGCCAGGGTTCCCAGAAACTGTACCTGCTGTCCCAGTCTCAGGCTTGCCCCGTCGATTATGAGTCCGAGTATTATAATAATGCCCAGTGATGTTGGCCAGGATGGCGCATTGAACAGGTACTTTGAGAGCTTTTCAATCCGTACATCACTGCTGGTGAAAGGCATGAAACTACCTCATGAGAATGTGCTCAAATTCGCCAAAATATTTCTGGTACCGGACAGCAATATCAGACCATCCAGAAAGGTTTGTCTGGCAGCCGACAGATTCTACTGCGTAAGATGCGGCGATTGTACCGATCCTGCAGCATTCGAGTAAAGCATTCCCCGAATGATACGCGGCGAGGAAACCGGCCCGGTATGCATCTCCTGCCCCTGTTGGATCTTTCATTTCTACCGGAATAGCAGGGATATAAGTTTTCTCACCATCATCGTAGAGCATGCTTCCCTTTGCGCTCATGGTAAACACTGCCATCGGTACCATTCCAAGGAGATCCTCCTTTTCGATCTCCATTGTTGTGCACATTCCCTCCACTTCGTGCTGGTTTGCAAAGAGGAGTGAAAGATGCGGGATGATCGAGTAGAGATGGTCTTTTGTATAGCGGTGCAGGTCCTGCCCGGGATCAAACGAGGAAAATTTTGCTTTTTTTGCCACTCGCACATTAAAATCAGGATCTGCGGTTGCCATATGAACAAAATCCAGTTCCGGAGCTACTGAATTGGCAAATGCGTGCGATGCACCCCATTCAAAGAAGGTGATCTGGTCACCCGCATCATCGGTAAACACGAATGCCGTGGAAGTATGGGCGTTATTGACCACGAAAAACTGCCTGCAAATGCCCAGATCCTCCATCCAGATGTCATATTCGCTCCCTGCAAAATCTCCACCCACAGCGCTGACCAGGGTACATGGGACTTCAAGACGGGCAATGCCTGCCGCGATATTGGCAGCTCCCCCCCCAAAATACACCTTCCGGTCAACTATTGTTGCAGAACCGTTTACAGGCGGAAATTTCGGCACACGCGAGATGTGATCTATCGCGGTGTGCCCCACGACATGGATCATAATTCGGTGACTTCCTTTACCAGGAGAGGGATGTCCCGAAGTGCTTTTCCGATCACAGATCGTGCAATCCTTTTTGCATGTTCAGGAGATTCGGCCCTGAAAACCTTCATCTCCAGGAGCAATCCCACAAGGGCGGTACGTGCAACCACGATGGCACTATTCAGTTCGCCTTCACAAAATGGGCAGGCAAGCATCCCTGCCTCCACTTCGACATATTTGGCGGCCGGATTCAATCTCTTCCCTGCTTCACTTATTGCGATGCCTACTGCATCGTCAAGAGAATCAACGTCCTTGATAATCCAGGCCGATTCCAGAGTTACCACATAATCAGGCATATATTTCGTCTCCTTCTCCTACCAGGTCTCTTCATGCACATGTTCCCCGATGGCCATCCGCGGTGTGAAGCTTCCCGGCGGTTGTCCCCTTCCCACGCATAGTATTGCCATGGGCCTGATATGGCCTGGCAGGCAAAGCATCTCTTTTACCTCATCCTCGTCAAATGCTCCCACCCAGCATGATTGCAGGCGGAGAGCTTCCGCGGCGAGCATCATGTAGGTGCAGGCAATCGTAGAATCCTGCACTGCATAGAGAATTCCGCGATCGCCATACCTGGACATCGATCGTACGTAGTTTGCGCAGACCACAAAAAGGCGGTCTGCTTCCTCTACATGGGGCTGGTTGAATGCCGCCGTATAAAGAGCCTCTTTTTGGGCCGGGTCGGTAACCACTACCACATCCCAGGCCTCCAGATTTCCTGCACTCGGTGCTGTGCTTGCACAGCTTAAGATGAATTCAACCTCATCGGGAGTTACCCTCGACGGAGTGTAATCCCTGACCGAACAGCGGGAGTTGAGAAAATCCAGGAACTCAGAGGATTCCATGTTCACCAAGTACCTGCCAGGCACCCTGGGCTGCAGTAGTCGCCGCACTGATAGATTCACTGAGTTTTACCACAGCTGTTCCGTAATTTTCACTCTCCGCAAGACTGATGGCTTCGGAGAGCAGGTTAATAGACTTCCGGAATTCATTTCTCTTGGTATCGTTGTAGGCAAATTCTATCTCGGACCGGATAGCCTCCATCAGCAAGATAAGCATCCTTTTTCCACCTGCACGTTCGGCTTCGGGAAATCCAGTCAGTGCATTTGACAGATGTGA
Source organism: Methanoregulaceae archaeon (assembly GCA_035528475.1). Classification (GTDB taxonomy): domain Archaea; phylum Halobacteriota; class Methanomicrobia; order Methanomicrobiales; family Methanospirillaceae; genus SD8. The sequence continues at coordinate 6,087 of DATKYO010000067.1, read as the reverse complement.
ACAGATAATGAGCTCGCTTTTTGCCCTCTCGGCGAACTGATAACTCTTCACTGCGGTGTTTAGATCCATACTCTCACTATCATCTCCTTTATAAAAGATATTTCCGGAAGAAACTGCTTTAATCAGTTAAAAATAGATATTCCGGGAGGTAGGGCATATTGCCCGGATTCATCGACCTGATTTCTGTTTGGCACCCAGAACAGAGACCTTGGACCGGCGCATGGATTTGCGAACCATGGGATTTGCTGCCGGACCTGGATCTCCACGACCGCGGCCACCACGACCTCCACGGCCTCTCCTGCGGCCTCCTTTTCGGCGTCCGTCCTCATTCATCTGGTCAAGGACTTTCACAGATGCTCCTGCCTTGAACCTCTGGTTCGGACCCGGCCTCTTTAATTCCCCTTCACGTTTGGGGACCAGCCTGATCTGTCCCTTTACACCTTTTACCTGCACCCAATGGGTTGATCCTGTTTTTCCCATATTTAAACTCCTTATTTTATAAGACCTGCATTCTCATAAACCTTCTTGCTATACTTTCCACAGGAAGGCAATTACCCACTTCAGGATTAAATTACTTTATCAATCTCCAATTTAAGGAGCTCGCTGACGAGCTTTCCGTCTGCCGAACCCCGCACCTCTTTCATGACTACGCCCATAAGGGGGCCCAGTGCGCCCATTCCCTTCTGGCTCACAAATTCATGCTTTTCACACACAATTCGCGCTACTATAGCCTCAAGCTCATCCCTTGTGATTGCAGGCGCACATTCACTTATAGCCGTCTCTACCGTCGATCCCCCGGCCACTTTTTCGAGAATTCCGGGAATGGCTTCTTTTGCTGCCTTTCCGTCCTCAATTGACCTCAATATATCCAGTATCTCGTTTTCAGATATCCGGCCAACCGGGATTCCTTCACGTGAAAGTTCCTTCATGGTGGAGAGAAGCGTTCTCGATGCCAGGTTTGCCGAGATGCCGGCAGAAAGGGCATGTTCAAAAAGAGGCAGGTATTTGGAAAATGCTATCTGTCGGGCTACTTCGGGGTCAAGCCGCAGTTCTTCAGAGAATCGGGCGGCTTTCACTGTAAGAAGTTCAGGAACTTGTATGGATTGCCAGTTCTCCCTGCGAATACAAACAGGGAGGACATCAGTCTCAGGGTACATCCGTGCAGCACCAGGGAGGGGTCGCATGTACGCGCTGTTTCCTCCCTCCAACATTTTTCTGGTCTCTTCGGGCACTCCCTCAAGGGCCATTCCGGCTCTTTTCATCACCTGCGAAACCGCACACAATGCCTTCTCCCTGGATGCTGCCACCAGGACCACACAATCATTTTCTCCAGCAGTCGTGACACGCCGCAGATCGGCTACCTCTTCTGCAGTCACCCCGTATGCAGGAAGTTCGTCGGTGTGAAAGATCCCCCCAACTCCGCATTTCTTTGTATAATCGGAAAATTCACTTCCGAGGCGCCGCCCGGGTTGAATTTCCCTTCCCACGAGTCCCCCGAATCCCGGAAGTATAACGGCCATGATGCATTTAGCCTTCTTAAGAATAGCCGATTTTGTGCCTGAAAATAGGTCACTTACGTCAACCGGTTCTTCCCGGACCATGGCATTTCTTTTCAGAAGCTCGTTTTTAATATCAAGGAGGGCTCTCTGCCTCCCTACTTCTCTTCGTACCACTTCGGCGATGAGATCAAGCTCCTGGACTCCCTTGATCTCCACCCTGGCCCCCTCTCTGATGGAAATATTGATATCCTGCCGTATTGTTCCCAAACCACGCTTAACCCTGCCCGTTGAGCGGAGTACCATTCCCAGGTACCCGGCCACACGCTGCACCTCTTCAGGAGTATGCATGCAGGGCGAAGTAGTAATCTCCACAAGAGGGATTCCAAGCCGGTCTAGCGAGAATGTATCGTTCTCCACACGCTGGGCGGCCTCTTCCTCAAGACATATGGTCTCGATGGATCCGCTATCGGGAATATCCCCGTTGATTGCCACCAGTGCTGTTCTCTGAAACCCGCTGGTATTTGACCCGTCGATAACCAGCTTGCGCATTGTATGGACCTGTTCTATCGGGGTCATTTGAAACATCCGGGCGATAGTAAGGCATATCTCAATGGCCTCAGGGTTGAGCGGGGAGGGAGGCTCTTCATCATTCTCCACAAGGCAGGTTGTATCATATACATAATAGCAGAACCTGCGAAGCAGTTTCATCTCCTCTTTTGCGGCCCGGTCAATCTCCCCCATTTCACTCTCGGTCGCCCGCAGGTACCTGAAAAATTCCCCATCCCGCTCCTCGAACTTTCTCACCGTGGTGGGGCACCCGCAGAAGAGCTTTTCTTTGGTGTTCAACTGCTGATGAATCTCAATTCCAGCCTTCAGGCCGAGGCCCTCATAGTCCATGCGTCGACCTCCTGTTGCACTCGCCTTTGAGATCTGCTTCCATCATCGCCGCTGCTTTGTCGTTGTCAGCCACATTTCCCAACACCCACATGAGTTTCACAAGGGCGACTTCGGGGAGCATATCCCCGCCTTCGACCACGCCGATCCTGAGAAGGTCCCTGCCGGTGTCATATACCCTGTCACACACCCGTCCGTTGAGGCACTGCGATGTCATGACCACAAGCGTTCCCTCCCTGATGAGGGAGTGCAGGGTACCTATGAGGGAAGTGCTCACATGACCAAGCCCTGTACCGGCAATGATAAGACCGCGATATCCCCTGAATGCTTCCAGCACTTCGGGCTGCATGCCCGGATAGAAATACAGAAGACCGCATTTTTGTTCCAGGGAGTCTCGTAACCGCGGTTCCTGCTCTCCTCTCTTGATGGCGTGATCCGAGAGAGTTACATCAAGGGAGGGGTACTCCACGTATCCAAGTGACGGGATCCCGATGCTCTGGAATGCATCGCGGCGGGAAGTATGCATCTTTCTGACCCTTGTCCCCCGGTGGATGGCGCAGCGGTCGTCGCTTGTGGCTTCATGCATTACAACCACCACTTCACCAAGCGAACTTACTGCCGCACTGGCACTGCAGAGTGCATTCATCACGTTATCGCTGCTGGGTCGGTCCGCAGATCTTTGTGAACCCACAAATATCACCGGAACCGGGGTATCCACCATGAAACTCACTGCTGCTGCGCTATAGGCCAGTGTATCCGTGCCATGCGTGACGATCACCCCACTGACTCCGGCGCATATCTCGTCATAGACCGCTTTCGCCAGTTCCTGCCAGATACCGGGGGTCATATTCTCTGAGAGAATGGTGTACAACTTCTTAGTCCTGAACCGCGCAATAGATGATAGCCCTGGAATCGCCCTCAAAATATCACTTGCATCGAACTGGCTGGTCACCGCACCGGTCCGGTAATCTATCCTGCTGGCAATGGTCCCCCCGGTTGAGAGAATGGACAGGACAGGAAGACTCTCATCCTGCGATATCATTACCTCTGGAGAAGCTTCAGGAGCCCATTTCTCGATAAGAGTGCATTCGTCAGGAGCTACTCCAATGTTATATCCGCTGTCAAGTTTTACGACGGCCATCCCATCTCTCATGGTGATGTAGGTGCCCTTTCGTGGCTCGCCCCCATACTGGCAGATGATCCGGTCCCCGGAACTATACTCTCCCATTATTCCACAATCCTTCTTGCATCGCGAACCAGTCGCTTTAGTGCCTCTGAATACATCTCATTTAATCTCTCCAGTTCCAATCGTTCCTTCTCCAGGAGTTCATTCCGCTCCTTCATGGCTATTTTTACGGCCATGCCGGAAGGAGCCCCGGATGCTTTTCGAAGAGAGAGGGCGTATTCCACGTCAAGTGCCTCACTGATTTCCTGCGCTGTAATACCCTGCCCGGAAAGAGTCTTGCCTGTTATCTCCATGGATGCCGAATCCAGGGTCGGGAGATCAAGCCCCTCTTTCTGTACTGCCCTGCCCACAATGGAGTGTGCAGTCCGGAATGGCAGATCAATCCGTCTTACCAGCATGTCTGCCAGATCCGTGGCTGTCGAGTATCCCCTTCCAGCCTCCTGACGCATTCTGTCAGTATGAAAAGTGGCTGTAGCAAGCATTTCCGCAAGCAGCCCCGTGCTGTGCTTGGAATCCCGCACACCCCTCCACAGGCAGGGAGTAAGTTCCTGGAGATCCCTGTTGTAACTCAATGGAAGGGCCTTCATTGTGGCGAGAGCAGCAGTTAGCGATCCCATGACGGACGCGGCCTTGGCCCTCATGATCTCTGCCGTATCCGGGTTCTTCTTCTGGGGCATAATTGAACTGGTGGAACAAAACGCATCATCCAGCGAGACAAAGCCCACGAAAGGAGAACTCCAGACGATAAGCTCCTCGCACAGCCGGCTTGCATTGGACATCATAATAGACAGGACCGACAGCGACTCCAGTGCAAAATCACGGGCAGACACCGCATCCATGGTATTTACAGCCAGCCCGTCAAATCCGAGAAGATCTGCCGTGTATTCGCGATTGATAGGATAACTGGTAGAGGCGAATGCCGCTGCTCCCAGCGGACACCTGTTCACCCGTACCAGTGCCTCCGAAAGCCTCTGGTAATCCCTGCCGAAAGCCTCCTCGTGGGCCATCAGGTGGTGGGCAAGCGTGGTAGGCTGTGCATGCTGGAAATGGGTGAATCCCGGCATAGCTGAGGTTATATGCTCCCCTGTCAGATCAAGAAGAACCTGTCGTACCCGGAGGAGGATTGCCATCTGTTTTGTAATATCCTCCCGAAGCCGTATGCGTATACAGGTAGCCACTTCATCGTTGCGGGAACGTCCGATATGAAGTCTCCCTCCCACTTCCTCTCCGGTAATATCAATTAAATGAGACTCGATTCCTGCATGAATATCCTCAAAACGTTCATCAAACGCTGGCTCTGGGATACCATTGTCATAAAACTCCAGGAGGGCCCCTAAAAGTATTCTGGCCGGTTCCGGCCCGATTATCCGCTGTTTGTGAAGCATAAGTACGTGGGCCATATCCACCAGGATATCTGCATCGGCAATACAGCGATCCGCCCTCATGGATGAGAGGAAATGCGTCATTTCTCCTGTCCTCTCCCCGGTAAGGCGGCCTCTTCTCACCACATCTTTTTGCATCCTGTCCACAACCTCTTCTATTCTGTGGGATGCAAAAAGAGATTAAAGCCACGCCTTTCTGGCAGCAACCTCGATGGCCCGCTGGACTGACCCCCTGGGCACAATGGTCGCCACGGGTATATTTACCATCTGCTCGATGATGCTGCTTACAATTGGCGCACAGACGATGGCTATGGCACCCTCCCGCTCGGCCCGCACGGAGGACACAATGGCATCCTCCATCGTATGCACCGGATATTCCCTCACCTTCATCCTGTGGCCGCCAACATCGGCAGTCCTCTCCTGAACAGTTTCAAGCACGGGACGTGCAGCTATCAGTCCGATAAACTCTCCCTCTCCAGGACGGTAGAAATAACGCAGTGCATGGACCACGGCCCGGAGCGTGCTCAAATTCGGGGACCTCTTCCCATGCAGTATCTTGTACAGCGAACTCTGTGCAATACCGGATCTCTCTGATAGCTCCCTCACGCTGATTCGGAGATCGTGTTTCATCAGATCATTTAAGGCCTTGACAAACTCCTCATCAGAAATGAGCGCCGCCCTCATCAGGCGGTCAATTGGGTCGGGCTGTACCATTATATAGATACAATAAGAATAATTATCTTATAAATTTAACCCAATAGTATAATAGAATCTGGACAATATTTTACAATAGGCTATTATAATTACCCAATAATAGAATAATTAATTAATAATTCTATTTATGAATAAAAATAATGGCATAATTGGGAAATGTTATTTACCGATATGTCCAACAGAATTAATATGAAGCGATTCATTGCACTGCTGGCTGTGTTGTGCACAGCCGGCATCCTGTTTGCAGGCTGTATAACGCCCGAGGAACCTCCGACAACGCAGGCAACCGTTGAGATAATCTATACCAACACCGGGCAGATGCCGATGCTGCTGGCCACAGAACAGATCGACGGCTACATGGTCTGGCAGCCATTTGTGGCAGTTGCTACCGAAAGCGGCATAGGAAAAGTCG
>DATKYO010000066.1:0-3368 GCA_035528475.1 Methanoregulaceae archaeon | reverse complement strand
TTTTCTCCAGCCTGTTCGAATTTCAATTATGCAGTACGTTATTCCGGACATCGTGAAAAAAAGCAGGAGTATCCGGCGGTTCGACGAGAGTAGACGAATTCCGGAAGATATACTGGTAGAACTGGTCGATATCGCAAGGTTCTGCCCCTCTGCACGAAACCGCCAGCCGCTCCGGTATGTGATAGCCTCAAGTCCTGGAGATACTGCACGGATTCGATCATGCGTATTGTGGGCACTTGATCTTCCCAAATGGGACGGCCCTGCGATTGGAGAACGGCCCACGGGTTACATCATAATCGTTACGGAACAGGATTGCATTCCAAATCCATGTACAGATATCGGAATAGCCGCCCAGACCATGATGCTCGCGGCAGCCGAAAGAGGGTTCGGCGGATGTATGATGGGTTCCATCCTGAAAAAGGAATTAAGAGAAGTCCTTGGCATTCCAGGGGAATACGAAATACACCTTGTTCTTGCGTTCGGGTATCCGGCCGAGAAAGTCATAATAGACCCGATCCCTGAAGACGGGAATACACGGTACTGGCGTGATTCTCATGATGTTCATCACGTCCCCAAGCGTTCTTTTGGTAATGTACTCATCTAAAAAAATCAATTGAGAATTAAAAGGTCATTTTTCCCTTTTTTCAATTCTCATCCCCGCCCATACCGGAGTGCCCCTTCCACGGGGCAGACCTCCACGCATCTCCCGCACATGTAGCATTCCGATTTCCTGTCCCCCTCTTTTGACTCGTCTGTGGGGCATATCCGCTCGCATTTCTTGCAGTGAATGCACTTGTCGGTCCTCCGGAACTTAAAAAGGCTCCAGGTGGCGGATATGGAGAGGAGGAGCCCATATGGACATATAAACCGGCAGAAAGGCCGGTACAGTACAGCAGAAAGGATTACAATCCCGAAATAGATGAAAAAGGACACCGACCCGATGGCGAGATAAAAGAAATCCCTGAGTCCCAGGATCCTGAGCAAGTTTATTGAGAAGACCACGGCCAGCACCATCAGGAGTATGAAGACTACGAGCCGGATGGCCATCGTGGCCTTTTTCCAGGTCCTTCCCGTCTTTTTTAAGGGAGCCAGGTAAACCAGTTCCTGGACGGCCCCGGCCGGGCAGATATGGCCACAGAATATCCTCCCGAAAAGGAGAGCAAAACCCAGGAAGAAGAGAAGTCCGAATGCCGCTATCTGCACCCCGATTCCAAGCCCCTTCACGTCTCCCAGCACGAGGAGCTGGAACTGCCAGGGTGCCACCGGGGCAAAGATGAGGAAACCGAGTGCTGTAGAGATTATGAGAAATATAACTGCACCTCTCCGGGTGATACGCCCGGAATACCAGAGGTATGCCAGCAGGAAAAAGACAATTATTGCATAGCCGAACCCGGCGGCCTTTGGAATGAAACCAACAACCATATCATCACTCTTTATCGCTTTTACAATCAGTTACACGGCATTTTTTATAAAACCCGCGTCATCCCGCTCCTGCATCCGTTCTTTTCTCCATCCTCTTTCGCCTGATAAGATACTTGTACGCTTCGTGGCTTGCGAAGAGCAGTATCGGGAACGGGAGCAGGAGCAGGAGGTAAACCGGGGGTACGAATGCGGTATTGAAGATCGCCTGTATGGGAGGCACGGTAAGGAGAGCTGCAATCCATACGATCTCGAATACAATCGCCAGGATCAGGAGCCGGTTCCTGAACAACCCGCGGCTGAACGCAGAGAACTCCCATGACCTGAGAGTCCATACATTGAAGAGCTGGCAGGTGATTGCCGCAAGCAGGGTCATGGTCATGGCCTGACGGTGGAACAGGGGATCGATGGGAAGGTCGCCATACACCCACCCGCTGAGGAAGAGAAAACCTAAGAACGCAGCCATTGCCGCCATTCCCTCGATCGCCCCCAGGAAGAAATATCCCCGCTTGAATACCTCCCAATCAAGAATACGCTCGTCCTTCCCCACCGGCGGCCTGTTCATGATGTCCTCTTCGGGCCCCTCGCTCCCCAGGGCAAGACCGGGGAGCATGTCTGATCCGAGGTCGATGGTGAGTATCTGTATGACCGAGAGCGGAAGCGGGATACGCAGGAAGAAGAAGAGGATATAGGGGACAATCTCCGGGACGTTTGACGAGAGGATATAGGTGACGAACTTCTTGATATTGAAGTACACGGTCCTCCCTTCCTCTATGGCGGCAACAATTGATGCAAAATTGTCGTCGAGCAGGATCATGTCCGCCGCTTCCTTGGCAACCTCAGTTCCCTTAATGCCCATGGCAATTCCGATATCAGCCTTCCTGAGTGCAGGGGCGTCGTTCACGCCGTCGCCGGTTATTGCCACAACTTCGCCATTCCTTTGCAGGAGTTCTGCGATTCTTAGTTTCTGCTCAGACCGCATCCTGGCAAAAAGGACGTTTTTGGTAACCAGGAGATCTTTTAATTCCTTATCCTCCATCTCCCGGGTTTCATCGCCGGTGAGCACCACATCAACGGGAAGCCCGATCCTCCCGGCAATGGCGGACGCGGTCAGGGGATTATCCCCGGTAAGCATCAGGACCCTGATTCCTGCCCTCCGGCATTTTTCTATTGCCCCGTATACTTCCTCCCGCGGCAGGTCCATGAATGCAAAAAGGCCGATCATCGTAAGAGAGGACTCCTCCTCCACCTCGGCATACGCAACAGCCAGAACACGATAGGCTTTTCGTTCAAATTCTTCAGCCCGGTCATTGAAACGTTTCTTCTCATGATCATCAAACGGGCGAATCCTGCCTTCTAAATCGACATATGAATTACAGAGTGGCAATACTGCCTCCACCGCCCCCTTGGAAAAAATAAACCGCTTTCCTTCAAGGTCATACACCGTGGACATCATTCTCCGTTCGCTGGAAAAAGGGAACTCATGGACTTTTTCGCAGTCTTCACAGTGAATCCTGCCCTTTCGTGCCGCTGCGAGAATTGCGAGCTCGGTTGGATCACCAAAAATATGATCTTCCTGGATAATTGCCCGGCAGTTCAGCATCCCGGCCCGGAGAAGAAAATGCAGTCGTTCTTGAGACCCGGGATTTTCTTTATCGAAGGAAAAACTCCCGTCCTGAAAATACCCTTCACCCGATACAGAGACCGATTCACCGCCGGTCAGATAGATGTCCCTGAGCGTCATCTCGTTGCGGGTAATAGTGCCGGTCTTATCAGTGCAGATGATTGTTGCACTCCCGAGTGTCTGTACCGAGTCCAGGTTCCTGATCAATGCCTTTCGCCTGGCCATGTTCCGGCTTGCAAGAGAGAGTGAAAGGGTGATCGTGGGGAGCATCCCCTCAGGTACATTGGCGACGATCAAAGAGAGTGCGAATATGGCGGCGATAAGA
>DATKYO010000065.1:0-2916 GCA_035528475.1 Methanoregulaceae archaeon | reverse complement strand
AAGACCCATGCAGTCGAAGGAATGCTCCTGGAGCAGGACTGGGGCAGGATCAAATCGGCATTCCCGGTATCGTCGGGAGGGCTTCATCCCGGACTTGTTCCCGATGTACTGGATATTTATGGCAACGAGATGGTGCTGCTTGTCAGCGGCGGGATCCACGGTCACCCGAAAGGAACCCGTGCCGGCGCACGGGCGACTATGCAGGCAATTGAGGCATGGCAGGAAGGTGTCACGCTCGAAGAAAAAGCAAAGCATGCAATGGACCTTAAGGAAGCGCTGGAAAAATGGGGACATTATAAACCCAGGTAGGCGGGATTTTTTCCTGAAATCTCCTTTTTAATATCGGTAATCTGCCCTTTAACACACACGGGTTATGACCGTTCGCCAACACTTATCTCTTTATGATGGGAAAACATGGTGAAGACACATGATCCGGGATCGTGTCCGTGTCCAGGCATACCGGGAAAATTCCCTCACGGACAGTTCGATACTCCCACTACCATCTTCAGGCGACCACATGCCATCAGAATCATGTCTGGTAAAAGAACTATGCATAAGATAGTGTCCTGATGCAAGCAGTAATAGTCGATAAGGGGTCCTATGGCAACACCAACCCAAATGAGCAACAAGCAGATCGCAGCCATATTCTATGAAGTTGCTGACCTGCTTGAAATCAAAAACGTAACGTTTAAGCCGGTTGCATACCGAAGGGCCGCTCATGTGATAGAGACACTAAAAGAGGATATTGCCAGTATCAATGAACGCGGGAAACTCGAGGAGATCCCAGGTGTTGGCATTCACATTGCTGCCAAAATCCGGGAGATAATCGGGACCGGCAATCTGGCATATCTTGAGAAGCTGAAGCAGGAAATGCCGCAAGGGGTTTTAGAACTGGCAGAGCTCGAAGGGATCGGGCCAAAAAAAGCCCTGATCCTGAGCAGGCAGCTCGGCATCACGAACAGGGAAGGACTTAAAGAAGCAGCAAAAGCCCACAAAATCCGTGACCTGCCGGGATTTGGTGAGAAAAGCGAGAAGAATATCCTGCAGAGTATCCAGGCAATGAAGAGTACTGGCAGGCGTTTTCTTCTCGGAGATATCCTTCAGGTTGCCGAAACAATAAAGAAACGGCTTGCAGATCTTCCCGGGACACAGCAAATCAGCCTGGCAGGATCCATCCGGCGAAGAAAAGAGACCATCGGGGATATAGATATTGTCGCCTCATCAGCCGAACCCAAAAAAATTATGACGGAGTTCTGCTCACTGCCCGAAATTAATCGGATACTTGGAAAAGGACCAACCAAAAGCAGCATCGTCCTCACTTCCGGTGTGCAGGTTGACCTGCGGGTGGTGGATAAAGACCAGTTCTGGACTGCTCTCCAGTATTTTACGGGATCCAAGGCCCACAACATCGCAATGCGGCGTCGGGCACTCGACCGGAACTGGCGGCTGAACGAGTACGGAGTCACCGACTTGTCTACCGGTGAGAAACTGCCGGGGCAGACTGAACAGGACCTGTACAGGATGCTCGGTCTACAGTATATCGAGCCTGAGATGCGGGAGGACCGGGGCGAGATTGAAGCCGCGATCAACGACAGCCTGCCGGAGATTGTTCCTTATGATGCGGTGAAGGGAGATCTTCATGTTCACTCGTCATGGAGCGACGGAAAACATACAATTAAGGAATTAGCAGAGGCCGCTAAGGCATACGGCTATGAATATATCGCCATCTGTGATCATGCCTGGAACCCGCAGATCCCCCGCGGACTTGATGAGGCCGCGGTAGTAAAACAACAAAAGGCGATTGAGCAGGCAAACCGTGACCTCGATGGGTTCGTGGTTCTGGCCGGAATCGAATGCAATATTGACACTGACGGGAATCTGGATATCGGGAACAAGATCCTCGGGGATCTTGATGTGGTTGTGGCAAGCGTCCATTCAGGTCTGAACATGCCAAAAAGCGGGATGACGAAACGTGTACTTGCTGCTCTCCATAATGATCGGGTTGATATCCTCGGGCATCCTACCGGGCGCATCATCCAGCAAAGGGAACCGGTTCAGTTGGATCTCCCCGTAGTTTTTGATGCTGCAGTGGAACTTGGCGTTTCTCTCGAGATCAATGCATTTCCTGCACGACTTGACCTGTCTGACACCAACTGCATGATGGCACGCGAACACGGTGCCCGGTTTTCGATTGGCTCTGACGCCCACTCACGGGATAACCTGGGTTTCATGGAACTGGGGATTGCGACAGCCCGGCGTGGCTGGCTCGAAGATAAGGATATCATCAACACCCTTCACCTCCGTGATCTTCTCATGGTGCTGGAATCCTGACGGCCAGCTTCATGCCGCATCCCTATCCCTTATTATATAGCACTCTGAATTCCTAAGCACCATGACAGAATTCCAGCTCGTCTCAACCTTTGCTCCCGCTGGTTCACAACCGGAGGCAATCAGAGAACTCATTGGCGGGCTTGAAAATAACGACCAGTACCAGACACTGCTGGGCGTTACCGGCTCGGGTAAGACGTTTACGATGGCAAATGCGATTGCTGCTGTGAACAGGCCTACGCTCGTGCTTGCCCATAACAAGACGCTTGCTGCCCAGCTCTACCAGGAATTCTGCGATTTCTTCCCTCACAACAGGGTCGAATACTTTGTATCATATTACGATTATTACCAGCCCGAATCCTACATTCCGGCAAAAGACCAGTATATTGAGAAAGACTCGGCCATCAATCCAAAGATTGAGATGATGCGGCTCTCGGCTACCGCTTCACTCTCGTTCAGGCGTGATGTGATTATTGTCGCTTCTGTCTCCTGTATCTTTGGCCTTGGGAATCCGGAGAACTTCCGTAATATGGGATTTGAGCTCTCTGTCGGCCAGAAGATTACAAGAAACGAGATCATGAGCCGGCT
>DATKYO010000064.1:0-5023 GCA_035528475.1 Methanoregulaceae archaeon | reverse complement strand
ACCGAATACCACAACGGTGAGAAGATCTCTGATTCATTTTTTACTGCCATTGATGAGAATGGAAAAGCATGCCTGAAAACCTTCTTCGGGAAATGGCCGGGCTACCAGAACCGGGAATGCCTGCGGCACGAGGAGTTTGATCATTTCAGTATCGGGGATGTCGGGGTAACGGTCAAGGTGGATTTTATCGGGAAACAGCCGGACGGTACGCTCGTACTCACCGACTGGAAGACCGGCAGGGACGATGACGAGTACGAGACGGAACTCCAGATGGCGGCATATGTGCTGTGGGCAAAGGAGTATTACCAGAAAAGTGCCGATGAGATCAGGACCAAACTCGTGTTCTTAAAGACCGGCGCAACGAAGCCCTATGCCTTCTTCGAGGAGCAGTTACGCGAGGTGCAGGAGATGATCCCCCGGGAATTTGCGGCGATGAATGCGAGTTATGAGTACGGGGATTTCCCGGCGAGGCCTTCGCAACGCGAGTGTCTGAGTTGCCGGTTTGCGGAGGTTTGTCCTGAGGCGGCGGAAAAATAAAACAAAATAGAACATACTAAATTCTTGTCATAGGTATATTCTAAAAATGAAAGTATGAAATGACCCTCGTTGATTTCGTTGTTCAAAATTTTTTATATATCAATGTACACGTTTTTTTTGCAGAGCACGTACACAGTTCTCACCTCGCAGGAGTTCTAGGGTTCCCATATCTCGCACGGTTCGCATTGTAACATGGTCTTCTGCCCAATAAAGTTTGATGGTTGAGATTAATGTGATTTCAAGGTAATCTCTCGTAACAGGTTTTCACATCCGGCATCGAAACGTACCGCCCCCCTCATAAAATGCCACAGAATCGCAATGTGAAGGTTTTTCAAAAGGTTAGCATTTCCTGGAGCCATTACACTCACTAACCCGTCACCTGATATTTATTAAAAAGGATATTTGTTGATTTACCATCCTTACTTACCCGTCACCGTAATGAGACCGGTTAAGGTCTTGGTAGTGAAGGAGGACTCGTGTTTCCGACAGAATGTTTTCTGAAATTCAGCCGGTTTTTGACACGACCAAAGTATTAATTTGCCTGAAAGTCATGTAAGAGACCACTCAGTTTTTTATCGAGTGTATCCTGATATCCCCACCCATAATATAGAATAATCCGGGGTGTCTTTCTCATTGAATGGTTAACCAGGAGATTAAACAGAAATTACCCGGGGCAGTAAGAATTGTGGAACAGGTTTGCATTCAAAAGAAAAATAGATTACAAGGAACAGTGTATACGGCAGATCGATGCCGACCCTATCCGGGATGAACTCTACAGCAGGGACCATCTGGCCCAGCATGCAAAGGAGACCGCCTGCTCGTACCGGATAGAGACCTGGAAAGGGCAGGATCGCCTCCTCCCACGACTTGCTGAAAACGAGAAGGTCCTGCTGAAAATTCACGAGGTGCTGAACGCCGCCGTCGAGACAAACCGCCGGATTGCCCCGGCAGGGGAATGGCTGTTAGATAATTTCTACCTTGTTGAGGAACAGATCAGGACCGCCCGTCGCCACCTTCCCCAGGCGTACAGTAAAGAGCTTCCTCACCTTGCAAACGGACCTCTTGAAGGATTCCCCCGGGTGTATCATATTGCCCGGGAATTCGTGGCTCATAATGACGGGAGGATTGATACGAAGGTCCTCTTTGAATTTATCGATGCATACCAGAGCGTCTCACCTCTGCTGCTCGGGGAGCTCTGGGCCATCCCCATCATGTTCCGGCTCTCTTTGATAGAGAACCTGCGAAGGATTGCCGATATCATCTCGGTAAACCGGCGCGACCGCGACTCCGCGGGCTACTGGGTGGAGCGGATGACCAAAGCTGCACGGGAAGACCCCAAGAGCCTGATCCTGATTATCGCAGATATGGCCCGATCAGAACCCCCCATGACCAGTGCTTTTGTTACGGAAATGGCCCGGCAACTGCAGGGCCGATCCGGGGCATGCTTACTCCCCCTCAACTGGATAGAACAGAGACTTTCAGAGAGAAACCTGACCATTGAGCAGATGATCAATACCGAGACGCAGAGCCAGGCTGCGGATCAGGTGTCGTTCGGGAACAGCATAAACAGCCTTCGTCTCCTTGATACGATGGACTGGCGTGAGTTCGTAGAGCGCCTGAGTCTTGTCGAACAAACCCTCCGGAGTGATCCTGCGGATGAATATGCAGCAATGGACTTTGAAACCCGCGACCGGTACCGGCACAGTATTGAGGAGATTGCAAAAAAAGGAGGTTTCCTGGAAGATGAGGTTGCAAAAAAAGCGGTGGAACTTGCCCATGAGAGCCGGGTCAGGGAAGACGGAAATGCCCGGGAATCTCATGTTGGATATTACCTGACAGACAGTGGAAGAGACGCACTTGAAGATGCACTCTCCTTTCATCCTTCCTTGTCCGATCAGATCAAAAGATCAGGATTTGCTCATCTCCTTTTTCTGTATTTCTGCAGCGTCCTGTTCATCACGTTCATCGCGGCGTATTTTGGGTATATACATCTTATCGCGTTTGACTGGTTTGTAGGCCTGCCACTCTTCTGTCTTCTCCTGTTTCCGGTCAGCCAGGCTGCACTGGCGGTTATCAACTGGGTTGTTACTCTTCTGATCCCTCCGGATGTGCTCCCGAAGATGGACTATGCAAAAGGTATACCCGGGGAGGCAAAAACCATCGTTATAATCCCGACGGTCCTCTCCGGACCTGGAGATGTTCCGGAACTCCTGGACTCACTTGAGATCCGGTACCTGGCAAACCGTGACGATAACCTGTTTTTTGCCCTGCTGACTGATGTACGGAACGCAGATACCCGGGAGCTTCCCGGAGATGCCGGGTTAGTCGATCTGCTTGCAGCCGGCATTGTTGATCTGAACACGAGATACCGGAGCGGGAAGCCGGATACCTTCTTCCTCATGCACCGCTCCCGGACATGGAATGCAGGTGAAGGGGTCTGGATGGGATATGAGAGGAAACGGGGGATCCTCGGGGCGTTCAATGCCCTCATATCTGAAAAAGGGACCAACACCTTCTCCCGTATCGTAGGCGATCGGGAGTGCCTGGCCGGGATCACCTATGTCATCACCCTGGATACCGACACACAACTCCCGCGGGATAGTGCTAAACGGCTTATCGGCGTGATCGCTCACCCGCTCAACCGGCCAGTACCAGATCCCGGAACCCGGGTGATCCGGGAAGGATACGGGATTCTCCAGCCACGTGTCGCACTCTCTATGCCAGAACCTGGCATTTCATATTTTGCATCCCTCTTTGGTGGTGAGCCGGGTATTGATCCCTACACCCGTTCGGTTTCCGATGTGTACCAGGATGCATTTCATGAAGGATCATTTATGGGAAAAGGGATCTATGATCTCAATGCCTTCTCACGATCCGTTGAGGGGCGGTTTCCTGAAAACCTCATTTTAAGTCATGATCTGCTGGAAGGATGTTATGCCAGGACAGGTCTTGTCAGTGATGTAGAGGTCATCGAGGATTACCCGGCCAGTTACCTGGCTGACAGCAGGCGAAGGCACCGCTGGATCCGGGGAGACTGGCAGATTGTACCGTGGCTGCCGGCGTTCGTCCCGGACAACTCTCCAAAAAAGCAGAAAAATCCACTCTCACCCCTCTCACGATGGAAAATCTTTGACAATATGAGAAGAAGCCTCGTTGCACCGGCAACATTTTTCCTTCTCCTCATAGCCTGGACCGTTCTTCCGGATCCACGGTTCTGGACCATGTATATCACCTCGCTGTACCTGGTTCCGGCGCTGATTATGAGTGGCTGGAAGGTTCTGAGAAAGCCAGCGGAACAAACCTGGGTGCTGCACCTCTATGATTTGCCCAGGGTTATCCAGGACCAGCTGGCAGTACCTCTTCTTACCCTGGCCTTCCTCCCGTATGAGGCCTATATTTCCCTTGATGCAGTGCTTCGTTCCTGCTGGCGGATGGTCGTATCTCATCGTAATCTTCTGGAATGGACTACCCACCAGGAGGCCGGGCTGGCGGGAAACCATGACCTTGCGGGATTCTACTGGATTATGTTGCCGGCACCGGTAATCGGTGCAGCATTACTCTTTGGTATGGCTCCCCTTGACCCGGTTGCAAACCGTTCAATTGGTTTGTTTGGTCTTGCATGGATCCTTGCCCCGGCCATCGCATGGTGGATTAGCCGGCCCAAAGGAACTGAAACCACCCCTCTTACCTCCGGGCAGGAGCGTTTTTTACGGCGTGTTGCACGAAGGACCTGGCGTTTCTTTGAGAACTTTGTCACCGCTGAAGATCATTATCTTCCCCCGGACAACTACCAGGAACAGCCGGTCGCGGCTCTTGCCCACCGCACATCCCCAACCGATATCGGGCTCTCTCTTCTCGCAAATCTTACCGCATATGACTTTGGGTATATCCCGGCGAGTGAACTGCTTGAACGGACCCGGAAGACCGTGACGAGTATGGGGCAGCTGAAGAGATTCCGGGGTCATTTTTACAACTGGTATGATACCATCACCTTAGAGCCGCAGCTCCCGAGATATATTTCCACGGTCGACAGCGGCAACCTTGTCGGGGCCCTGCTCGTAGTACGGCAGGGACTGCATGAACTCGCGGATTGCCCGGTCCTTTCGAAGGGATTTGCCAATGGTTTGTCAGATGCACTGTCGCTCCTCGCACATGCCATCGATACTGCCACAGAAAAGAAAACGGGAGAGGTGCCGGAATCTGCCCGGTCAGGGATTGCTGACCTTCAGGAGCGTGCAGCCCGGATGTCCGGCTCGACTGCCGAAGCCTCCGTTCAGCTGTCCATTCTTGACAGGACCGCATCTGAAGTACTGGCTGTTCTCACGAGCCACCCGGATGATGAAGTCAGGTGGTGGACTGCTGCAGTACAACGACAGATTGAGGCTCATGCACAGGATTTCAGAACCTTTACTGCATGGCAATCCACGGGAAGTCCTCCTGATACGCTCCAGGATGCGGTCCCGGAGGAACTGGCACCGTATCTTTC
>DATKYO010000063.1:0-6439 GCA_035528475.1 Methanoregulaceae archaeon | reverse complement strand
ACCATGACGCCCCCGCCGAAATTTCCCTCGATTATGGAATAATAGAGGAGGGGCGTGCTGACCATCCCGATATCAGTGACTGCACCACCAGCCGCGGCATATCCCCCGGCAAAAGACCGGACGAGGATCGGCGACGAGAGGCGCGCGTCGCGGCCAATCACGATGTGGCTGCACTCCAACAACCGGGCAAATGCGTACCCGATCTTTCCGGCCGTCGCATCGTCCAGTTCACCAGGGTAGGAACCCCGGATATCATATGCCTTGAATATGCCGGTCATGGTGATTCCTTTGTCATGATGATCAGGATTCTTTGCCTATATTCGGGGAGCGGCCTGGCCGGCGACCGATTCTGTTGCACGCCGGATCTCCTCTTTGTCTCCCAGGTAATAGTGACGGACAGGATTCAGGGAGTCATCGAGCTCGTAGACCAACGGGAACCCGGTCGGAATGTTGATCCCGGTGATCTCGTCTTCGGGTACATCGTCGAGGTACTTGATAAGGGCACGGATGCTGTTGCCGTGGGCTGCGATCAAGATTCGTTTCCTGTCCAGTACCACGGGGGTAATTATCTCTTTCCAGTAAGGCATAACCCGTATAAGGGTGTCCTGCAGTGATTCGGTGGCTGGCAGTTCCTCTCCTTTCAGGCCGGAGTACCGTGGGTCGAACACCGGGTGACGGGGGTCGGTCTCTGCAAGGGCCGGGGGTCGGATCGCATACCCCCGCCGCCAGGCCATGACCTGTTCGATTCCGTACTTCTTTGTTGTTTCGTGCTTATTCAACCCCTGCAGGGCGCCGTAGTGGCGTTCGTTCAACCGCCACGAATGATAAACCGGGAGGTACATGAGATCCATGTCGTCAAGGACGATCCACAGGGTACGGATTGCCCTGCGGAGCACTGATGTATACGTAATGTCGAAGGAAAACCCACCATCGCGGAGGAGCCGGGCTGACCGGTGGGCCTCTTCTATCCCCTGCGGTGACAGGTCCACATCTGTCCATCCGGTGAACCGGTTCTCCCTGTTCCACAGACTCTCGCCGTGGCGCAGCAGAATTACCTGGAACAATGGCATATCTCCCATTCCGATCCGTGCTGCTCAATGAACATGGTCCAGCGCTTCCCGGTAAAACTTTCTGACGTACTCTTTTACCATCCTGCGGGCGGAGAAAGCCGGCCCCACGCTCTTCATGGCCTCCTTCATGACCTTCACCCACCCACGAGAGATGCCGTCGTCATCAACAGCGTAATAGAGGGGGATGATCTTCTTTTTCAGGAGATCGTACATGGCCTCCGCATCCACCTTGTCCCGGTCCTCCCCGGCCTCTTCGCCGAATGTCCACCCGTTCCGGCCGTTGTACCCTTCGATCCACCACCCATCCGGGATGCTCATCTGGGGCACGCCGTTCAACGATGCCTTCATTCCGCTCGTCCCGCAGGCCTCCATCGGAGGAAGAGGATTATTCAGCCAGACGTCCACACCATGCACGAGATACTGGGCAAGCTGTTCGTCGTAATTCTCTACAAAGGCGATCCTCCCGCCCATCTCCGGGTCCTTGGCATAATTGAAGACCCGCTGCAGGATCCGTTTACCGGCGTCATCGGCCGGGTGCGCTTTGCCAGCAAATATGATCTGGATCGGGTTCCAGCGATCACCGATCAGCTCTTTCAACCGCTCAAGTTCAGTAAATATAAGATCTGCCCGCTTGTAAGAGGCAAAACGGCGCGAAAAGCCGACGGTCAGGTGCAGCGGGTCCAACAGCGTACCTTCTGCCAGGACCACCGAAGGGCTGATCTTACGGTACGCCCACTCCTGCCGGGCCTGTTCGCCGATCCTGTTGAGGAGCTTTACCTTCAGCCAGTAATGCGTCTGCCAGAGTTCCTCATCCGGGATCGTATCGATCTTTTCCCACCGGGCCGGATTATCGTGGTCAGCCAGCCAGTCATTCCCCAGGTACTTATCAAGCAGGCGCTCCATCTTCGGATCGATCCACGTGGGAACATGGACACCATTGGTGATGTGATCGATGGGGACGTCTTTTTCTGGAAGATCCGGCCACAGGCTCTTCCACATCCGGCGGGACACTTCGCCGTGGCGCTGGCTGACTGCATTATGGTATTGGGATAACCGCAGAGCAAATGCGGTCATGTTGAAGCCTGACGCCGGCTCTTCCGGGTGGATGCCGAGTTTCATAAACGCATCGCGGTCAAGACCGAGAGGGGGATAGTAACCGTTGAAATATTTGTCCATCAGCGGGAAGGGAAAGCGGTCATTGCCGGCCGGTACTGGCGTATGGGTTGTAAAAATCGTTGTGCTCCTTACGTACTCAAGTGCTTCAGGGAAACTCATGCCCCCCGCAACCCGTTCCCTGATCCGTTCCAGCAGGGCAAAGGCCGCGTGTCCCTCGTTAAGGTGGGTGATAGAGTGCCGGATCCCGAGCACATTCAGCATTTCAGACCCTCCGATGCCCAGAACAATCTCCTGTCGCAACCGCAGTTCGTTATCTCCGGAATAGAGGTGGGACGATATGGACCGGTTCCATGGATCATTCTCCCTGATATCGGTGTCCATCAGGTAGAGGGGGATGCGGCCGACCATCACCTTCCAGACAGCAACATGGATCGGGGGCCGGATGAACGGCACTTCGATGACCAGCTGCTCCCCGTCATCTCCGAGGACACGGGTGATTGGGGCACTGTCCCGGTCGAGAACGTCATCGACATTCTGCTGCCACCCGTCCTCCTGTATCCTCTGGAGGATATACCCTTCCGGGTACATAAACCCGACAGCGACCAGGGGGATACCGAGATCGCTGCATTCCTTGAGATAATCGCCTGCCAGGAACCCGAGTCCGCCGGCATAGAACGGCAGGGAGCGATGCAGCCCGTATTCTGCTGAAAAATACGCGATCGGCAATTTAGGGGAACCGGAATTCTGTGTTGAGAACCAGCCCCTGTTCTCTTCCATATCAGACCGGAACCGGCTCATGATGGCGGAATAATGACTGACGTACTTCGGGTCATTTCCGGCAGCCAGAAAGACTTCGCCCGGAAGTTCCCGCAGCATCTTCACGGGATTGTGCACGCTTTCTTTCCATTCAGGCCGACTGAGCTTCTTGTAGAGCATCCTTGCAGATGGATGCCAGCTCCACCAGAGGTTATACGCAAGTTCCCCGATGCCTCCGATCTGTTCTGGAATTTGCGGGAAACTGTCCCGTTCTCTCGCCATTCTGCTCCAACGAAGAATACGGATAGTACCTATAAAACAATATGCCTGATTCTCAGTTTTTATACCACGGCTGATTGGTTGTATATGCCGATTTCATAAATTCAGAGCCGGTATTTCCCGTTGCGGGGCCGGAACTGCCTTGCTGAATGGTCATGGTCTCCTGCCGCCGATCACGATCTTTGCCAGCTCGTAGAACTCTGTATCAACAGTCTTCTTACGGAAGACTGCGGTGGCGAGCGGGATGCTGCGGATGTGGTTCCCGTCAAGGGCCACCATCGTCCCGAACTCCCCGTGCCGGATGAGCTGCACTGCTGCCACGCCAAAGCGGGTGGCAAGCACACGGTCGTACGAGGAGGGCGAGCCGCCCCGCTGGACATGCCCGAGGATCGTCACCCGGGTCTCGACCCCAAGCCGTTGCTCGATCTCTTTTCCCAGCAGGTTGCCGACTCCTACGAACTTCTCGTGGCCACACTCGTCCCGTATGTGATCGGGGACCGGTGGCAGTCCGAGATCCTCCTGGTGCACCCCTTCGGCAATAACCACGATCGAGAATTTTTTACCTGCCTCGTGACGGGCCGTAAGGTTCTTGAAGACCTCGGCCATAGTGAAGTGCACCTCGGGGATCAGGATCTCGTCAGCCCCACCGGCAATCCCTGCCATGATGGCGATCCAGCCTGTATCGCGCCCCATCACTTCAACTACGATGATACGGTGGTGAGATTCTGCCGTGGTGTGCAGCCGGTCAATCGCTTCCGTAACCGTTGTAACGGCAGTATCAAAGCCTATGCACGCATCGGTTCCCACGATATCATTGTCGATTGTCTTTGGGATCCCCACGATCGGTATCCCCCTTTCCGCTATGTCCCGCGCTGCCGAGAGGGTGCCGTCTCCGCCAAGGACTATGAGGGCATGGATCCCGAATTTTTTTATGTTCTGCTGGATATTCTGGAAATCCGTGACATCTTTTAAGGGGTTGGTACGGGACGTTCCAAGGATAGTTCCCCCATTTGGCAGGATTCCCGCAACGGAAAAATCGGTGAGAGGCTCGACATCTCCGTTGATGAGGCCCTGCCAACCGTCCCGGATTCCCAGCGTCTTGAAGTCATTGCGGATGCATGCCCGGACCACCGCACGGATTGCCGCATTGAGCCCGGGACAATCGCCCCCGCCTGTCAGCACACCAATGGTTTTCATCGATATCTCCCTACCCACCCTTCTCTCTCACAGCAAATACTTTTTTCCGGTAACTTCGTTTAGTTCCCGATACCTGAAAGAAGCGGTCTGCCTGTCGGGCCTCGGAGAAGCCCGGAGACAAATAACCATGATACATGAAAAATTTATTCTATTTTGATAATTTTTTATGCGAATCTGTTTTTTGTTTAGGGTGTTTTTCCCCGTATACCCGATACAGGGAAGATCCAAAAAATGGTGAGTTTCACTCCTTGTCGGCGAGAACCGCTATCCCCGGTAGAATTTTTCCGGAAAGGAACTGGAGGAAGGCTCCCCCGCCGGTGGAGACATGCGTCATCCTGCCTGCAAGCCCGAGTTGCGTTACGGCCTCTGCCGTGGACCCACCCCCAATTACAGTCGTGGCATTGAGGCTGGCAAGGACCGTGGCAATGGATGTTGTCCCGTTTGAAAACTGAGGGATTTCAAATACCCCCATCGGTCCGTTCCATACCACAGTCTGGCATTTTTTGAGCTCTCTTGTAAACACTGTAATAGTCATGGGCCCGATATCCGCAATCATGCAATCAGCGGGGATCTGCTCTGCTCTCACCACCCGGGCAGTCGCACCGGCTTTCAGGTTTTCGGCGACAACCACATCCTCCGGAGGCAGGACCCTTACACCAAGAGCACCCGCTTTCTGTATGATCGTCCTGACCAGTTCCATCTTGTCGGGTTGCACGGGAGAAATTCCGACATCACAACTCATTCCTTTCAAAAATGTGGCACCCATTCCTCCTCCGACAAGGACAAGGTCCACTTTAGGAAGGATATTTTCCAGAATCCCGATCTTCTCCCCCACCTTTGCCCCCCCCATGATGGCAGCAAAAGGGCGGGCAGGATTTTCAAGTAGACGGCTCAGCTGCTCGATCTCTTTTTCCATGAGGAGACCGGCAACACAGGGCAGATAGGCTGCCAGCCCGACAACAGATGCGTGTGCCCGGTGGCTCGCGCCAAAAGCATCATTGACAAAGAGATCTGCAAGATGGGAGAGCTCGTGGGCAAACCCCGGATCGTTCTCCTCTTCGCCCGGGTAGAACCTCAGGTTCTCCAGGAGGATGAGTTCCCCGTCCTTCATTTCAGATACGGCCCGAACAACCCCGGGCCCAATCGCCTCCCGTAGTGGTTCGACCGGTCTTTGTACAATCTCCGACAGGCGCCGGGCTACAGGTTCCAGTCGCAGGTGCTCGTCCACCCTGCCGTGAGGTCTCCCGAGATGGGAGCAGAGGATGACCCGGGCCCTGTGATCGATCAAGTATATGATCGTCGGAAGACAGGATCGGATTCGGGTATCGTCTTCTATCTCACCGTTCTGGTCCATGGGCACATTGAAATCAGCTCTCACAAGCACCCGTTTCCCACCAACATCTTCATCCCTCACCGTCTTTTTCTGCATGGTTCTTTCCTTTCTCTGATAAGTCCGGACATAAGCGCCAGGTTTCGCATTTTTATCATCATTTTAAGCAATGTTTCCCTATAGACATTCTGTAAAACTTCAATTCTTACTTTCCCCCTTCGTTCCAGAATATCGAATACTGGATCTTCCCTGAACATTGAGTTATTCCCGTGGTCTTTTGAATTTCTGAAGTTTCACCCTTTTCCGACATTATTTTACATTTTCACGACTACTATTTCATACTATGACCAATCATGAGCACATTGAAAAACACGATAATCACGGGTCATCAAAAACATGTAAGGTGTGTTCGTCTCCCTATAGTCACGAAAGCCACCCCTCCTTTTTTGGTATTTGCGAGAGGTGCGGGTACAAAATCCTGATAGTATTGGTATGTTTCATGATTGTCATCTCGTATGTGGCGTGGTTCGGTGTATTCTGATAGTTTTCCTATCATCTGCTCCAAGAGAATACAGAAAGTAATAGAGAATGATTCAAATTTTACGACAGGACCAGATCGATTCACATTCAGGAAAGATTCCTGACAACAAAAAAGGGATTTTAGATGAGAACCGAAAACGCTATTTTCTCA
>DATKYO010000062.1:0-34340 GCA_035528475.1 Methanoregulaceae archaeon | reverse complement strand
TGGTCCTGGCGATACCTGGAGGGATACTTCTATGACTGGACAAACATGTATGGAGTATCCTCCAATTCCAATTATGTAAGCAGTTCCAGTTTCAGATGGGTATACAGGGATAGTTACTGGGATATGCCAACCACCTATAATTACGGGAATTACTGGCCTTATACTACCTCATATGATACCAATTCAGTCCACCAGAACTATGTAAACAACAATTATCAGGGTGATAACCGGCTATATGGGGATTATGCGATCGTTGAAGAGCATCTCAACATCAATCCCAGTCTTGTGAATAATTCTATTAACCTGATGGTACCTAGCGGCGGTACTCCTATGAGATACGGGGTTTACAAGTCAATCAATGAAATCATATCCAATGGCAGGCAGTCGGCAATCAGGGCCATCATTGTCCTCTCCGATGGGGATTATAACTGGTACGGCGACCCTCTGGCAAGAGACTCGGATGAGGGTCATACGAGTTGGTATCCGACCTCTTATGGAGATCTGGACGATGATTGGCACCGCTTCTCGGATCTCAGTTCCAGCGAACAGAACATGGCAACATATGCCATGAACAACAATATCAGGATTTATTCCATCGGGTTTGCAGAGGACATATCCACCGGAGGGAGGAATACGCTCCGGATTCTAGCCGAGAGCACCGGCGGTAAGTACTATGACGGTGATGCGGCCAATATCGCCGAGATCTACAAGTCTATCGCCGGTGATCTGCAGGAGGAGGCCGGTGTCAATACCGAGGTGAATCTTGACTTCGGCCAGATCGAAGTTAATTATGAGCTTGTAACAATAAACGAGACCTATAATGTCTTTGATTATATCCCTGATACCAATGTCGATTCGTACTATGCAAATCTCTCCAAACCGGCTCACGATCCGCCATATCCCTACTCGGTAAACCAGACCGGTGATTGGACATCGGAAAACAAACTCACGTTCGACGTGGGTACTGTTATCTTGGGTCAGGTATGGGAGGCCAGTTACCATCTTCGGGTGCTGGCCGACGGGAACATCAATGTCTTCGGGCCGGGGTCTCAGGTAATATTCAACAACGGAACGGCGTTCCTCAACCTGCCAAAGACCTATATTACCGGGGTTCCGGGAATGGTCACCACTGGCGTCAATACCAGTGAATTAAACGTTACAGTCGGGGATTCCTCCTATGATCCCGAGAGCGGATATGTCGAATGGCCAATCTATCGTTCTTATACCGGCAGCATGAACGTGACCGAATTTTACTACATCTCCAACGACGGCGGCATGACCTGGATGCTTATCGGATCTGCGGAGCTGACACCTGAAGAAGCAGATACCGATGGGGTGTTCAGATATCCGAAAGTCCTTCTGCCGCCAGGTGAGATCTGGTTTAAAGTTGTGGCGAATGCACTCGACGCACCGGGTCCGGTGATAGCCAGTCCACCACCACCGCCACCACCGGCGCCGACACCGGCCCTGGATTATATCACCCTCAGATAACCTTTTTTCTGTAAAAATCTATAAAATCCGCCGGCCTGAACCGGCATCGAATAAAAGCACCTGCTCTTCTCCTGATATACCTGATCGGAGTGTATAGATTCCGTTTGCCAGTTCCAGTTCCTCAATACGAACTGTGTCCTCAACACCAAAAGTCTCGTATATCTGTTGATAATTTGTTTGCAAGAGCCGATCCGGGGTAGTAATCCGGGAAATTTGTATTGCATCCATGGGGAGCCAGGCTCTCCAGGGGGTCAGAACCTGATCTTTAGAGCTGATAGCCACAAAATAATTGTTCCCATCCTGCTTGACCCCAAAGATCCATATTGAAGCAGATCCATCAGCACTCAAGTTTTCACCCCGAATGTAATGGATGGGAACCTGCGACGCAGTTCCTGTTAAATTAATGGATTGAAGAATAACAAGAGCATTCTGAAAACGTATTGTTTCAGGAAGATCTTCAGCAGATATGGGGATTTCTTTTATAGGACCGCGAGCAGTTTCCCCTCCACTGCTCTCCTGGATGGAACATCCGGCAATAAGCACAGGGAAGATTAGGAGAATAAAAAAAATTGTATATCGAAATATTCGATTCATCCAGATACCGGTTACTGTAAAGATGGATATAAACATTGGGGTGTTTGAGATTCGGAAAAATTATAGTGTATGCTATCTCTAATAGCTGATTTCAATCTTTCTTCTCCAATTTTGTGCACCATCCTTGTCACAATTACCGTGTTATTTCCTGCTCTCCAGCATCTTCATGGCTTTCTTTAGTTTTTTCTTCAGAAGGACATTTTCTGATTCGAGCCGTTTCACCCTGCGATAAAGCGGTTCGCTTCCCCTGACACCGCACAGACTGGCGATATAGTGTTTTAAATACCGGTCAGCCCTGTTCTGCTTGCGGGGTATCCACTGGAAATCCACATCGAGCTGTTTCTGGATAATCAAATCCTGGATATGGCTGCTCTTGCGGATATAAGCAGGATGGCGTATCTTCTTTTCAAGGGTGAGATTCCAGACAGCTACCTGGCTGTCAGTCATTATACGGGCGTGTCCATGTGGAGGAAGGTTTTCCAGTGCCAGGATGATGGCATTAAATTCCGCTTCATTATTCGAAGCCCCCCGTTCATAGGAGAAAAATACCTCATCTGCAGGGAAGAGGGCGACACTGTGTCCGTCACCGCTTCCGTCCACCAGCACATCTATTTTACCAGACATTCAATCCGCACACTCCTGAAGGAAAAAAAATACTTGGAAAAAAGTTCATTGTTGGAAAAAATCAGAGAAAAACGAGAGAGCATGGGCGGTCGAATATACCCCGGAGGGTGAAGGCCAATAGACTCGGTTTTCCATTGCAACCGGTTCTCTCCCTTGATTTTTTGTATACTGATAGAATTTCCGTTATTCTATTTAACAATTTTCCTGGATTTGATCTCATTTCCAGGATTACAACAGTTGCAGTTGTTCAATCGGGCAAATACTAGGGATTGGAAATAGCAGATCCATACTGGAAGAAAACGCGTAAATCTCTTCTCTTTTCTCTCTTGAATCAATAATATGCAAAAAAATAAAATTATCGGAGATATCTTCCTGATACGCGCCATTACGGATTCCGGCTACCGTTCATGGACTTAACGTATAATCTTCGTGATAGGTATCTCCAGTATATCCTCTGCCCCGGCAGCTTTAAGGTTTGGAATAAGGGTGTTCACCATCCCTTTTTCCACCACTGTCTGTATGCTGTAGTAGTCTATCCCGTGAAGCCGGCTGACGGTGGGTTTTTTCAACGCCGGAAGAACGGCGATAACTCCTTCTATGGTAGATCCGGGAACATTCATGGAGAGGAGCACCTGCTTCCTGGCATCGATGACCCCAAGAAGAAGGGTGACGATCTCTTCGATTGCCTTTCGCTTTGCTTCATCTTCAAAACTTTCCCTGTTGGCAATAATCACGGTATATGACTCCATGATCTGCCCGATTATCTTTAACCCGTTTCTGCGCAGTGTAGTTCCGGTTTCCGTGAGATCCACCACAACATCCATGAGATCCGGGACTTTAGCCTCTGATGCGCCATAGGAAGGGAACATCTGGACCGGGATACCCATTCTGCCGAAGTACTCCCTGGTTAATTCCGGGTACTCGGTAGTCACCCTGCTGTTGGGCCGGATTTTCGATACCTCATTCACAGGTTCATCCTGGTGGACCGCCACCACTATCTTTACCGTTCCCTCCCCTGTCTTGCTGTAATTGAGCCTGGCTACTTCCCGTACACGGGAGCCGGTCTCCTTTACCCAGTCAAGCCCGGAAATCCCCATGTCGAAATATCCCATCTCCACGTATTTTGGGATCTCCTGGGGACGAAGGATCTTTACTTTTTCTATCCTGCTATCCCTGATAACCGGATTGTAATCCCTGTCACTTCTCCTGACTTCCAGGTCGGCCTCCCTGAAAAGCTGCAGCGTCTGTTCTTCAAGGCTCCCTTTCGGAAGAGCGATACTGATCATGTGGAGAAAATAGGCACCGGGCCTGAATAAATTATTCCTCTTTTAGTCCAGGGTATGCACGATAAGCCCTGACAGAAGCTTCGGTTCAAACCAGGTGGATTTTGGGGGCATAATCCCCCCCGCATCGGCGATATCCAGCACCGTTTCCACATTCACAGGCTGCATGGCGAATGCAGCCACAAAATCTCCCGAATCAACCATTTCCTGGAGATCAGCGAGAGGGCGGGCACCACCGAGATACTGGAGCCGGGAATCGCCACGGGGATCGGTAATATCCAGAATCCTGAAAAGGACCTTTTTTTGAAGGATCGAAACATCAAGCGACTCAATAATCCCTGCGTCGGGGTCTGTATCAGATGTGCATTCATACCATTGCCCCCCGAGGTACATGTGCACTATATGTACACCTGCCGATGGTGAAACCATTGGCGATATCTGGTATTTGCAATCATCCACCTCTCCATAGGGGCGGACATCATAATGCTCCCTGAGTTTTTTCAAAAATTCATCCTGACTATATCCGCGGAGATCGGTGAGCAGACGGCTGTATCCATGTATCTTTACCCTGTTATGAGCAAAGAGGACCCCTAAAAATCTCCCTGTCTCTTCACTTCCCTCTCCCCTCCGCTGTCTTCTATGGGCAACATTTACCGCAGACTTTGCCCTGTGGTGTCCATCCGCGATATACAGGGCATTGATTCCGGAGAAATGGTCTTCGAGACGTGAGAGGATCTGCTCGTCATCGATCCGGAATATCTGGTGTACAGTGCCGTCCGGCCACTTCACTTCCGCATCAGGGACGCCCTTTTTATCCGCCTCCGCCTCAACCAGAGAGCAGATGGCCTCTGCATCCCTGTAGAGGAGTACAACCGGTCCTGTATGGGCATTGACCGCATCGATATGCTTTGTCCTGTCTTCTTCCTTGTCGTATCTGGTCAGTTCATGCCTTCGAATTATGTTCTGTTCATAATCTCTGGTATCCAGGCAACACCCGAGTCCGGTATAGCTGACATCCCCGCTGATCACCCTGTAGACATACATGGCTGGCTTTGAATCATGCAGGAGAAGGCCTTTGGCCAACAATGTATCAAAATTTTCTCTGGCCCGCCGGTAGACCTGTTCATCATCCGGTGCCAGGTCAGGAAGTTCCGCGTCTGGTCGGGTTACCCGTAAAAAGCTGAGGGGATTTTCCGCTATGCACAGGGCGGCTTCATGTGCCGTCACCACATCATAAGGCACGGCAGCAATCTGCGGGGCGGCATTTTTTTCCGGCCTTATGGCCATAAAACGAAAAATATTCACTATTCACACCGACTCCTTTTTTTATTTATTCTTCTTGAGACTATATTATTGCAGTGAAATGGCAAAGAGTATTGATGCAATGTCCGGCCAGATACATATTCGAAGGGCATTATCCGCCGATCTAAGTAACATTGTGAGAATAGAGAGTGAATCTTTCCCTGATCCCTGGGATATAGAGACATTCAAGGAAACGCTGACCTACTTTCCAAGTACAATTTTTGTTGCTGTTCTGGACAGAGACGTGGTAGGTTTTATTGTTGGAGGTCTGGAGGATACAGGTGAAGAAATATACGGACACATCTGCAACCTTGCGGTCTCACCTGCCTGGCGCAGAAGGGCGATCGGCAGGATGCTCGTCAAACGGGCGGAACACCAATTTGCAGTGGAGCTGGCATCAGGTGTGCAGCTAGAGGTGAGAATTTCCAACAGGAGAGCCAGGGAATTTTATGAAAAAATCGGATACCGGCAGGTATTTTGTATTGCCGGATATTATGCGAATGGCGAAGATGCAGCAGTAATGATGAAATGGTTCAGATTTTAGGCATTAAGGCTGTAAGGACGAAAAAGTATTTTTTATGGAAATCGCGGGAAAACCGTAATAATAAATATTACCTTCCCAGCTGCTGATGGGCCCTTGCGAGATGCTGGGCCGCCAATGCACCAAGCAGTGAGAGTTCTCCGGCAAGTACCCCGCATGCTACTATCTCAGCCATTTTTTTAGAATTTGCACCCGGGGGATTGCCTCCGCCTGCTACACCAAGCAATTGCAGGCATTCGTTCTGGGTTTCGACGCCTGTACCTCCCCCAACGGTACCCACTGCCAGTGAAGGAAGGGTCACGGAGACGTATATTCCTCCCGGAGCGGGATCGACGGTGGTGATGGCACTGCTCCCTTCCACTACATGTGCAGCATCCTGCCCGCAGGCGATGAACATGGCGGCCACGATATTTGCTGCATGGGCATTGAAGCCAAGGGATCCTGCCCGTGCCGATCCTACCAGGTTTTTCCTGGTGTTCACTTCGGAAATGGCTGATGCATTGGTCTTGAATACTCGTTCCACAAGTTCATTCTCTAAAAAAACACCCGCTACAACGCTTTTTCCCCGCCCCATTACCAGGTTTATTGCCGCCGGTTTTTTATCGGTGCACATATTGCCCGAAAGGGCGATGATACGCGCTCCGGTTGCATCGCTTATGACGTCTGCCGCCCGTGCACTGGCAATTGTCACCATGTTCATTCCCATGGCATCCTTGGTATCATACTCCATACGGACATAGATGGACGTACCTGTTACGATGGGAACAATATCCAGAAGCTTTCCATGAGAGGTGGTGCTCTCTGCAGCAGATACAATTTCATCATGGTGATCCGTAATCCAGTCTTGAACTTTCCTGGCATGTGTCACGCTGTCAGCAGCAAATACCGGGGCACGGGTCATCCCATCCCTCATGATCCGGACGTCCGCTCCACCGGCTGCCCGGGCAATAGCACTGCACCCCCTGTTTACCGATGCGACAAGAGCTCCCTCCGTCGTTGCAAGGGGAAGGAAAAAATCTCCGTGGGCATACTCCCCTCTGACAGGCAGCGGCCCGGCCACACCAAGAGGTACCTGGACGGTCCCGATCATGTTCTCACAGTTCTTTTTGGCAACCCGCTCGATATTGATGGTATATGAGCCGATTTTAGCCAGATTTACCCCGGTCGTCTCCTCGATAAAAGCCCTCCGCACCCGCACCGCGTCATCAGGTGGAAGCTCCTGCTCCAGGGCATATAATTTCAGAGACCCATTTTTAAGTCTCTCGAGATAACCTTCCATGGATAATGTTATGTTCTCCAGATAAATGATGGATGGTGCCAGGTGGAAGTAGAACAGTGGTGCATCCGGGTAGATCGCGAGCATGGTGAGGAGAAACGGCGGGAACTTCTACTATCCGGATTCCTGGATCGAGGACTCAAACCGCGGACAGATGGCGATAGCATTCTCTTTCCGGTCACAGAGTCCATCGCGGGATCAGAGCGGAGCTGTTTCCACGCCCATTCGCTGCGGATGTCATTCCCACGGCATGAACTCATAGGCGGGATTGCAGTCATGCAGGAAAGAGATGCAGCAGGAGCCGAAAAGCTCCTTGCATCCCGTCCCTCTCTCCACACGGTTCTGTACCCCCTGAGTGATGTGGAAGGGGAGTTCAGGACCCGCCGGTTCGAAGTTCTTGCAGGCATTCCGACTGCAAAGACCCGATATACTGAGTACGGGCACCGTTTTGTTATAGACCTTGAAGCAGCCTACTTTTCTGCCCGCCTCTCTTCCGAGCGACAGAGAATCCTTTCCCTGATGGCCTCCGGCGAGCTGGTAATGGATATGTTTGCCGGAGTCGGTCCATTTGCAATCAGTCTTGCAAATTCAGCCTCTTTTGTTGTAGCCTGTGATATAAATGCAGCGGCAGTTCGTATCATGGTGAAAAATCTTCATCTTAACAGGACACGAAATGTTCTTCCTGTACTCTCGGACGCACACCGACTGGCTGACGTGCTTCCCTGGAGATTTGACAGGATCGTGATGAACTACCCCATCCACGCCTTCCGGTTTATGCCCACCGCCGTGCGGCTTTGCAGAAAAAGGGGAACTATCCACTGTTATGCGCTTGTGTCGGAAGAAGAGGAGCTCCTGCCATATTTCGACCGGTTCCCCGTTGATAAGATCAGGGAAAAATACGTACGTTCATATTCGCCGGGGAAATGGCATGCGGTATATGATATCACTCTCGAAAAAGAGGATGATTAAGGGACCGGAACATACTTGGTCCCGTAGTGAATAACCCCGGAATCCCCATCTGCCGCAATCCTGCGGAAGACTGGTTTCACTTTCATTCCTATGCGTGCTTCTTCGGGAGCGCATACTATCTGGGCAGTCATCTTCGGCCCTTCATCCAGCTTGACGATAGCCAGCACATAAGGAGTCATCTGTTCGAACTGTTCGCTAGCCGTCCGTATGATGGTATATGTAACCACCGTTCCGTTCCCTTTGAATTTGTGCTCTACAATATTTCCTGCACGTCGACATTCCGGGCAGAAAGTACGGGGTGGGAAGAAGTACCTCCCGCAGTTAGTGCACTTCGTACCTATCAGGTTGTATCGCTGGGGTATCTTTCTCCAGAACCTGGCAACTGATGACAAATTTCACACCCCCAGGATATGAATGGCCACCGTGGCACCTGTTCCGCCAACATTCTGGGTCATGCCAATTTTTGCGCCTTCGATTTGGCGTTTTCCTGCCTCTCCGCGGAGCTGCTGGACAATCTCATAAACCTGTTTGATGCCGGTGGCTCCCACAGGATGTCCGCAGGCTTTCAGCCCGCCGCTGGTATTTACCGGAAGATCGCCATTTAAGGCGGTAACCCCTTCCTCGGTCAGCTTCCCGCCCATACCTTTCGCGCAGAATCCCAGGTCTTCAATCGCACAGATTTCTGCGATTGTAAAGCAATCATGCACCTCAACAAGATCGATATCCTGGGGGTTCACTCGTGCCATGGCAAATGCCTTCTGTGCTGCTGCCACGGTGGCATCGAGAGTGCTGATATCACGGCGGTCATGGAGTGTGATGGTATCACTGGCCTGCGCACTCGCAAGAACCTTGATAGGTGTATCTGTAAACTCCCTGGCCCTTTCAAGGGGCGCAACGATTACCGCTGCCGCTCCGTCCGTGATAGGAGAACAATCAAACAGGCGGAGAGGGTCCGCAACCAGGGATGATCGAAGGACGGTATCAATACTGATCTCCTGCTGGAACTGGGCGATAGGATTTCGTGCGCCGTTATAGTGATTTTTCACCGCAACCTGTGCCAGTTGTTCCCGGGTAAGGGGGAATCGGTTCATGTAGTCTTTCGCGATCATGGCGTAAAGCCCAGGGAAAGTAGCTCCAACAAACCCTTCCCATTCCCTGTCTGCTGCCCCGGCGAGTGTATCTACACTCGCGCCGGAGGCAACATCCGTCATCTTCTCAACGCCTGCGGCGACCACAATATCCTCCATGCCGCTGGCAACCGAGATGACCGCCTCCCGGAAGGCAAGTCCGCCGGAAGCGCAGGCCGCCTCAACCCTTGTGGCAGGAATATGATGCGAGGCAAGTCCTGCATAATCTGCAATAAGCGCCCCGATATGCTCCTGATCCACGAATCGGCCGGCGCTCATATTGCCCACGTACATGGCGTCAATCTGTTCGCCTGCCACGCATGCATCCTCAAGGGCAAGTGTTCCCGCTTCTACGAAGAGATGTCGGAACGACGTGTTCCACTTCTCTCCGAATGAAGTGCACCCTGCACCTATTACTGCAACGTCTCTCATTTTTGCATCACGATCTTGCCCTTGTGTCTTGCATACTGTGCATATCCGATATATATGGGATTTTCAAGCAGTTTCTCTACTCCGGGAGCCGCGTCCCTTGAAAAGAGATGCGATTCAATGGCATCGGTTACTTCGATATCGAAGGCATCACTACCGGCTCCTGAACCGAATGATGCAACAAATATCCTGTCACCAGGTTTGGCGATATCCAGGGTGGCTGCCAGACCGATCATAGACGATCCGCTGTAAGTGTTGCCCAGGCGGGGAACAACCAGGCCAGGCTTTATCTGCTCTGCAGAAAAGCCGAGAATCTTTGCCACCCTTTGAGGAAATTTCGCATTCGGCTGGTGGAAAACCGCATAATCATAATCTTTCGGACTCTTTCCGGTCTGCTCAAAAAGGAGTCTGACCGCGCCCTCGATATGGCGGAAATATCCTGGCTCTCCGGTAAACCTGCCTCCGTGACGGGGATAGTCCTGACCTTCTCTTCTCCAGAAATCAGGGGTATCTGTGGTAAAAGAAGCCGTATGATGAAGAATGGCGATTGGGTCATCGCGCCCGATCACATACGCAGCCCCCCCGGCCGCAGCGGTATATTCAAGCGCATCACTGGGAGCACCCTGTGCAACATCTGAGCCGATGGCCACCCCGTACTGTATCATCCTGCTTTTCACGAGACCCATACAGGTCTGTATACCCGCCGTTCCTGCCTTGCAGGCGAATTCATAATCTGCAGCGGTCATATTGGGCGTGGCGCCGATGGCCTCCCCAACCGTACAGGCCGTGGGTTTTACTGCATATGGATGCGACTCGCTTCCTACATAGATGGCACCGATGTCGGCGGGATTCACAGCCCTCCTTTCAAGTGCACTCCTTGCCGCTTCAACGGCAATTGTTGCAGTATCTTCGTCAAGGTCGGGAACAGACTTGGAATATACACCAAGTCCTCCACTGATATCATCAGGGTTGGCTCCCCAGACCCTGGCAATCTCCTCTACCTTAATTCGAAACCTTGGGATATAGACCCCATACGTGATGATTCCTACCATTGTTCTTTCCTCAGAACACTGACTATCGTTTCGACCTCCATCCCCGTACATAGAACAGTAATACGGTCTCTTTCAGCCATCTTGGGAACAAGCGGATGAACCATAACAGGCTCTATACCCTGGAGCACCACACAGCGTGGTTTGAACGGCGTGACCCGTATGGCCACCATGGGAGATTTCCCTGTCGTCACATCGGTAAAAATAAGCGCCCTTTCCGTGCTCCACCCATAGATCCTGTTAAATTCGTTGGGAGAAAGCTGGGTAATGGCATTGATGCTGTTTACGACCGTATACCCATAAATAGACTGATTGAGCGATCCGCAGACCTTTTCACAATTAATTGCCTCTGAAAACTGGTTCAGTGCGACCGGAGACGGATAGTCATGGATGTCATAAATGACATCCATATCATAATCGTTGTAAAGAATCTTGGCAAATTTTTTGATATATTTGCCACCGTTTGCTTCATCAATGGAAAGGATGGAGTCTACAATCTTTCCCACCACGGCAGTACCCGGACTTTTCCTCCTGCCGCTCTCATAATCACTGATTACGGAGGGGGACACATCAAGGTGTTCCGAAAGGACTCCCTGCGGGATATTGAAACTCATCCTCCATTTCTTCAGGGCCTTGCCCGGTGAGTCTGAAAGCGTAATCTCTCCTGCCATCTTCTCAGCAAGCTGATGACGCAAATCAGAGTTCATGCCACTTTATGTGGCATGAGGGATAATATAATTAACGAATAAGGATTCGACATTTCACGAATATTTTTCTCGGGTTTATGATGAATATCCATAAATAGTAAGCATCTCAATTTTGATATAGATGATCATGCCTGAAGACCTCCAGTCCCTGAAGGTAATCGCGCTGATGGGAGGATGCAGTGGGCCGGTATGGGTTTCATCGCAGTCCCTGGGATCTGAACTGGGTATAAGTCCCCAGACCGCCTCCCGCCGGTTGCAGTCGCTTGATAGGCAATTGCTGATAAGGCGGGATGTCAGCCCTGACGGCCAGCACATTACCATCACCCAGACGGGGGAGGAGGAGCTCAGGCGGGAATATTCAGATTATTGCCAGGTATTTGATAAAAAAAGTGCGCACTATGTGCTGCGGGGGCATATTATCACCGGTCTTGGTGAAGGGCGATATTATATGAGCCTTGAGCAGTATCGCAGGCAGTTTAATGAATACCTTGGTTTTAAGCCCTACCCAGGAACCCTCAATATTCGACTTGACCAGTCCAGCATACAGATCCGGAAAAAACTGGATTTTCTGGAATGGATCAAGATATCAGGGTTTCAGGCCGATGAAAGGACATTTGGAGACGTACGGTGTCTGCGCTGCAGGATAACCGAACATCCATGCGGCATTGTGGTTCCGGGAAGATCTCACTACCCGGAAGACATCATCGAGGTCGTGTCTCCGGTGTCCTTGCGAAAAACGCTGGGGCTTTTAGACAATGACGAAGTAAAGGTGGAGGTAGCATATGATTGAACAGGCATTACTCGCATTGAAGGAGGGTCAATTTATCCTTCTTTATGATTTTGACGACCGGGAAGGAGAAACCGATTTTGCTATCCGGGCAGACATGGTCACCCCGCGGCATATCACCACAATGAGAAAGGATGGAGGGGGATTAATCTGCACGGCAGTACATCCTGAGGCTGCAAGGCGAATTGGTCTGCCGTTTGCGAGTGAGATCCTTAAGGGCTGCAACGGGGTGGCGGAAAAGCTGGGAGAAATTCCCTACGATCCTGCCAACCACTCTTCATTCTCCCTGTGGGTCAACCACAGGGATACTTTCACGGGTATCACCGACCGCGACCGTGCACTTACAATTAATGCAGTGTCAACAGAGGTGAAAAAATCCCTCAACGGGGGAGGGTCCCAGTTTCATACCCAGTTCAGGACTCCCGGCCATGTTGCGTTGTTACGTGCAGCGGAGGGTCTGCTGTCCCGGCGAAGAGGGCAGACAGAACTCTCGGTCGCCATGGCCATAATGGCCGGCATCACTCCTGCGGTAACGATTTGCGAGATGCTCGATGATGAATCCGGAGGAGCCCTCTCAAAAGAGGATGCCAGGCGATATGCCAGGGAGCATGGGATGGTATTTGTTGAAGGCGAAGAAGTGGTAAAGGCCTGGGATTTGCAGGAAAATCCCTGAAAAGCCTTTCAGCGGGTAATCAGGGACTATATATTCAGCCATCTGAGAAAAAATAGCATGGTCAGAGTGACAATAGACCGGGTCGGATGCGTGAGTTGCGGAACATGCGAGGATATCTGTCCTGAATTTTTTGAACTGAATCCAGATGATACCCAGAGTCA
Source organism: Methanoregulaceae archaeon (assembly GCA_035528475.1). Taxonomy (GTDB): domain Archaea; phylum Halobacteriota; class Methanomicrobia; order Methanomicrobiales; family Methanospirillaceae; genus SD8. Next base: position 21,327 of record DATKYO010000062.1, on the reverse strand, counting down.
GGTGAGGGAGGAATTCAGGACTGACGGCAGGATTGATGAGGGTTTCGCGCCCGAATCTCTTGAGTCGTGCATATCAGATGCCGCAGATACCTGCCCGGTTCAGGTTATTTTACTTTCCTGAATTGGAACCGGATTTATCTTTTAGACAGCTCTTTTAAGGTAACTTCGGGCAGCATTCGGGCAATTGACATCTTTGTGGGACACCGACCGGGTTTTATACCCTCGGCTTTGGCTACTTCTTTTAACGTGCTCAGTTTCAAAGAACGGATAAGCTCCGCGATCTCTTCTTCATTCATGGTGATCACACTGGTGATTACCTAGCCCGAAAAAATAAACTTTGTGGCCAAAGACGCCCTATATCTTCAGCTGGGCAAGTGCTTCATAGGCCAAACGCCGGAAAATTGCGCCATCAACCTTGTATTCCTCACGTGCCCTTGCAGAATCCGGCGTCTTACCCTCAAGATCAAGCCGGTCGAGGGTGGCTTTCCCCGCGTCCACTACCCACTGATCCCTTACATCCTTGTCCACCTCAGTGAGAGATTCACAACGGACCGATATCAGAAACGTTCCGTCAGGAGTTTCATAGATGGTGGGTTTCCCTACAACAGCGACAAATGATGGGGGTTCGGTACGTGCAATCTGCTGCATGGCCTCCGGCTGGTAGCTTCCAGCCATGATAAAGAACGTACCGGTGGGATCCACAACGCGTGCCCTGTAGAACATATTCTGTTCTCCCTGTTTTCTTTTCTCGGTCAGAGTCCCTACTAAAAAAATGCGGTTGCATCTCTCCCCAGTAGGAAGAAGCACATATGAGGGGCTTTTCTCGTCATCACCCTCCTTGAAATGGATCCTGCTCTCCCTCAATTCCGCTGCGAAAACGCGTTTTGCCGGTTCACGCTCGAAGGAAAAATCCCTTTTTCCATTTCCTCCCCGGCCCTGTTCCTGGTTCATGCCTCACCACCTGCCCGGTTCAGGAGATCTGCAAGGATCGCAGGGTCAAAACTGGTAAATTCACAGGAAGAGACCAGTATCCGGTGTTCGATTTCCCTTCCCCCGCAGGTAAGATACCTCCCCAGGATCCCGTCACGCATCCGGAGGAAGACCTCATCCATTCCCAACGGGTTATTCTCGGCAATCTCACGTGACTGGTCCAGCGTCATACCGGTAAGCCTCTCCACGTTCTCCCGCTGAATAAGAAGTTCCCTGGTATTCTGGCCATCATCAAGCCAACCCTTAATCCTGAGATCATAGATGAAATTTGGCTGTATTTCATGCACAGGGCAATAGTTTTGTCTCGAGAGAACCCTGTTGCACCCTTCAACGGGACATCGTTTTATAAGTCCCGAACCAGGGGCCATATGGACAAATGCTCCCGAAAAGCTGGTCTCTCCACTGCTTATTTCGATATCACCCTCTTCAGGGACCACAGTTGCAGTATTCAGGTTGAGTGAGAGGCGATTGTTGTATTCGTCAACCAGCGCATAAAAAATGCTATACACCTGGCCGGGATCGAGTTTCTCCATTCCCTCCTCCCGCCATATAACAAATTTTATTGTGCCGCTCTCATCACCAAGAAGGCCGGACTGAAGCATACGCTCATGAGTCGTATCCCATTCCTGTACCACCTTGACCTTCACGCTCCCCACACCGGGTTTTAAGTCATTGATTTGTGTATAATCGGGGATCAACGATTTGTTATCATCAATTTCCTTTATCGTGGTTCCGGAATGGATCTTCAGGTTCAACACTCCCCGGAATTCATCGACAACTGCGGATTCGAGGCGGTACCATTTGCCTTTCTCCATAAGTGGGGCATTGGCCTTTGTCCAGGTAACAAAACGGATGGCCCCGGATGTGTCCGCAAAGATACCGGTCTGGGCGATTGCCGGAGACGGAGGCGACGACAGGGCCACAACCTTTCCTTCTATGGTGACCCATTCATCGGAAGAAAATTGGTTTATCTCTTTTTGGTCCCCCGTATTCACGGTGACTCCGGAAATACCAAATTCCCTGAAGAATTCATTGGTAACCGTCCGTTCCGCCTCCGAGGGGGGTACACCGAATTCTTCAACAAGTCTCCTGAGTTTCCCCTCTATTCGGCTTTGATCAACTGTGTGCCCTTTGGACACGATTTTTTGGGAGATTCTTTCAGTTATTTCGGAAAAATCCATTTTCATACATCTCCAGCTAACTCATGCCGCCATCATCTAATAAAAGATACCGGAACGGGGTGAAAATGAGATCAGGATTAGTGGTCTTTAAGTACAGGTTTAAGTAGGTCGCAGGTGAATACTAATGGCATGGAAATAACTGCAGACAGCACGATATACGAACTCCTGAAAGAAAAGCCGGAATCAGCAGAGGTTTTATTCAAATTCGGCATGGGTTGTGTCGGCTGTGCCATAGCCAGGGGAGAAACCATCAAAGAGGCGGCAGAGGCACACGGCATCCCGTTGGAAGAGATCCTTTCAGCTCTCGGAATCAACGCATAATTTATTTGTCCATTTTTTTCCTGCTTTTTAGCTCCTGCAGGCCTGCCTCGGGGTTCAGGTTCAGGTAACGGGCAATTTCCGGGTCATGAAGAAGTGTACAACCGGCGCAATTCCATACCTTCCTGTTGTTATGTGAGCTGTTCACCCAATGCCCGAGTGATTCGTCTCTGCAGGGATAGAATGGGCAGTAACAGAAATCACAGGACTGCCCCTCAAAATGGCAGGGGTAATAGGGGCATTCCTCCTGCACCCATTCGACCCAGTGATCCCCGCCATACCTGCTGAATATGAAAAATGAAGCATGGGCTCTCTTTATATGTCCCTCATGCCTTTGTATCGCCTCCGGGACCCCGAACAGAACTGTTTCATAGACCCTTTTACCCACTTCAGTGAGAACGCCGCCGTATATGTGAGTTAATTCCCCTTCACATGAAGCCACAACGGCATCGGTGGTGGTTCCGGAAAACGTATAATCCATTGATTGGAGTGCCATCACCTTTGCTTCGGTGGCGATGAGAATACATTCCAGCAGAGCTGCATCCGACATCCCTTCCGCAGAATATACAATGATATTAATGGTATTGGGCCCCGGTTTTCCAGGATTGCTCACCCCGGCCGTGATAAATATGGTAATAAAATCATACTGGAAGACACAGAGGTTGTGCATATCTACTGCGGTCAGAAGCCCGAAAGACTCTTCGGGAAGCCCTTCTCCTTGTACAGCCAGTTCCAGCAGCCTCTCCGGCTGCGCATGGTCCCATTCTTCCGGAACAGTTTTATTAAGAATTGTGGATATGTTCCCGATTGTCCCGTGTATGCCCGTGCTGGCCGCCCGGAAATTTCCTCTCACAAAAAGAGTGGAGTTGCGAAGAAAGTATCTCATACTACGTTGTAACGCATTCTGTCCTTGAGTTCCTGTTGTTTTCCTGCATTCCAGCCAGATACTTCCTGCAGGTAACCGGTCACCCTGCTGATCTGCACCACGTCATGGGACCCGCATTCCGGGCATACCGGGGAGCCACACAGCGGGCAGTATTCTATGCCCGATATTATCTCATGCGAACAGTGGCAGTGATCAAGGGGACACATTATCTGGAGATGCTCCTCGCCGCAATTAGGACAGGGGGTCTGATCCACAACCAGATGACAGGTATAACACTTATATTCCCTCTGGTCTACCGGAATATCTTCCAGCCGCCGGTATTTCTCGGCTATCTTCCTCTGGTCCTCGGTCCATTGCATAGTAATAGATGAAGGGAGCCCGAAATTTAAATCTTTAGAAAATGACGAAAATTTTTCCGCCTCAGCCGACTCATAGGGTTCATCACCATTCAGGTCCGGTTTCTCATCATCGACGGATACTGGAAAGCTTTTCTGCCTCTTTTTCCGGATTTTGTGCCTGATATATCTGGCGACCTGCAATGATTCCGTCAACGAGGCCGGCCACTACCGAAGGGTCTCCACCCTGGGCGCCCACGCCAGGCGAATAGATTTTTGCAGCACCAATGATCTTACGCAACTCTACTATTCGCTCAGGGCGTGTTGCCGGGGCGATAATGCCATCAGCCTGACAATCCACTGCGATAGCTGCAATACGTTCGGCTATACCGCCATGGAAGAACTCCGGCGCTCCCGGGTGGCTCATTTCTGCCACCACGTAACACTCCCCCCCGTGACGATGGGCACTCTCCACACAGGCCTGCACTGCATCCCTTCCAGGGAATCCCTGGCATATCACGGCATGAAACCCGGCATTAAATACCTGTTCCGAGATGAGGCGGTTGGTATTCGGGATATCAGCCACTTTGAAATCTGCAATCAGGGGAAGACCGAACCGGGCGAGATCACGTGCAACTCCAAGACCTGCGGAGAGGACAAGCGGGTACCCGATCTTGATGGCATCCAGGTAGGGAGCGCATACACCTGCAATATTGAGAGCCTCATCCTTGTTGAGTACATCAAGTGCCAGAATCAATTCAGTCATTGTTCAACCGCTCCAGCACACATGCAACCAGTATGGGGAGAGTGATGGTGGCATCTCCATACACCGTCACCGTCTGCGCCTCCTCAGTCACCTTCCCCCAGGAGCGGGCTTCGTCCAGTGTTGCCCCGGAAAGCCCTCCGAGGTCCGGCCGGTCCCCGGTCAGCTGGACCGCGTAATTGAATCCTTTCGGCGTTACCAGCATGCTTTGAAGGATGAAATTTTTCGGTACCCCCCCGCCGACCAAAAAAGCCCCCGTCCGCTCTGCCTGAAAGCAGATATCGATAAGCTCCGTCATATCCAGAAATGCATCAACCGTCACTCTGGCTGTTTGTGAGAAAAGCCAGTACTGGAGACCGATCATAGAATCTGCCACAGCCGGACAGAATACGGGAACGTCCTTCCTCGCCGCTGCGGCAAGAATTCCCCGATCAAGTCTGTTACCAATCATATCCAGGAGTCTCCGTATCGAGTAGGTATGGTCCGTCTCAAGTGTGGAAAATACATCCTGCATGAACTCTTCAAATCGGATGAATGCGTCGTTTGGGAGGAAAACATCATAAATACGGTTAATTTCATCCTGTCGCAGCTCAATGTCGGAGCATGCGGCAGACCCGTGGTAATGGCGGCACCCTATGGCTTCGATAATATCATGGGTCAGGTTTGCCCCAGTGGAGACGAGGACATCCACATAGCCACGATCAATGAGATCGCTCACAATCCTCCCCATCCCGGCAGGCACCATCGCGCCTGCCAGACCGAAAAATTTGACCGTGTTCCGGTCCTTTTGCATCATCTCATATGTATCAGCGCCACGCGAGAGAGCGCCCCCGTTATAGGCACCAGCCCGCCCCATCTGGCTTACCAGTTCACCTACGCTCATGCCCGGTCGAAGGACAACCTGCTCCACAGGCTCGCCGCATTCCATGGAGAAAAAATTAGGGTCCCTGATATAATAGTAACTTCTCCCGATCTGTCACGCGAATCCATTCATATCGGGCGGGCCCCTGCAGAGCGGTTTTGCCAGGTGCCTCCTTGCAGAGGGCGTAACCTCGTACCACCCCGGCGACAGGAATCTGGGCACCAATGCAGTATCAGGAATGGAAGAGCGCCCCCCGCAACCCCTGCACTTGTAGCCTTTATGAAACCCGGCGCTGGTCATCCGCTTCCCACATCGCTCGCAGATCGGGGGTTTTACAAGGACCTCACCGACTATGGAGACTACTTTTATCTTTTCGAGGTTGATACTTCCGCCCTTGAAACTTCCAACCGCCACAATTTCGTCTCCCGGTTGAAGAGCACGGATAATATCCCGAAAGCCCTTCGTAGGTTCGTAAGCCATACAACGCACGCTCTCCCCTCCGTCGTCCATGATAAATGATACATGGCCGCCCGGCCCGCTTGAAGGAGCGACAGATACTTTCCCCGGAACGAAATACGAACACCCTTCCCGAAGACTTCCTGCCCGGCCTTTCATCAAATGGGCGTCAGTTCCCTGGTTGGTGAGAAATATCTGTTCAACCGAGGTTTTTTCTGAGATTATCCCTTCACGAGCATATTTTACCCAACCGGGACGCTCTCCACGGATACCAAACAGGACAGGATCGGGAGTATGAGGGACACAGACCAGCACACCGCATTCACGGTCCACAGAGTCCCAGGTATGGGGGTATGTGTGCTCTTCTGCCTGGAAAACACTCTCCTGGTCCACCACCCTCGTGGTCCCCCAGTTCTCGGGTCTGCGATAGGCAAGAAGCTCGTAGGTCCGGTCAGCAAATTCACTGCATACTGCTGCTGTGGCACCGATCAGTCCCCTTCCGTTTTTATAACCCTTGAACCTGGCACCATACTGCACGAGCAGGGAGACTGCATCATCTAAAGTACAGAAATCCCTCACCGCATTATAATAGAATGTGTGTGGCGGCGGACTATCCACCACGACCACACCGGGATTTGTATTTTCATGGGTAAAGTTCGCATATTCCTCCACTGCACGGCAGGCCATGAAAAACGCTTCATCAGCATTCCCCCGGACATCCAGGCAAATTGCGGCATTCCCCCGGGTCTTGAAAGGAACGTTTGGATTAAGACGTACAAGTCTTGCCTCCATAACCCCATGTCCTGCCCGGTTCAGTCTCCCCACGAGCACCGCCCCCAGGTACGTGGTGCACATTCTGTCCGGAGAATCTGTATCGTCGATGCCGATGAGCATTTACTCTATTATTTATATTTTATCAGCCTAAATCCATTTGTTAGGGTAATGTCACAGGATCGACTCCTGCAGATGGTCATCAGTGTCCTGCTCATGTCTGGCTTTAGGGTATCTGAGCGCTTCAGCATGAGACCCAGAAGTTTCGACCTTATCGCGAGCGACAAAGATACCATCCTGGTAATAAAAGTAGTGTCACATATAGACAGCATCAGCGACGAGATAGCCAGGGATCTAGACCATATCGCGAAATACCTGCGTGGATCCCCTATTATCATCGGGGAGCGGGCCAGGGATTCGGAACTTGAGAGGGGTGCGGTCTATGTCAGGTATGGAATCTATGCCATCAACGTTTCGACTCTGTACGATGCATTTGTGGAGAAAATACCCCCTCTTGTATATGCCTCTCCCGGCGGACTGTATGTAAGTATCAATGGGGAGGTTCTTCACGAACTCAGGGAGAGGAATAACCTCTCTTTAGGGGATCTTGCGAACCTGCTTGGGGTCTCCCGGAGAACCATCAGTAAATATGAGAGCGGAATGGGTACCACTCTTGATATCGCCCTGAAGATCGAGGAAGTATTTGACGTCGGTCTCGTGAGTGCTATCGACCTGATACAATATGAACCTCATTTTGAGGAAGAGGCAGAAAACCCTGAGGAAGAACTGCCAATGGGATTTCTGGAGCGGATAGGGATGAGCCTTCATGCCATGCATCGCGCCCCCTTCCAGGCATTGATTGAATTTTCAGATCATTCAATCCTTACCGGGTACGGTACTACCCAGAAAGTGGTAAGGCGCGCTGCATTGATCGGAAACATCTCCCAGATAACAGGAATGCATGCAATGTGCGTCCTGACGGATTACTATAAACAGAAAAAAATCGGGAAGACACTGGTCATCGGAGAAGAGCGGCTCCATGCTATTGAAGATGGGGAAGAATTGATTGATCTGATCGACAAGTCATAATCTTTATATAGAACCACAAACCAATTTTATCGCTAAAAGTGGTGAATACTATGTCGCAACAACTCGGAGGACAACCAATTCTAATTCTCAAGGAAGGAAGTTCACGCACCCGCGGGCGGGATGCCCAGGGTATGAACATCACCGCCGCGAAAGCGGTGGCAAGTGCAGTAAGAACGACTCTTGGACCCAAGGGTATGGACAAGATGCTCGTTGACACCATCGGAGATGTCGTCATCACAAATGATGGAGTGACTATTTTAAAAGAGATGGACATCGAGCACCCTGCAGCCAAGATGATGGTGGAGATCGCAAAGACCCAGGACGATGAGGTCGGGGACGGGACTACCACCGCGGTAGTAATCGCCGGAGAGCTTCTCAAGCGTGCAGAAGACCTCCTGGAGCAGGACGTCCACCCAACCGTTATTGCCCAGGGATACAGGCAGGCTGCGGAAAAAGCGAAGGAAATCCTGAATGCTATCGCAATCACGGTAAAACCCACCGACACGGAGATGTTTAAGAAGATCGCCGAGACTGCCATGACCGGCAAGGGTGCAGAGGCATCAAAAGATAAGCTCTGTAATCTCGTTGTCAAAGCGGTCACCATGGTGGCGGAAGAGGACGGCACCGTCGACAAGGATTACATAAAGGTGGAGAAGAAAGTCGGCGGCTCTATTGACGATTCCGAGATTGTGGAGGGTGTCTTGATCGACAAGGAAAGAGTACACCCCGCAATGCCGAAGAAAGTGAAGGACGCAAAAATCCTGCTTCTGAATGCTGCCGTTGAGTTCAAGAAGACTGAAGTGGACGCAGAGATCAATATCACCAGCCCTGACCAGCTTCAGGCATTCCTCGATGAAGAGGAACGCATGATTAAGAACATCGTGGACAAGATCGCTGCAACCGGTGCCAATGTCCTGTTCTGCCAGAAGGGTATTGATGACATCGCCCAGCACTACCTGGCAAAGGCAGGTATTTTCGCCACCCGCCGTGTCAAGAAGAGTGACATGGAGAAACTTGTCCGTGCAACCGGTGCCAGCCTGGTATCCAGCATCGATGCAATCAGCGAGGAAGAACTCGGTTTTGCCGGAATTGTGGAGGAGCGTAAAGTCTCTGGCGAAGAGATGATCTTTGTCGAGGAGTGCAAAAACCCCAAGGCAGTCTCAATTATCGTCCGCGGTGGTACCGAGCATGTTGTCGACGAGCTGGAGCGGGCAATCGAAGATGCCCTCCGTGTAGTCGGCGTGGTGTATGAAGATAAAAAACTCGTGGCCGGTGGTGGAGCCCCAGAGATCGAGCTCTCACTGCGCCTCCGTGAATACGCTGCAAGCGTGGGCGGGCGTATTCAGCTGGCCATTGAGGCCTTCGCGATTGCCATGGAAATTATCCCCCGCACTCTGGCTGAGAACGCGGGTCTTGACCCCATTGATATGCTGGTCGATCTCCGGGCTGCCCATGAAAAAGGCAAGAAAACCGTGGGCCTGAATGTCATTGATGGAAAGGCCGAGGATATGCTGAAAGCCGGCGTCATTGAGCCGCTGCGTGTGAAGACCCAGGCCATTGCAAGTGCGACAGAGGCAGCGACCATGATCCTCCGGATCGATGACGTTATCGCAGCCTCCAGGTCCGCAGCACCCGAAGGAATGCCTCCCGGAGGCATGGGCGGAATGGGCGGCATGCCCCCCGGAATGGGCGGCATGGATTTCTAGACTCTCCATTCCCCATTCTTACGAATCACCTGAAAATACAATTCAATCCCCCCTTTTTTCATCAGACAACTCCGTTGGATTAACTTCTTATCCCTTCTGCAGATACTATTGATACATGAGTGACCGCTTCATTTTCACAAAATACCGGACAAACTGTTACAAATGCGGAAAGGAGACCGATCAAATTATAAAAGCTGTTCCGTACCAGGCCCAGGTTATTTGTGATAACTGTGGTGCCACCCGAATATTCATTCCCCGGATAGAGGATGTCACAAAACCCGGGAGTTTTACCAGGATTGGCTGTTATGACATCTGGAATTTAATCACAGAGGCAAAATGCCGGAACTGCCATGTCACAGGTCCGCATGACATGGCCATCGGGTGCAACCATTTTACGGTCAGGTGCCGCAACTGTGGATTTACCCACTTTTATAAATTTGATCTGGAATATATGGGGCAGTGCCCTATCGAAGAAGAGTAAATAGAGAATTATTTTCTCTCTCTTTCCATTTTTATCGCTTTTTTTGGGCATTCATGAGCACAAATGCCACAACCCTTGCAGAAATCAAAATCAACGTCCATATCTTCGTTAATTGCACCGTCGGGGCAGTACATGGCACAGAGTCCGCAGGCGTTGCATTGCTCGCGGTCAACAACCGGCCGGAATACCCTCCATGACCCTGTTTTACCACAGGCTCCCTGAATAGGCCTGCTCATGGCCAGCCGCTTTCTCATATTACCAGCTCCTGGAATGCCGCGTCAGCGGCATTGACGTTTCTTTCATCGGAAAACATTTCAGATATTGCTGATTTTGCAGATTCAACAGTGATTATTCCCATTTTAGCCATGGCTCCCAGAACGGGTGTATTGAGGATAGGGCTTCCGGCAACAACCAGGTTCAGGCGCAACGCGATACCGGTAAGATCAACTGCATACGTCTGGTAATCTCCCAGTGTGACATCATGGGTGGCATTAATCAGGACTTTTCCACCTTCTTTTAAACCCTGAAGCACGTCTACGGTTTCCATTACGCTGGAATCCAGCACCACCACCAGGTCCGGAGTCCGGATCTGGCTATACACTTTGATAGGCTTGTCATCGATCCTTATGAATGATACAACAGGCGCCCCTCTTCTTTCAGCCCCATAGAATGGGCAGGCGGTGGCATGTTTTCCATCCCTGAATGCAGCAATAGCCAGGAGGCGGGCTGCCGTCACTCCGCCCTGCCCGCCACGGGAATGGATACGTATCTCATACATTGCCGTTCACCCCGAACCAGAACTCTTCTCCTGTCCGCCGCTCTTTTACAAACGAGGCAATGTCATCATACGTGACTTCCTGTCCTCCAAGCCCTGCGATAACGCTGAAGGGATCAACCCTGTGCTTTGCCTTCAGGCTCTGGGCAATTACGCCTCCGAAACCGAATGAGTAATCGCGGTCAATCACCACTATATCACGCCCTGAAAGATCAAGCGAAGGGAAGGGACGCAACCAGCGCAGGCGCATGGACCCTGCTTTTATTCCCTCCCTGCGAAGCTGGTCTGCTGCAACCTCTGACTCTTTCCCGAGCGTCCCCATGGAGACCACAACCACATCGGCATCCTCACAAAGGTACTCTTCAGTAAAACTGTAAGAACGACCGAATCGTTCGGCAAATTCAGCCTCGGTTTCCTGGATTACTTTCACCGAATCTCTCATGGAACGCTCGATATCCCACCGGAACTTGAAATATTCATCAGGCCCGGTAAGAGTTCCGTAACCTGCGGGATTGGCGGTATCTATTGCGTGAGGGAGATGAATCGGCGGAACGAAATCTCCCACGCTGACGGTCTCCAGCGACTGCATGATATGGGAAAGCGTAAAACCGTCCAGGTTTACCATAACCGGGAGGAGCACATCGTTATGTTCCGCGATACGGAAGGCCATTAGTGTCGCATCGTAGGCCTCCTGGACAGTTCCCACATAGACCTGGAGCCAGCCTGTGTCCCTTTCCTGGAATGCATCGGTATGTTCACACCATACGTTCCATCCCGGTCCAATGGCACGATTGACATTGGCCATTACAATAGGAAGCCTGGCACCGGCCGCCCAATTGACCATCTCGTGCATGTATAAAAGTCCATGGGAGCTTGTTGCGGTGAAGGTCCGTGCTCCTGTCACACTGGCCCCTATACAGGCTGCCATTGCCGAATGTTCGCTCTCCACTGGAATATAGTGGCTCTCGAGTTCACGGTTGGTGACATACTCTGCCATCTGCTCTACGATCTCAGTCTGCGGGGTGATGGGATAGGCAGCAATCACGTCAGGCTTTACCTCTTTCACCGCAGCTGCAACGGCCTTGTTTCCTGTGGCGATGGTCAGCATATGCCTTCCTCCTCCAGTTTAATCCGTTTTGCGGTTTTTTCTGCCTGTGACTTGAGAATTGCTATGGATTCCTTGCTAATTCCCTTGAACCTTCCTTGTACGGAGAGGTAATCTTCAATAGGCAGCGGTTTTATCATGGCCGCTTTTGAAGGCCCGTTGATGGTGACTTTGCCATATTCTCTCTCATACAGCAGCCACATCCCCGATTTGACCGCAAGTTTTCCCATCTCAATGGTTTTTTCAGAAGGGAAACGCCAGCCGGGAGGACAGGGAGCAAGAACATGTATGAACTTTGGTCCGTTTATTGCCAGTGCCTTCTTAACCTTCTTGAAAAGGTCCTTGGGATATGCACTGCATGCAGTGGCAAGATACGGGGGATTGTGCGCAGCAACGATACCCGCCAGATCCTTTTTCATGTGCCCTTTACCCCCCGGTGTCGTGGTGGTCCTTGCCCCTGTAGGAGTGGATCCTGACCTCTGCATACCGGTATTGCCGTAGGCCTCGTTATCATAGCAGATGTAGAGGAAATTTGTCCCCCTCTCAAAAGCGCCTGATAGGGCCTGGATGCCGATATCAACGGTCCCCCCATCACCTGCATAGACGATAACATTTGTCTTTTTACCGGCCTTTGAAAAGGCCTCAGTCATGCCTGATGCGCATGCAGCTGCAGCAGCGAACGCCACGTTATATATCGGCACATTCATCGCGGTATTGGGATAAATCCCCTGGATCACACTTGTACAGCACGCAGGAATGACCAGCACCGTGTCTTCCCCTGCCGCTTTCGTTACATACCGGAGAATGAGCGAAGAGCTGCAGCCCGCACATGCAGACGTGCATTTTAATATATACTCCTCTTTTGGGATTTCCGTCATTGAAACCAGTTAAAATATATGTCTGCCATCTGTAATAAGGGTATATTTGCCAGTATTTGAAAGAGAAACAAATAAGAAACTTTCAGAATTATTCAGTCAACAATCTCTACTTCATAGCCATACTTTTCCAGTATCTCCTTCACCTTTCTCTGCCATGATGATCTGTCCGTCACGGAAAGCGGGGCAACAAGCCTTTCCCACTTCTCTCTCAAATCCGGATTCCTGCCCTTTAAATTCCTTCCTCCGCTTACCCTACCTGCCTCTTCCCCTCCCTGTTCCCTGATTATCATCGAATAACAGGTAAAATTGCGGCATATTGACGGACGGTTTGAGTATATGCAACAGATATACTCATCATCCGATATACGCCTCAAATAGGGGCACCAGGAATGATCGATGCTGCCAGGGGGCGGACTGGAAAATAGTTCCCTGTACTGGGGCTGGATATTGACGGGAATGATCTCACGGGTAACCTCAACCCGGCAATAATGGCTGGTGGATGAAAGCTTCCGCTCAATGCTGATGTGCCTGCCTAAACTGATACAGCACTTGCCACACCTGTCACAGCGAAATTCCGCCATATCCTGATCATTCCATCCGGGGTGCTCCTGAAACGGAGCAATTACTACGTATGATATTGGAGATATCCCGGTATCATAGTAACGAATCGATTGCGAGGATCATGATTCATAATGTAGCAGCCATCTTCCCGTATCAAAGTCATATTCCCAGAAAGGTGGACCCGGCAATCCTGGAAAACTACAACAACCTTGCAGATAAGTTCCTTTCTGAACATGTTATCGGGATTTGATCGCAACTTTTATGATCCCAACTTTTATTTTCCTGATCCGTCAAATGACCAGGTGGAATGAAGCGAGCAGTATGGAAAGGAGCAATCCTTGCAGAAAGTGATCAGACAATTTTCATTGAAGATAACCACTATTTTCCGCCCGAATCTGTAGACATGAAATATTTAACACCAAGTCCGACGACTACCACCTGTTTCTGGAAAGGTATCGCCCACTACTATACCCTGGTAGTAGACGGCCACAAAAATCCTGACGCTGCATGGTGCTATCCCGACCCGAAACCTGCCGCATCAGAAATCAAAGGATATATCGCCTTCTGGAAAGGGGTCAGGGTGGAATGAACAGCGAATATTGATTCTCACTTTTTGTCTACCGAGATGAGTGTCGCGCAAATATTGGCCATTACCGCATGATGGGTTCGTAGTCCCTGCATATATGTTGCTGAACGTCCGATCCCGGAGATCAGGGTGAAAGGAAACCCGAAATCCACATCCCATAATACGAGGTGTTCAGGGGGAGCAGGGCCGATTGTTTTCTGCTGTTCACCATTCAGCCGGCTTTCAATTGCTTCCCTGTCCCATTCACCCTTTCCGACAAGATGAAGCGATGCGGCCATATATCTCACCATGTGCCAGAGAAAGCTCTCGGCTGTCACTTCCAGCACGCAATGATCGCCTTCACTTATTACCTGGGCTTTAAGAACTGTCCGAAATGGGTTTTTATCTTTTATCCGGGCATAGGATGAAAAATCATGATTACCGATAAAAGAAGCCGCTGCACTGTCCATTGCATCAATATCCAGTTCATCATCCGCGAAATAATAGCGGTAGGTCCGACTGAGAGCATCGTACCGGGGGTGGAAATTTTCGGCCACTTCGGCATATGCGGAAACCCAGCAGTCGCGTGGCAGTTGCCAGTTGAGCAATTGAATGGCCCGCGCGGGAAACCCTGTAGTAAACGCGTACACCTGGCCCCTGGCATGCACGCCCCGATCTGTTCTACCTGATGCGAGGAACCCGGCATTTCGGTAATCGGAAAAAAGACCAAGTCGTGTGCATGCCGCGACAAATTCCCCTTCAACGGTTCTTAAATCTGCCTGCATCTGAGAACCGAAAAATTTGTCTCCCAGGTATGCCACCCTGAATGCCAGCCTTACCGGTGCTTTGTGCTCCGTTTCAGTTTTTTCCATGTATTTTTCAGCGATTGTCGGGTATATGTGCGAAGAGGAGTCATTCTCCCTCCTGCAGACGTCCTGCCATTCCGGATTGCCTCCAGTATAGCCTCGGTATTCTTTTCGGCATCAACATGAGTCCAACCGAAACCGACATAGCGGGCGTGATGGGCATCAGACCCCCCCACACAGGGTTTTCCCAACTGGCGCGCCATCCTTGCCGCCTTGATATTTGCCGATCCCACGATGTACCTGCTGTTGAATGTCTCAATGGCATCCACCGAGGAGAGTGCCTTTTGCAATTTGAGACCCACGCCATGCCTCATCATATGATAGGGGTGGGGGAGGATCAGGACCGCCCCCATCTCCCTCGCCAGAGTGATAGCGCCTATTACGTCCATTCCTGCAGGAACCGGGTCCTTGATGCCCAGTGCGATGAGGTGTCCCTGCATGGTTGATATCTCAATCCCGGGAATTACGACCAGCGATGTGGCGCATGTAAGGGCATGGCGGGCACCCTCAACGGTGTCGTGATCGGTGATGGCGATGGCGTCAAGTCCGATCTCCTCCCCCCTGCGGAGTATTTCTTCCACACTGCTCTCTCCATCACGAGAGTAACGTGTATGCACATGCAGGTCGCAGGTCAGCATATAATCATATATTTTTTTAATTACCTGATATTAAGGAAACTTATGCGAATCCTTCTTCCTACCGGATCTGCTACCTCTTCCCTGGTGATAGAGGCGGCCAGAAAATTTGATGCCGAGGTAGTGGTAACCGGGGAGATCGCATCGTTCCTCTCACCTGATCAGTTGTCAAAACTTGTTTTGAAGGGGAAATATGACATGGTCCTGGTTACCGGGATGTCAACAGCTTCTTTTGAAGAAGTCGAAAAAAAGGCTGGCGTTCCGGTTTTTCTTGGCCCACGGCATGCGGCGGATCTTCCCCTCATTCTTCCTCTCCTGGGGGAGGTGACTCTCTCACGGGATGTTCCTGCGGATGAATTCCTGGCAAAACAAAAGGAAGAAGAGGCCATGCGCAGGGTAGAGAAACAGGAAAGGATTGCAATAGGCGAGTATCTTATCAGGTCAGTGAAGATCGGGGGGAATTCCAGGATCAAGGTGCTCGCAGAGATAATGGATGCGCATAAGGCACCTGATATTTCCAGGCAGGTCGAGACATTTTTTTCCCGGGGAGCCGATATCGTTGACCTTGGTTTCGGTTTCGATGCAACTCCCGACGATGTTGCAAATTGTTTCCAGGAACTCCGGGACATCGAGGGCCCCCTGGCAGTCGACACCCAGGATCCATCACTTATTGCGCCGGCCCTGGATAGGGCGGACCTGGTTTTGAGTCTCCAGGAGGAGAATATCCGCGTGATTGGCAAACAGGTGGCTGATGCGGGTGTCTGTGCAGTCATTGTCCCTGGCCAAAGAACGCTTGAAGAGAATATCAGGGATGCAGAAAGAGCAGGGATAACCTGCATTATAGCCGATCCACTCCTGCAACCTGTCGGATCAGGACTCACGGATTCGCTCCTGAATTTTGGGGAATCAGAATATCCTCTCTTCTTCGGGGCAGGAAACGTTACAGAACTGATAGATGCCGACTCTATAGGGGTCAATGCCCTCATGGCCGGATTCGCGCATGAAATTGGTGCGGCCGTGATATTTACCAGCGAACATTCCGATAAAACCCATGGATCGGTCGCAGAGATGCGGAGGGCCACCGAGATGATGGTGCTCATGGAAGGAAGGCCCTATCCCAAGGATCTGGGAATCGACCTTCTGGTATTGAAAGAGAAGAGAAAGAGGCGGGAGCCGCCACTCGTATATGATCATGTAGTGGAGGCTGATGAAATGCCGAAAGATATCGTCTATGATCCCTGCGGGAACTTCCGAATCGGGATTGAAGACGGATATATTGTTGCAGTCATCCAAAACAGGGCTTACCGGGGTAGATCATGGGAGGCTGTTTTTTACACGATATTAAAGGATGGAAAGATTTCTCTTATGGATCATGCCGCATACCTGGGAAAAGAACTGTTCAAGGCGGATCTAGCACTCCGTTTCGGCCGGAGTTTTGAGCAGGACGGGACTTTCTGAAATTAAAATGGTCTTCATTCATATCCCCGTTTTCGCAGTGATGTGAAAACCCCATCTTTAATCTTCTCACCGTCCAATATTTACGGGTCAAAGATGAAAATTCGAGGAATCAGCCGGGATCTACTGGATCTTCTCCTGAATGTCGGCAGCGACCGCCACCCCTGTGAATTTGCAGGGATACTCCGTGAAAAGGATGGGGTTATCGAAGAGCTGAATCTCCTCCCTGGAACAGTCAGCCGGGAAGACAGCGCCAGCCTTATTCTGGATATGATGCCACTGGATACGCATGTTGCCGGAAGCGCACACAGTCATCCCAATGGGGCACTTCGCCCCTCGGATGCAGATCTCCGGTTCTTTCCCAGGGTTGGAAGATATCATTTCATTATCGGATACCCTTATACGGAAGGGAGCTGGCGGTGTTTTCGGGCAAACGGAAATCCCGAGGAAATTGAGGTGATTGAATGAAGCGCGTGGTGGCCACAGGCACATTCGATATCCTCCATCCCGGTCACATTTATTATCTTGAGCAGTCGCGCCTGCTTGGAGATGAACTCTATGTAATTGTGGCCCGGGATGCCAATGTAAAGCACAAACCCAAACCCATAATACCTGAAGATCAGAGGGTGCATATGATGGCTTCACTCAAGGTGGTGGACCATGCGGTCCTCGGGGACCTGCACGATATGTTCCGTCCCGTTGAGGAGATCAGGCCGGCAGTAATCACTTTTGGCTTCAATCAGCATTTCAATGAAGAGAAAATACGGAATGAACTTCAGAAACGGGGCCTGGATGCCGAACTTGTCCGGATTGGAAGTTATTCGGAGGACTCATACTGCAGTTCGAGCCTCATCATCAAAAAAGTCCTGGAACGTCATGAATGCCGGGATGAATAAGAGACGCTTTTTTAAGATCGTAAATGCCCCTGTGATATCTCCCTGTGGGTTTTACCGAAGTCGGGGGACAGGGTATCTGGAAATAAGCGCATTAATGCGGTCATCTTTTTTATCAGACATATATTGAAATTTAATTTTACTCACCGTTTTTTAATACTATAGAGATTAAATGCAGAAATATGGAGATGGGGATACTAATCAGCGCCTGTTTGATTGCAACCGGTACGGCGGGTCATTGGAACTGGTTTTCACTATTATTGAAATTAAAAGGATTGGTCGTACCGTGATACGATCTTTTTTATGAGATTTTCATATACATACTACTATACTTAGGGGAGATATCAGGAGCGGTTAGGAGTGACGAAAAAAATCATTAATTCAGGAATTACTCGTGCAGTATTTATTATTGCTATAGTATTCTCTTTATTTTTTATTATTGTCCCCTCTTATGGTGCTAAGGAGGGTTCAATCGGGGTAAATGAGTCTTCTGATTTGTATGAGAGCGAAAATCCGACAGGAATTGATATATCAGAGGATCCAACTTTAAATATACCGTCAGAGCCTGAAATATCAGATGACAGCGAAAATTATAAGAATTCAGCCAAAGATGCCGCTAAAATTCAGAAAAGTGGGAAAAAATATGTTGAAAACGAGATTCTGGTCAAATTCAGGGACGAGGAAGGACTTACTGAGAATCTGAAAGAATATGCAAGAGACAAGGTACATAAAAAAGTGGGAGGAACCCTGAAAAAGGATTATAAAAAATCCGGTCAGGAAGGACTCCATCTGGTAGTTGTTCCGGAGGGGGTATCGGTTGAGGAGATGATTGATGAATACCAGAATGATCCCTCCGTTGAATATGCGCAGCCGAATTATATCCTGTCCCTTCCATCTTCCCCCATAGAACTAAATCGCCCCAGTGGCGAAATCCCTGCAACGGATTATCCTGACGATACCTATTTCCCGCTCCAGTGGGCTCTTTCGAATTCCGGGCAGGAAGTGAACGGAAATATCGGAACTTTCGGGGCAGATATCGGCATTTTGCAGGCCTGGGATGTGACACAAGGCAATAAAGAGGTAATTATTGCGGTTATCGATACAGGGGTCGATATTACCCACCCTGATTTAATGGATAATATCTGGATGAATGCCAACGAAATCCCCAGTAACAATCTTGATGATGATAATAACGGATATATCGATGATTACCAGGGTTTTAATTTCCTGGAAATGAGCGGTGATCCTGCCGACGATAATGGTCACGGAACACATTGTGCAGGAACCATCGGTGCATCCGGCAACAATGGGATCGGGATTTCCGGGGTGACATGGAACGCAAGGGTTATGCCACTCAAATGCCTGAATGCGCAGGGTTATGGTTCCACCGCTGATGCAATAGACTCCATCGGGTACGCATCCATGATGGGAGCGGATATTGTCTCCATATCCTGGGGGTGCAGCGAATATGATCAGGCATTGTATGAGGTTATATCGCAGTCACCCGCCCTTTTCGTCTGTGCTGCAGGCAACTCCGGCCAGGATAACGACGTGTATCCCGTGTATCCAGCAAATTATAACTGTGAAAATATCATATCGGTCGCAGCAACCGGGCAAGACGATGAACTTGCCGGCTTTTCTAACTGGGGACAATACACTGTAGATATTGGCGCACCGGGAGTGAATATCATCAGCAATTGCCCGGCCTGGAAGGGAGAACCCTATATCTTCATGTCAGGCACCTCGATGGCGGCCCCTTTTGTCGCGGGAGTCGCAGGGTTAATAGCAACGGAAGAACCCGGGATAAGTCCACAGGAATTGAAAATCCGCATTCTCAGCTCTGTTGATCTTATCGATTCCCTTCACGACAAAACAGTCGCCGGGGGGAGGCTGAATGCTGCAAACGCATTTGGGTCGACTGAAATAATACCTGCTGTTCAGTCCACACAGACTACGGTCGATGTTACACCTGTACCAACTTTGGAAGACCAACGTGGTTCAGATACCCCCTCATCATCACCAATCAATCCCGATTTCCTGAATTACCTAAATGAAGATCCGGTCATTTTCACCACAGATGGAGAAACCGGAACAGAATACGGTCTCGGATTCAGTCCGTCTCCTTTTGACAATTCATATCTTACAGGAATGGATGTGGCTATTTCCGATGCGCATATCCTTTCATATCCTTCATATTACGACCTGCGGACAACTGAAAAGGTGACTTCCGTGAAAGATCAGGGGCCCTGCGGGAGTTGCTGGGCTTTCGCAACCTTTGGATCGCTTGAATCTGTTCTGCTTCCCGGTGAAACCTGGGATTTTTCGGAGAACAACCTGATCCGAACTCACGGTTTTGATTATGGCCCGTGTGAAGGTGGCAATTACGACATGTCAGCCGCATATCTTGCACGTTGGAGTGGTCCGCTACGGGAAAGTGACGATCCCTACTGGTCAACACCCTCGCCAACGGATTTGCCTCCCGTGAAGCATGTGCAGGAGATTCTGTTCATTCCTCCCAAGGGAGGACCCCTTGATAATGACAACATCAAAGAAGCAGTCATGACATATGGCGGAGTTTCAATCTCTTTCTACTGGAGTACTTCGTATTACAATTTAGGCTCCAGGACCTACTATTATTCCGGATCAGCCAATCCAAACCACGGTGTCGTGATCGTAGGTTGGGATGATAACAAAGCTGTATCCGGTGCTCCTGGTCCCGGGGCATTTATTATCAAGAATAGCTGGGGATCGGGCTGGGGCGAGGGAGGATATTTCTATATCTCATACTACGACACCCTGGCAGGCAAAGATAATGCCGTGTTTACTGCTGTACCAATCACGAATTATGATACGATCTACCAATATGATCCACTGGGAAGAACGGCTGGAGTGGGATATTATTCCAATACTGCCTGGGGCGCCAATATTTTCACTGCAGAATCAGACGAAATGCTCAATGCAGTAGGATTTTACACTCTTTCCCCTAACACAGAAATCCAGGTATATATATACAGAAATCCGACAAGCGGTCCAATAAACCCCGCAGGATATGAATCAACAACAAGTACGACATTCTCAATACCAGGATATCACACCCTTGAATTAATCCAGCCGGTTGAATTGTCTTCCGGAGACCGCTATTCGATTGTTATCCGGTTAGTAACCCCAGGTTATAATTATCCGATTCCGGTTGAAATGCCGATTGGCGAAGGTTCTCCATTATTGGGGTATTCGGGTGGTGCCACCGCGAATCCCGGAGAGAGTTATTTCAGCCATTATGGCTCATCCTGGGAGGATCTTACCTCTTCATATGCGAATACAAATGTCTGTATTAAAGGGTATACGGAGATTGGATTGCCAGTTCCGCCTGATGCAGATTTCACTGCACTACCTGAAACAGGCCATTATCCCCTGAACGTCCAGTTCACCGACGTTTCGACGAGTTCACCGACATCATGGGCCTGGGATATTGACGGTGATACAGTGACAGATTATACGACTCAGAACCCCGTCCATACATACGAGGAGGAAGGGCTGTATACGGTATCGCTGACAGTCGAGAACGCGTATGGCAGTGATTCGGTTACTAAGGTGGATTATATCGAGGTCACACCTCCACCACCACCACCACCTTTCCTCGATGGGTGGACATACCGGAAACTGCATATCATTGCCGGATCACCTGACGGCGATTTGACCGACTACCAGGTTCGGTTCGTCGTCCATAGAACCGGAGGAACGGATTCCGGGGAGGAT